>NZ_SSBM01000080.1:0-7894 GCF_004795115.1 Streptomyces sp. A0592
TTCAACCGGCTCAAGCAGTGGCGCGGCATCGCGACCAGGTACGACAAGACCGCCCAGTCCTACCAAGCAGCCGTCACCCTCGCGTCGCTCCTGATGTGGGCGTGACACTTTGACGACAACTCCTAGGGCTCGCCCGTTCGAGGCGTGCGGAGCAGGTCGGGCTCAGGTCTTCGGTGATCGGGTGCTCACAGTCCACAAGCAGCCGTAGGCGTTCGCGTGACCCGGTCGGCGTCCCCTGTCGCGCATATTTGGCCGAAAATGGGCAAGTCGGGGCAATGTGCATGCCTTGCCTTGATCCGCCACTCCGGCATGGCTTCCGGCTAACGTCGCTGAACAGGCTGGTGCGGACCGCGCCGGGCAGCGGCTCCTCGCTGCAGCACGCCAGTATGCGGAGCGACGAACGGAGCGGTTCAACGCTGCCCGACGGCGAGCCGCCGCTGCAACTTATGCGGGGAGGGGGCGGAGCATGACGGCGTATACGGGGGAGTCGGGGAACGGCTGCTGCTCACCGACTTTGCTGTAGCCCCACTCCTCGTACGCCGACTGCACCTTCGGGTGCGTGGTGTCGACGAGCAGCACGGCCAGGGCCTCCGGCCGGCCGTGCAGCAGTGTCGCGTGCAGCCGCTCGGCTGTGCCGGTCTTGCGCCACCTCGGCAGGACCATCAGCTCCGACACTGCGAATGTCACCGTCTTCTCGGGCACGGGGTCGAGCTGCCCGCGCCACCACTCCCGGCCTTCGGTGAGCGGCGCCCCGTAGGCGTAGCCGACCGGGGTCGGGCCGTCGTAGCCCATGACGCACACGAAGCCGGGGTTCTTCCCCCAGTGGTCCACGAACCACGGGAAGCGCTGGGCGAACTCGTCGTCGGCGGGGTACTCGGGGATGTGGGCGTGGATGTCGATGAGGGTCTGCCGGATGGTGGGGAGGTCGGTGTGGGTGAAGGTCCGCAGCTCTATCAAGGTCGGCTCCAGTTCGTGCGCAGGTTGTCGGTCCAGTTGATGGCGGCGGCCGAGCCCGGTGCCGCGGTCAGCAGGTCACGGTGGAAGTCTCCGAGGAGGGTCCGCATCCGGGCGGGCAGCGGGTCGCCGTCCATCACGGTGAAGACGCTGGCGGCGGAGGTGCACGCCAGCTCGGCTTCGCCCTGGTGGAGCTGCGCGAGGGCGAGGCGGGCCGTCGCGAGCGCCCGGTTGCGCCGGAAGCGGGCGGGGATCTGGGCGAGCGCCCGGTACGAGGAGGCTTCGGCCTCCGCGCCCAGACCCACGTTGTCCTGCACGATCGCGGTGAGCGCGTCGAGCTCGGCCCGGCCGTAGAAGTCGGCCCACGACGGACGGTGCACTTCGCGCGCCCGACCGAGGGCGCCTTCCGCCCGCCCCAGGGAGCGCAAGGCTGCCTGCCGGTCTCCGGCGTGGGAATGCGCCACGGCCGTCCTCGCGTGCGCCAGGGACGCGAACAGCGGATCCCGGCGGGTGATCGTGGCGGTCTGCGCTGCGTGCCCGGCGGCGAGCGCGGTGGCGCCGTCGCCCCGCTGGTAGGCGAGCATCGAGCGGAAGTTCCACACCCGCAGCGCGGCTGTGGTGTCGCTGCCGAGGCCGGCCAGTGACAGCGCCCGGTCGAGGTAGGTCTCCGCATGATCGAGCCGGCGGGCGTCGATGGACGACCACGCAGCCCAACATGTGTAGTCGGAGGCGATGGCGAACAGGCGGCCGCGAGTCCGCGCGGAAGCATTCTCGCGGGTCAGGGCGAGGGCGGCGGTGGCTCCGGCGAGCGCGGCCCGCTCCAGGGCGTGGTGGCCTCCCTGCCGGTCGTCGATCTCGGTCAGGCGCCCGAGCCCGGATTCGAGGCGGGCGACATCGGTCGCTCCGACGCGCTGGGGGGCCGCGGCCGCCGGGGGTGAAGCGACGGCGGCCGCGGCAACGGCGGCGCTGGAGGTGATGAAGGTGCGTCGGAGCACGGGGTCCTCCGGTGGGGCGGTGGTTCGAGGTGTGCCGAACCCTAGATCGGTGATGGGGCATCCGAACACGTCTTCCAGTGCTGCGCGCGTCCGGCCGATCGGCTGCCGCGTCGTCCCGTTCAGGAGGTTCCGCACGGTCCGTGCGGACACCTCGCCCGGTCTGCCGGTGATCCGCAGGAGTGCCGTGTTCATGTGGCCTGCTAACTCGTCCTGTGTCAGGCCGAGTTCGGCCACGCGTGCTCGGAGTGCGTCATTGCCCGCCATGACGCAGAACGTAGCCGCACGGCCATACTCCGAACCAGGTGGCCGGTAATGCGCACGCAAAGTCTTCCGGTTGGAGGAGAGTCGGACCACCCCAATCCTTCCTGTCTGGCCCGCGGCCGTGGGCGTTCACTGGTCACCTGCCGTCCCGTCACGGGTCGGCGCCCGCCCCGGACCGACCCCCGGAGGAAGACGGTGAACACCGCGTCCGCCAGACCCCGCCCCATGCTCCCCGCGCCGTACGGGGCCCCGAGCCCCGGCCTGCGGGAGCGCGCCGCCGGCAGCTTCGCCCGCTTCCTCGCCGCCGCCGACCGATACCTGGACCTCGACCCCGCGTTCACGGGCCCCCGGCAGGCCCGCCTGCCCGACGAGCCCGACCAGCCGCATCCGGGGGCGAGGTGACGACCATGACCCGCGCCCACTGCCCGTACGAGATCGGCGACACCGTGACCGGCTGGACCGTTGTACCGCCCGAAGAGCGCAGCCGCCGGCAGCCGGAGCGGGTCACCGGAACCGTCGTGCAGATTGGCTCCGGATGGGCCGGAGTGGACTGCGGCACTGCCTACCTGTGGTTGCGCCTGTCCTCCGGCCGGGAGGCACAGGTCCTGATACAGGGAGCCGCGTTGGGCGCCCCGTGACTGGCCGCCGCCAGCCTCACCACCGTCCGGCAGGCTTGGCCGTTGCTCTACGTGGCCACGCCCCGGACCCGCCGGTGAACACGTGCCGGTGTGCGGACGGCACTGCCCTTTGACTGCCCGCGGCCGGGCTGTTCCGCGACCATCCTCCACGCCCCGGAACACCGGCTGCGGAGCCGCACACAACCGGCGACCCACGCGGCCGGACCGGCGGCGCGCGCTGGGCGAGCCTCGGCTCCCGCCTGCACACCCCCGCCGCCAACCCGCAAACCGCCCTGCCACCCGAGGAGGATCCGTGCACGCCCTGATCGCCGCCCCGTACGAGGACGAACACCTTCTTCTGCGCGCCGACAGCCCTCGTGCGGTGAAGATCCCCGCACGCAGGTGCATGGAGCTGCGGCAGGCCGTCACCCGCGCCGCCATCACCCCCGCGTGGCTGGCCGACACCGCCCGCACAGCGTGGGACCTCAACCTCACCGGGCACCGCGTCTCCACTGTCGTACGTGTCCGCCACCCGGGCCGGTTCCGGCACTCCCGCGGCACCTGGGAGATCAACCTCGGCTGCGACTACGACTGTGAACACTGCTACCTCGGGGAGAAGCGGTTCGAAGGCCTCACCCGCCCGCGCAAGAAGCACCTCCTGCGCGTCATGCGGGACGCCGGAGTCGCGTGGCTGGAGATCACCGGCGGCGAACCCCTCGTCGACCCCGACTTCCCCTCCGCCTACCGCTACGCCCACCGCCTCGGCATGGTGGTGAAACTCCTCTCGCCGGCTCACGGCTGTGGCACGAGCCCACCATGACCCTCCTCACCACCTACCGGCCGGCGAAGCTCACCCTGTCCGTGTACGGGGCGAGCGCGGAGACGTACGACGGCCTCACCCGCCGCCGCGGAGGTTTCCGGAAGTTCTCCCGCGGCCTCGACAATGCCGTAGACGCCGGCTTGAACCTGGAACTCAGCCTGATCATCACCCGCCGCAACGCCACGAGCAGCACGCAATGCGGGCATGGGCCGGCCGGCTGGGCCTGCCGTGGCGGGAGTACGCCAACATGTCGCCCACCATCCACGGCGGCGCCGAAACGCTGCCCACGCAGTCCCCCGAACACCTCACCCGGCGGGCCCCATTCACCGGGTGCCCGGCCGGCCACACCTTCTTCCGCGTCGACGCCCACGGCCACGCCTCCATCTGCAAGGTAGGCCGTGACCCGTACGTGGACCTGGACGCCGAGGGCGTCGAAGGTCTGGCTCGACTCGGCGCCGGCGCCGATCCCCTCATGCTTCGCACCGGCGGATGCGCAGGCTGCACGCTCTCCGGCTCGTGCCGGGTGTGCCGCCCGATGGCGCGCATCTTTCAGGAGGCGAAGGCACCACTGGTCAGCTACTGCCAGCACGGCCAACCGAAGGAGACCACCCGATGAGCCCGACCCTGCTCGAAGCCCGCCCCGCCCCCACCCTGACCAGCGCCGTGACCCTCACCCTCGGCCGGACCCGCCATGCCGAGACCGACGAGGTCCAGATCATCGAGGACATCACCGCCTACACCGCGCCCACCGCGCAGGGCTGCGGCGACGACAACCCCTACAACTAATCCGCGCCCGAACCGGGGGCCCCGCCGCGAACCGGCGCCGGGGCCCCCGCACGTCTGGAAGCCTGACCTTCATGCCCACCCACCGCATGACCGAACTCCCCACCGACGCCCTCGCCCTCATCACCGAACGCACCAGTCCAGTCCTCAAGTACGAGACCGCCGGAGGGGGCCTCAACTCCGAGATCGCCGCCCACATCTACACGGTCACCACCACCCTGTTCGTCAAGGGTCTGCGGACCGGGCATCCACGGATCTGGACCCAGGCCCGCGAAGCCGCCATCAACCCGCACGTGGCCGGGATCGCCCCCGCGCTGCTGTGGCGGGCCGAAGGCCACGGCTGGGACCTGCTCGCCTTCGAAGACGCCGACGGCCGTCACGCCGACTACACGCCCGGCTCCCCGGACCTGTCCCTCGTCGCCGACACCCTGTCCCGGCTGTCGCAGCTCACGGCCCCCGCCGGGGTAACCGTGCGGACCATGCCGGACCGCATGCGCGAGCACACCTCCGCCCCGGACCTGTTCGACGGCGACGCGCTGCTGCACACGGACTGGTTCCCCACGAACGTCCTGATCACCGCCGATGGCGTCCGCGTCGTGGACTGGGCATGGGCCTCCCGGGGGGCGGCCTGGATCGACGCCGCCCTATGGGCTGTGTGGCTTGTCCGCTCCGGCCACAGCCCCGAGCAGGCCCACCAATGGGCCGCCCGCATCCCGGCCTACGCCACCGCCCGGCCCGCTGCCGTCGACGCATTCGCCGACGCCACCGTCAGCTTGTGGGAGCAGATCACCGACCACGGCGCCGAGCCCTGGACACTCGACATGCTCGCCGCCGCCCGCACCTGGGAGGCCAGCCGGTGAACGCCTGACCGGCAGGGCAGCCCGGCGGGCCGGTTCGGGGAGCTGGCGGCGCTGTGCAAGGTGCTCCAGTTCGCCGCGCGCGGCGAGTACGCCGACATCGGGGAGGCTCTCATGGACCGCGTGTACGGAACTGACCGGCCGACGCCTTCCTCTGCCTCCACGGCGCCGGGGCCGCCTCCAGGGGGCAGGCCCGGAACAAGGCCATCCCCGAGGCCACGGCGAGAGCGATCACGCCGAGGGGACGGCCGTCGCGAGGACGTCGACCGCGCAGTCGAGTACCGCGCTCGGCGCGGGCAGGTCCTCCTCGATCGCGGTGGTGGGGTCGTCGGCGAGCGCCTGCGCCCATGCCGATGACGCTGCCGGTCACCGCCAGGAGGATCGCCTTGTGCCCCGGGGTGTGCCACTCGGTGGAGCCCAGGGTGAGCCCGATGTCCAGCTGCTCGCGAAGCTCTCGGGGACTTCCCCGTGGCCGTGCCGGTCGCGGTCATAGCAGTCCGCCGGGTCCAAGCCGGCGGTCGCCTCCTGAACGGCATCAGCCGGAGAGCCCATCCAGTTCCCGGCCGGACCGGGCAGGGACCTCAGCCAGGCCGCCGCCCGGTGCCCGGCGGGGCGGGGCAGGATCGCGCCGCTGATCGGCAAGTCCTACGCAGGGGTCGGGCTTGCCGAGCACCGCGGTTCTTGGCCGGCTGCCAACGGTGGGCGGCGCTCACCGCAGGAGTGGGCGCCGCCGGGCTGATGGCAGGAGGTCAGGCGAGGTGGAAGCCTGCGCCCACACCGCCTCGGGTGTTCATGTCGCTGATGATGAACTCGATCGAGGTGTGGCCGGGGAAGCCCCAGAGATTGCCGACGAGGGTGGTTCCGTTGACGACGGGCCCGCCGGAGTCGCCAGCGTTGGTGGCGATGACGCTGGTGAAGCGGCCGATGGTCGCCGGGCCGTGGCCGACGACGTTGCCACAAGTCTTTCCGGTCCGGTGGCCCATCTTGCACAGGCGAGTGCCGACAGCGGGGCGGGCGCCGAGTGAGGTGATGGTCACCGGGCCCGACGGGCTGTTGACCGTGTTCGTCGGGGTCACCTTGGCCGGGTCGAACTTGATCACGGCGTAGTCGGGTCCTGCCACACCGCCGGTGTAGTAACCGTTGCCCTCGCTGATGTAGGTCACCTCGCCGATCACGCCGACCTCTAGGAACTCAAGGCTGCTGGGCAACGGGGCGGGGGCGAAGAAGCTGCCGTGCGGAGACCTGTCGAGGTAGACCTTGTCGCCGTGCACCTTGTTGCCCGCGTCGTCGACGAAACAGTGGGCGTTGGTCAGGCCCACGAGGTTGCCGGCGTTGTCGTAGCCGACCGCCGTCAACGTACAGCTCTTGATCTTCGTTTCCGTCGGCGTCTGCACGAACTGCTGAAAGATCCCGGTGCCGCCGCCGATCGGATAGAGGGTGTCGGCCTGGGCTGCGGGGGACAGGGTGTTGGCCTGGGCCGCGGGGGCCACGACCGCGAGCAGCGATGCCGCCATCGCCGCGGTTAAGACAGCGGCCTTGCGTATGAAGTTGGGCATGTTCACTCCCTGGGAGAGATCAAGACGCCGCCCATTCAAGCAGGCGATGATGCCTTAACCTCGCGTTTTCAGTCACGCCCGCCACGACGAGGGCGCTGACCGCGGCGGTACTGCGGCCGACCACGAAGTCCGTTGACGCGAGCGTGCTGCTGGCCGCACGGTCACCCCCGAGGCCATGCGGCCGGGTTGGGCGGACGCGTTGTCGATGTCCCGCTCGGTGCTGCCGCACCGTCGGCTCTTCAGCTCGACGAGCGCCTGGCCCACGCCGCCGCCCGGCCGTTGATGGTGCCCAACCCCCATGCCCCGCGTCAGGGAACGCTTCACCCCGCACGTCGTCCCCGGCGGACTGGGCGCTAGCCGAATACCGGATCTGTGAAGCGTCGCAACTCTCGGGCCGTGCTGGGCAGGACGAGGGCTCCGGTGAGGTCGCCGCGCTCGGCGACCTCCTGGCGGTGGCCGCCGCCCACGCCCCGGCCGTGGTGCGTGACCGCGTCCAGCGGGCGGCCGACGCCTTCGAGCAGCCGCCCGCGCCCTCGAAGGCCGAACACGGGCCGGCTGGCGGGTTTCGGCGCGTGAAGGAGACGATGCCTTCAGGGTGGTTCGCGATGCGATCCTCGCTTCCCCGGCCTGGCCCGACATCGCCGCCCAGAGAGGCCGGCTCGACGACCGGGGGATCGACGTCGCCCGGATCCTCTTCGACGCCCACGCCGCCGGGATGGGCGTCGACCAGGCCGTCGCCGCCGGAGGGTTGTTCACCGTGAACCTGCGGGTGGTTTGCCTGATTCTGGTGGTTGGGTCGGTGGGTTCGTGGCCAATGTGCTGGGAGGGGCTTGGGGTGTGACTGAGGTGGGTGCCAAGGGGGGGCGGTGTGTTGATCTCGAGTCTCTGAGTGCTGGGTTCGTCCCGTGTTTCAGAGGGGCATCGGTGTTGTTCTGCCGGTGGCGGAACACGGGTCGGATCGGGTTTGGTGGTTAGTACGGTCGGGTGTCATGACGGAGATTGTGGGGCGTGTGGTTGAGTATTCGGCTGATGGTTTGACGATGGTCGGGTA
>NZ_SSBM01000081.1:0-7260 GCF_004795115.1 Streptomyces sp. A0592
CCGGGGTCAGGAGGCGACGGGCTCGTGCGTGATCTCGACGCCGCCCGAGTCCCCGAAGGTGAGGCGGCAGGTGTCGGCGCGGTAGGTGGCCACGGAGACCGCGGCCGTGCCCGCGGCGGTGAAGTACCGCGTGGTGACCAGGAGCACCGGAGCGCCGGGCAGCCGGTCCAGTTCCTTGGCGTCGTCGGCGCGGGCGGAGCCCAGCTCCACCGAGCGGTCCTGGCCGTCGAGGACCAGCCGCTGCAGCTCGCGCAGGACGGCACGGGCACGGGCGGGACCCGACGGGGCCTCGATGGCGGGCAGTCCGGGCACCGAGGCGGCCGGCACGTACAGCAGCTCGGCGGCGACGGCCTGACCGTTCGTCATCCTGGTGCGGCGCACGGTGTGGACCGGCTGGTCGGCGGCGAACGGCCCACCGGTTCCGAGGAGCTTCAGCACCGCCGCGGGCGGCAGGGACTCCGAGGCGTCCTGCGGCTCCCAGCCGTCGACTGCCTCCCCGGGCCAGCTGTGCTGCGCGCTGCCGACGGCGACGCCGACGCGCGGCGGGGCGACGGTGGTGCCGACGCCGCGGCGGCGCTGCAGCCGGCCTTCGAGCTCCAGCTGCTCCAGTGCCTGACGCAGGGTCGCGCGGGCGACTCCGAAGCGGGCTGCGAGTTCACGCTCGTTGGGCAGCACCTCGCCGACGGCGAAATCCTGGTCGAGCGCCTCGCTGAGGACGGTCTTGAGGTGCCAGTACTTCGGTTCCGGCACCGTTTCGAGCTGTGTGGTCCCCACCCTGACTCCTCCTGCCATCGCTGCACTCGCCGTGTGTTCCAGCGGCAGTTCCGCGCCTTTGTTTATTAAAGGTTCCTGCACTATCCCTGCGACGATAGGACGGTGCACCCCCTTGGTCAAGACCAATGCTCATACCTTTGCCGGGCAGATCGGGCATATGTATCAAGCCGTTCATGGGATGTTCTCGTGCGCCACAAGGGCTTGTAGTCAAGGGCTACCCGACGGTAATCATGGCGGTGGGCACTCCTGACAGCGTGTCTCGCAGCAGTCCAACCGACGAGGAGCAGCATGACCGCCACGGTCTCCTTCACGATCGATTCGCCGCTCGGCACCCGCACCACCACGGTCGCCTACGAGCGCAAGGGCTCGGGCGAACCGCTTCTCCTGCTCCACGGCATCGGCCACCACCTCCAGGCCTGGCACCCGGTGACCGACATCCTGGCCGCCGAGCACGACGTGATCGCCGTCGACCTGCCCGGCTTCGGCGCCTCGGAGCCGCTGCCCAAGGGCGTTCCGTACTCCCTGGACACCGTGGCCCCGGCGCTCGGAGCGCTCTGCACGGCCCTCGGCGTCGAGCGCCCGCACGTCGCGGGCAACTCCCTCGGCGGCCTGCTCGCTCTCGAGATGGGCCGGAGCAATCTCGTCCGCTCGATCACGGCTCTCTCCCCCGCCGGGTTCTGGACCGGGGGCGAACGCCGCTACGCCTTCGCCGCGCTCCTCGCCCTGCGGGCCGGCGCCCGGACGCTGCCCCTGCCCGCCGTCGACCGGCTCTCGCGCAGCGCCGCCGGGCGCGCCGCGCTCACGGGCATCATCTACGGACGTCCGTCCCGGCGTTCACCCGAGGCCGTGGTCGCCGAGACCCTCGCCCTGCGCCACGCCACCGGGTTCGAGGACACCCTGGCCGCGGGTGGTTCCGTACGCTTCACCCACGACGTGCCGGGGCTGCCGGTCACCATCGCCTGGGGCACCCGCGACCGGCTGCTGCTGCGCCGTCAGGGCGTGCGCGCCAAGCACACCGTCCCCGGAGCACGGCTGGTCCGCCTGCCGGGCTGCGGCCACGTCCCGATGAGCGACGATCCGGCGCTCGTCGCCCGCGTGGTGCTGGACACGGCACGCCGCGCCGCCGTCCCGGTCGCGTGAGTGTGGGGGCGGAACCAAAGCGGGGCAGGACAGGGCGGAACCGGGCAGGGCAGGGCAGGGTCTGAGTCAAGAGGTCGGACTTCTGAACGCCTGAAGCCTGAACGTCTGAACGGATGAGCGGCTGGCGGCTGTTCATCCGCGGTTCGCGTGGGCGACGCGGCCGGGCCGGTGCGCGACGGCACGCTGGTCCGACCCGCCCTCGCCGCCCCCTGGAGACGCACCGATGGCATCGACCCCACACACCCGACGGTCCCTCATCGGCGGTTCCCTCGCCCTGTCCTCCGCGCTGCTCGCCGCTCCGGCGCTCGCCGCCCCCGCCTTCGCCCGCTCCGGCCGGCCGAACGCGCACTGGGGCGTCCAGTCCGGCGAGATCACCGCGCACGCGGCCACCGTGTGGACCCGATCCGACCGCCTTGCGCGGATGTACGTCGAGACCTCCCCGAGCGAGGCGTTCCGCTACGCCGTACGCCGCCACCGCGGCCCGCTGCTCGGCCCGTCGAGCGACTTCACCGGGACCACCGTCCTGCGCGACCTCCCGCCGGGGCAGCAGGTCCACTACCGGGTCGTCCTGGCCGACCCCGACGACCCCCGCCGCACCTCCGAACCCGTCCACGGCACCTTCCGCACCACCCCGGTCTCGCGCCGCCGCGACGTGCGCTTCCTGTGGTCCGGGGACCTGGCGGGCCAGGGCTGGGGCATCAACCCCGATGTCGGCGGCTACCGCGTCTTCGACGAGATGCTCCGGCGCAACCCCGACTTCTTCCTCTTCAGCGGGGACACGATCTATGCCGACGGGCCCATCAAGTCGGCCGTGCCCCTGCGCGACGGCACCGTCTGGCGCAACATCACCACGGCCGAGAAGTCCAAGGTCGCCGAGACCCTCGACGAGTTCCGCGGCAACTTCCGCTACAACCTCCTCGACCGCAACCTCCTCGCGTTCAACGCCCAGGTCCCCGTCCTCGCCCAGTGGGACGACCACGAGGTGCGCAACAACTGGTACCCGGGCCAGCTCATCGACGACCCCCGCTACACCGTCAAGGAGGCCGACACCCTCGCCGCCCGAGCCCGCCGCGCCTTCGGCGAGTACTTCCCGGTCACCGACCTGCGCGGCGGCCGCGCCGAGGGGCGGATGTACCGCGTGATGCGGTACGGCCCGCTCCTCGACGTCTTCGTGCTCGACATGCGCACCTACCGGAGCGCCAACTCCCCCGGCGACCAGGCCGAGGACCCGATCGGCATCCTGGGCCCCGAGCAGCTGGCCTGGATCAAGCGCGAGCTCTCGCGCTCCCGCGCCACCTGGAAGGTCATCGCCTCCGACATGCCCCTGGGCATCGTCGTCCCCGACGGGGCCGCGAACTTCGAGGCCGTCGCCCAGGGCGACCCGGGCGCCCCGCTGGGCCGGGAGCTGCAGATCGCCGAACTGCTGCGGCACATCAAGCACCGGCGGATCACCGGCACCCTCTGGCTGACCGCCGACGTGCACTACACCGCGGCCAACCACTACGCGCCGGAGCGGGCCGCCTTCTCCGACTTCTCGCCGTTCTGGGAGTTCGTCTCCGGCCCCATCGGGGCCGGCGGCTTCCCGGCCGGGCGGCTCTACGCCACCTTCGGCCCGGAGACGGCCTTCGTCCAGTCGGCCCCCTTCGCCAACATGTCGCCGTCCGAGAACCCCCCTTACTACGGGGAGGTCGACATCGACGGGGGCAGCGGCGACCTCACCGTCCGGTTGCGCCGCCAGGGCGGGGGCGTACTCTTCAGCCGGACCCTCCGGCCCGGGCGCGTGGGCCAGTAGGCCGACCGGAAAAGGCCCCGAAAACTGGGTGAAATCGGCCAGATGGACACTTAACCAGTCGGTCACAGATCGTTCGTGATCACGCAACACCCTTGAGCAACAGTGGTGTGCATGACTGACCGTGCCCACGCCTCCGCCCAGCGTCCCCACCGCCACCACTGGCGCCGCGACGTCGTCGAACTCGCCGCACTGTTCTGCGCCGTCGCGGTCGCCGATGCCATCGCCAATCTCGTCGTGCACGGCCCCCGGGGCCCGATCCTGCTGGTCGCCTCGGCCATCGCGCTGCTGGTGACCGCGGCATTCCACACGTGGTGGGCCCGGCGCCACAGCCATGCGCCGCCGCCCAGCACACCGCCGCCGGGCGATCCCGCACCGCCGGCGGCCGACGCCGCCCCCAGGACCGCTGGGACTGCCGGGACCCCCGGGCCCTCGGGGGCTGCCGGGACCACCACCCTGTGGCGCATGCGCACGACCGTACGCGACCAGCCCGGCTCCCTGGCCGTCCTGTGCACCGCCCTCGCCCGCAACGGCGTCGACATCCTGACCCTCCAGACGCACCCGCTCCCCGAGGGCGGCACCGTGGACGAGTTCCTGCTGCGCGCCCCGCAGTGGCTCCCCTCGGGCGACCTCACCCGCGCCGTCGCGCGGGCCGGCGGCCACAGCACCTGGATCGAGCGCGCCGACGCCCACGACCTCGTCGACACCCCGACCCGGCTGCTGGGCCTGGCCACCCGTACCGCGCTGGACGCCGCCGAGCTGCCCCTCGCCCTGCGCCAGCTGCTCGGCCGCTGCACGATCCACTCGATCCCGGCGACCACCCTCTCGGGCCGCCCGAACGCCGGCGCGGACGCCCCGGTCGAGGGCGTGCTGGAGGCGACGGTCATGCGGCTGCGCGACCCCTCGGGCGGTGCGATCACCGTGGAGCGGCCCTACCTGCCCTTCACCCCGACCGAGTTCGCCCGGGCCCGCGCCCTCGTCGAGCTCGACGCCCGGCTCGGTCCGCGCGTCCCGCGCAGCCAGGACGTACTGACCCTCCCCGAGGGCAACGAGATCACCGTGCGCCGCGCCGACGGCTCCGACCTGCCCGCGGCCCGCGCCATGCACGACCGCTGCTCCGAGCGGACCCTCGGGCTGCGCTACCACGGCCCCGTCGCCGACGCCGACCGCTACCTCGGCCACCTGCTCAGCCCCCGCTTCGGCCGCACCCTCGCCGCCACCACCGCCTCCGGCAAGCTCGTCGCGCTCGGCCACCTCCTGTGGGACGGCGACGAGACCGAGATCGCCCTGCTCATCGAGGACGACTGGCAGCGCCGCGGCATCGGCTCCGAGCTGCTGCGTCGGCTCATCGCCATGGCCGTCGAGGCCGGGTGCGACAGCGTCTACGCCGTCACCCGGGCCGCGAACACCGGCATGGTCGCCGCCATGCGCGGTCTCGGCCTCCCGCTCGACTACCAGATCGAGGAGGGCACGTTGGTGATCACGGCCCGGCTGGACGCGAAGCCCGTCGGCTCGCGGCTGCCGTACGAGCTTCCCCTCGGAGCGGCGCACGAGCAGCAGGCCCCGCGCCGCCCGCACTGAGCCCGGCCCCTCGGAACCCCGAGGCGCCCGCTCCGGCCGGAGCGGGCGCCTCCGTTCAGATCCGGCCAAACTCCGGACCCCGCCATCACCGGCCGCGCCCCGCAGATCCCCCGAAGTGGCTTGTACACAGGGCTGGTTGATCACTTCGGGTCGAATCCGACAGCCGTGCTCCGGCCCGTGTCAGGAGGCCGACGGCAATCGGTGATGACGGGAGCACGCATGACATACGAAGATGGCCGCATGTCAGAGACCCTCCACACCGGCAGCGCCCCCCGGCTGCCCCGCCAGGTGGCCGACGATTACGTCGACGGCCTCATCGCCCTCGACCCGATCGCCGGCACCTACCTGGGTGTTGCCGAGAGCTCCGCCAGGCTCCCCGACTTCTCGCCGGCGGGGCGCGCCGCCGTCGCCGACCTCTCCCGCGAGACCCTCGCCCGCCTCGACGCCGCCGAGGCACTGCCCGGCGCCGACAGCGACGCCGAGCGGCGCTGCGGCCGTCTGCTCCGCGAACGCCTCACGGCCGAACTCGCGGTCCACGAGGCCGACGAGGACCTGCGCGCGGTCAGCAACATCCACAGCCCCGCGCACTCGGTCCGCGAGGTCTTCTCCCTGACCCCGGCCGACACCGACGAGGACTGGGCGGCCATCGCCGAGCGGCTGCGCGCCGTCCCGACCGCCTTCGCCGGCTACCGCGAGACCTTGCAGCTCGGCCTGGACCGCGGCCTGTACGGCGGCCCGCGCGCCACCGGGACCATGATCGGCCAGCTGACCACCTGGGCCGGCCAGGACGGCACCGCCGCGGCCTTCTTCGAGGACTTCGCCTCCGGCGGCCCGGAGGCCCTGCGCGCCGAGCTGGACGCCGCGGCCGCCGGCGCCACCGCTGCCGTCGTCGAACTGCGCGACTGGATGGCCGCGGTGTACGCGCCCGCCGTCGAGGGCCGGCCCGACACGGTGGGCCGCGAGCGCTACGCCCGCTGGTCCCGCTACTTCAACGGCACCGACCTGGACCTGGACGAGGCGTACGCCTACGGCTGGTCGGAGTACCACCGGCTGCTCGCCGAGATGAAGACCGAGGCGGCCAAGATCCTCCCGGGCGCGGGCCCCTGGGAGGCGCTGAAGCACCTGGACGAGCACGGCACCCACATCGAAGGAGTGGACGAGGTCCAGGCCTGGCTGCAGGGCCTGATGGACGAGGCCATCGCCAACCTCGACGGCACCCACTTCGAACTGGCCGAGCGCGTGCGCAAGGTGGAGTCCCGCATCGCCCCTCCGGGCGGCCCGGCGGCCCCGTACTACACCTCCCCGTCGGAGGACTTCTCCCGGCCCGGCCGCACCTGGCTGCCCACCATGGGGCAGACCCGCTTCCCGGTCTACGACCTGGTGTCCACCTGGTACCACGAGGGCGTCCCTGGCCACCACCTGCAGCTCGCTCAGTGGACGCACGTGGCGGACCAGCTCTCCCGCTACCAGGCCACCGTCGGCTGGGTCAGCGCCAACTGCGAGGGCTGGGCGCTGTACGCGGAGCGGCTGATGGACGAACTGGGCTACCTCAAGGACGCCGAGCAGCGCCTGGGCTACCTGGACTGCCAGATGATGCGCGCGGCGCGGGTCATCGTCGACATCGGCATGCACCTGGGCCTGGAGATCCCGGCGGACTCGCCGTTCCACCCGGGCGAGACATGGACCGTGGACCTCGCGCAGGAGTTCTTCGGCCTGCACAGCGGCCGGCCCGCGGAGTTCGTGGAGAGCGAGCTGACCCGCTACCTGTCCATGCCGGGACAGGCGATCGGCTACAAGCTGGGCGAGCGCACCTGGCTGCTGGGCCGGGACAACGCGCGTGCGGCGCACGGCGATTCCTTCGACCTGAAGGCCTGGCACATGGCGGCGCTGTCGCAGGGTTCGCTGGGGCTGGACGACCTGCTGGACGAGCTCTCGAAGCTCTGACGGCACCGCAGCCGGTCGCCGGACGCCGTACG
>NZ_SSBM01000082.1:0-6216 GCF_004795115.1 Streptomyces sp. A0592
CTGAGCCGGGCCATCTTCTCCGCGGCATCCAGGACCGTCTCGTTCGCGCCGATGCACGTCGCGTCGGCCGTCATGATGTCGCGGGCCTTCGCCATGCCGTACTCCTTCGTCTCGTCTGCACGGGTGCGGGCCGGACCCGCTGGCGTGGGGCCGGTCACGGGCCTACGGGTGGCCTCCGCCCCCGGCGGGTAACGGCATTCGCCGCACAACCGCGCCAGTCCGCGCATACCGTGCGGCGGTCATCCGTGCGGGGTTGCTGCTGCGGGCATGACGAGGCCGGTGACCAGGAGGACAGGCAGGCGGCGAGAAGAGGGGAAGTCGGGGCCGGGCAGGAAGTACAGGGGCGGCACCATGAGGGCGAGCGGGCCCGCCGGTGAGCCGCCGGGCTGCCGGCACGCCCACATGCCCGCACCGAGGGACGAGATGGAGATTACCCGCGTGCCCGTGGTCGCGTGCGAAGGCCTCGAAGACCTGGCGCGCTCGCGGCGGTATGCAGGAAGCGGTTGTCGAGGATGCCGGCGAGGTCGTCCAGGGCGGTTCTCAGTAAGCATGCTTAGGTGTGCGATGCCGTGCTCGACGCGATACGGCGTGAGGAGTGCGCCTTGCGTTGGCGTTCGCGGATCTCCTCGTACCAGTCCTCGCCGATCGCCCGGGTGATCGTGGAGCGGTCGACGCCGAACCAGCAGGCCAGCACGTCGTGAGTGGCACCGTGGCGGAGGTGGACAAGCGTGGCCAGGAGCCGGTCGATGAAGACCAGCCGGTGCTTTGCGCCGGCCCCGACGGCCCGCTTCCGTGGCCTGGACTCCAGTCCCGCCTGATGCCGCTCATGCCACAACGGACCCACCTCGGCGACGAGTTCGGCGATCACGTCAGCAGACAGCCCTGTGAAACTCCGGTCGCTGATGATCGCTGCACGAGACCCGTTCCCCACCACACGAACATGATCAGGGACCACGATCCAGCACCGCACCGCCAACCATGCACGAGCTCGTTAGGCGCCCTTCGCCACCTGGACCAACGGTCTGCTGTCGTCGACAGGTAGGACGGGCTCTCCATCCTTTTGCGGTCAACCGTGCTGGTCGCAGCGATCAACAAGGTTGGGACAAGCCCTGGGTTGCGTGGAGGGCGTTCAGGCAGCGGGTGGCTTGGGCGTGCAGGGCGTCGGCAAGTCCGGGTGGGGCGTGGGTGAGGGTGAAATCGGCGTCTACCGAGGTGATCATCCAGGCGAGGTCGCGGGGGGTGTCAGCGCCCAGGTGCAGCAGGCAGGTGTGGTCGTCGACAGGTTCGACGACGCCCATGCCGGGCCAGATGCGGTCGGTGATCGCTGCGGCCGGCTCGTGCAGGGTGACGGTGGCTCGCACCGGCCAGGTGAGCGACGACAACTGATGCGACAGGTAGGTGGCCACGTCCTGCCCTCCGGGGAGTTCACGGGGGCTGAACCGTAGGCCGGTCGGGGCGCGTGGGGTGAGGCGGTCGACTCGGAAGGTGCGCCAGTCGGCGCGGTCGTTGTCCCAGGCGACGAGGTACCAGTAGCGGCCGAAGCTGACCAGGCTGTGCGGCTCGGCGGAGCGCATGCCATGGCCGTGGCGTGGGCTGGCGTAGTCGAAGCGGAGCCGCTCGCGTCGGCGGCGTGCCTCGGCGATGGCCATGAGGGTGTCCGCGCAGACCTCGGGTGCCGGTTCCGCGCCGGCGCGGATGGTAGCGGTGTGCAGGGTGTGGACCCGGTGTCGCAGCCGGGAGGGCAGCATCTGCTCCAGCTTGGCCAGTGCACGCAGCGAGGACTCCTCCATTCCGGTGACCGGGCCGCCGGCCGCGGTGCGCAGGCCCACCACGACGGCGGTGGCCTCGTCGTCGTCGAGGAGCAGTGGGGGCAGCGTCGCTCCGGCACCGAGCCGGTAGCCGGCGGTTCCGCGGGTGGCGTGCACGGGGTAGCCGAGATCGCGCAGCCGTTCCACGTCGCGGCGCAGGGTGCGCCGGCTGACCGCGAGGCGTGCGGCCAGCTCGGCTCCAGTCCGCTCGCGGGAGGTCTGCAACAGGGAGAGCAGCTTCAGCAGCCGCCCGGACGTGTCCAGCATGGCTCCAGACTGCCCGAGGGTTAGGACGGAACCTGACCCAAGTGGGCCGTAGCGTGCCCGCCATGGCGAACACGACACCCGGCATCCGCCCATTTCGCATCGACGTCCCGCAGGCCCGAATCGATGATCTGTACGCCCGCCTGGCGGCTACCCGCTGGCCGGACGAGCTGCCCGGTGTGGGCTGGAGCCGGGGGGTTCCGGTGGCCTACCTCAAGGATCTGGCCACGTACTGGCACACGGGCTACGACTGGCGGGCGCACGAGGAGGCGCTCAACGCACACCCCCAGTACATGACCACCGTCGACGGACAGAACATCCACTTCCTGCACGTGCGATCGCCCGAGCCCGATGCCACACCGCTGATGCTGCTGCACGGTTGGCCGGGCTCCGTGGTGGACTTCCTCGACGTCATCGGGCCCTTGTCCGATCCGCGCGCGCACGGCGGCGATCCCGCCGACGCCTTCCATCTGGTCATCCCTTCCCTGCCGGGGTTCGCCTTCTCCACGCCCCTGGCCGGGCCGGGCATGGGTGCGGCCGCAATGGCCCAGGTGTTCACCGGACTGATGTCCCGCCTCGGTTACACGCGCTACGGCGTCCAGGGCTACGACACCGGCTCATGGGTGGCCCCTGAGATGGGCCGCCATGCCCCGGAGCACGTGATCGGCATCCACCTCAACGCCGTCATCACCTTCCCGATCGACGAGGAGGGCGAGATGGACGGTCTCACCGCGGCCGAAAAGCATCGCTGGCGTCGGATGCAGGACTTCAACGACGGCTACCTGCAGTGCAACTCCAAGCGTCCGCAGACGGTGGCCTACGCCCTCACCGATTCTCCTGCCGGGCAGCTCGCCTGGATCGTGGAGAAGTTCAAGGAGCTCACCGACCCGGAGGACGGACTGCCGGAGGACAGCGTCGGCCGCGACCGCATCCTGACCGGGGTGTCGCTGTACTGGCTGACCGGCACCGCCGCCTCTGCCGCCCAGGTCTACTACGAGGAGATCTCCGCGCAGTCCTGGAGCGGGGGCGCAGCCGACGGCGGGGGCGCCGGAGCGTGCGACGCCGAGTGGGAGGACGGCCAAGCGGGCTGGCCGGCGCACGGACGCGGGACGGTGCCCACCGCCGTGCTGGTCTCCGCCCGGGACGTGACGATCCGCCCCTGGGCCGAGCGCGACCACAACGTCGTACGGTGGACCGAACTCGACCGCGGCGGCCACTTCCTCGCGCTCGAAGCCCCCGACCTCCTCGTCAGCGATATCCGCGAGTTTTTCGGCGCAGTGCGCTGACAGGCATGAACGTCGACCACGGGGAGCGCGAAATCGGGCGTCCCCGCCACTGGTGGCGAGGAGCAGTGGCGCCAGGCGGCCCCCGGCGGGCGGGGCCGGACGGCTCGCGGTCGAGCAGGAACTCAGCCTCGATCAGCCCGCCCCGCCCCGCCCTGCCCGGGCAGGGCGGGGCGGGCTGGGCTGGGCTGGGCTGGCATGCCTCTCCGCCGGCGGAAGGTCGAGCTGTACAGCGTTCTTGGCTGGCCGGTCTCTTGCGTCCGGACGGCGGACTGCCCGACGGTTTGGGGATCTGTTGTGCAACTGGGTGAAGTAGGAGCTTGGGAAACAACCGGCTACGGCTCATCGGTGGTGCGGCGTGGCAGACGGACTTCCGGAGCCGGACGGCCGGGCCCCCAAGACCTCGATGGCGATCGCTACGGCCCGCCGCACGCTGAACCACACGCTGACCGAACTGAAGCGAGCCATCGACCGGTACGCAGTCGCGGTCGCCGCCGACGGCATGGATGAACCGCGGCGTCGGCATGGACGAATACGCCGACTACGTACGAGCGGGCAATCCAACCCCACCGGCCGGCCCCCATTAGCCACAAGCGGGAGGACGTTCACACCCTCCAACAAGGTGCAGGCCAAAGCCGCCCTCAAGCGCTGTGTTCTGTGGGGGCAGGCCCCGGACGTCGCCTGACGCGGTGGCCGTCAGGTGCCTTCGGGGCTGGCCGGAGCACTCCACTCGACGAACTGGACGATCACGCCGTTGGGGTCGGTGACCTGGAAGAGGCGTTCGCCCCAGGGCTCCTCCCGCAGCGGCATGGTGATCTCGACGCCGTCGGCGCGCAGCCGCTTTTCCTCGCTCTCGATGCCGGTGGTGGTGAAGGCGAGGATCAGGCCGGAGGCGTGCTGGTCACGCTGGCCGGCTGGCAGCACTTCGGTGCCACGTGCGAGCAGGACGATGTCCATCGCGGCATCGTCGCGTGAGAGGGAGGCGAATCCGTCGGCGGCGGCCTGCTCTGTGTAGCCGAGGTGGGTGGTGAAGAACCGCTGGGACGCGGCGATGTCGTCGACGGTGAGCGAGACGGTGGACGCGGTGATCTGCAAAGTGATGGTCCTTGGTGGTGTCGGGAGACGGAGGTGGGGGTGCCGGTGAGTACGGGTCAGTAGCCGGAGCGGCGCGGCAGATTGCGGGCCGTCGGGGGGATCCGGCGGGCGGGTGCGGGGAGAACGCGGGGACGGTGATTTCCGCGGAGCAGCGCCGGGGCGCGGTCGTCGCGCCCGGTCAGGGCCGGGCCGATCTTGACGGGGGCTGTGCGAGGGGCGACAGGGCGGGGTTCGAGGATGAGCACATCCGTCTTTCGCTCCAGGGCAAACTTACGACGGACGTAAACTTACGTCGGACCACCCGGGGGTGTCAACATAAAAATACTACGAGGGTAAGATTTCTCCATGGCTACTGACACAACCTCGTCCGCACCCCTGGCCGGCCTGAGGGAATCGAAGAAGCAGGAGACCCGCCAGCTCATCTCCGACGTCGCCACCGGCCTGTTTCTCGCCCAGGGTTTCGAGCGCACCACCATTGCCGAGATCGCTGCCGCCGCGCGGGTGGCGAAGAAGACGGTGACCAACTACTTCCCGCGCAAGGAGGACCTGGCCCTGGACCACCAGGACGCCTTCACCATCTCCCTGGCCGTTACGGTGTCCGGCCGTCAGGCCGGCGAGTCGGCCCTGTCGGCCCTGCGGCGCGCCTTCACCGAGGCAGCCAAGGATGGCGACCCGGTCGCCGGGTTCTCCGGCCCCGACTTCGCCCGGATGATCGCCGACAGCCCCACTCTCTCCGCCCGGCTGCGCGACCTGCACGACCTGCGAGAAGCGGCTTTGGCAGACGCATTGGCAGATGCCACCGGCACGCCCCATGGCGACATCACCCCCCGCACCGCCGCAGCCCTGCTCGGCGCGGTCCACCGCACCCTGTTCCAGCGCATCCAGGAACTCACCCTCGCCGGCCAGGACAACACCCGGATCTCCGCCACTGCCATCACGGAGGCACACACCGCCTTCGGCTTGCTGGAACCCTCACTCGCCGACTACGCCGCAGCGTGAGCCGGGCGTCGCTTGTCGCGTCCCGACGGCGCCCGGTCTATCCAGCCATCGCACGGCCGCGTCTCTACTGGCTGCGTCCACGCCCTTGGGCCCGGCAGGCAACCGCCCAGGCTGCGCCCAGGGGCATTCCGGGGGGCACGGGAGGCCTGGTAGGGGGGCCGAGCGCCCAGTGAAAGGCCACCTGGGCCATGCCCCGGGTCTTCACCGGGGCGTCGGCCTCGGCCGCGGCCCTCGGAGCCGGTACCGCCGGGCGGGGCTCGGACAGCGGGTTCTTGCCGACGGAGCGGACCTAATGGTCCGCACGGCCTGCGCCCCAGCGGCGTGGTTGGCCGCGGCGATGAGCGGCGCTGATCAGCCGCAGCTGGCTGGCGTAGGCGGGCATACGGGTCGTTAGTCCAGCTGACCGGTCTTCGGATCGAAGGCGACGGCCTCGACGTGGTCGGGGCTGAGGGGGCTCCCCCCTCCTCACCATCGGCCTGTCCCTCCTGGTCACCGGCCTCGTCCTGGCCGTGGCAGCAACCCCGCACGGCTGACAGACGCACGGTATGAGCGGACTGGGGTGGTTGTGCGGCGAATGCCGTTACCCGCCGAGGGCAGAGGGCACCCATAGGCCCGTGGCCGGCCCAAGCGGATCCGGCCCGCCCCCGTACAGACGAGACGAAGGAGTACGGCATGACGAAGGCCCGCGACATCATGACGGCCGACGCGACGTGCATCGGCGCGAACGAGACGGTCCTCGACGCCGCGAAGAAGATGGCCCAACTCAA
>NZ_SSBM01000083.1:0-5697 GCF_004795115.1 Streptomyces sp. A0592
TCGTCCAGCCGCGGCCGCCCCAGCACGGGCCGAGGCAGCAACGGCTGCACGAGTTCCCACTCAGCGTCCGACAGTTCATGGCGACGTATCACCCGACCATGATCCACAACGCAAGATCACTTTGACGGCAGACCCTAGCGAGGGGTGCGGACGGGGCGGGCGGGGGTGCAGACGGGTGGCGCCGGCCGTCGCCCCGCCCGTCCCGCCTGCTCAGCGCAGGTCGAGGCGCATCAGGACCCGGGGGTGACCGGCCAGTACGGAGGTGGTGTCGGCGGCGTGCACGAAGCCGGCGCGTTCGAAGTTCCTGCGCAGCCCCGGGTACGCCATCGTCAGGTCGGCCCGGGCCGCGCCGTTGTCGAGGGGGTAGGCCTCGATCGCGGGTGCGCCGTGGGCGCGGGCGAAGTCGACCGCGCCGGCGATGAGGGTGTGCGAGATGCCCTTCTTCCGGTGGCCGGGGCGTACCCGGATGCACCACAGCGACCAGACCGGCAGGTCGTCGACGTGCGGGATCGTGCGGCTGCGGGCGAACGAGGTGTCCGCGCGCGGAGCCACGGCCGCCCAGCCCACGGGCTCGCCGTCCTCGTAGGCGATGACCCCCGGAGGGGTTGCGCCGCGGCACAGCTCGGCGACGTACTCTCCGCGGGCCGGACCGCGCAGTTCGTTGTTGAGCTTCGAGGGGACGCGGTAGCTCAGGCACCAGCAGACGTTGGCCTCGGGGGACTTCGGGCCGAGCAGGGCGCGCACGTCCTCGATGACCGATGCGGGGCGGACTTCGATGGCCATGGGACCACAGTGCCACGCGTGGCGGCGGACCACCGGCCGGCGGGCCCGGGCCGGCCGTTCTTCCGACCTGGGTACTATCCGTCGAACTTCCGCGCGAGGCACGGGCCGTGGGCGGACGGACATCCGCTCGCCGCACGGACCGGTCGAGGGGCAGCACCGTCCTCGGCCGGGTCGCCGCGCGCACCCACCCCCCACTTCGCGCGCTGCGCACCCTTCGAGAGGTAGTCCGAACATGCCCCTGGCACATCCCCCCTTCAGCGTGCTGTCCGACGAGTTCGCCGCCGCGCCCCACCACTTCTACGCCGGGCTGCGGGAGCGGACTCCGGTGCACTACGAGCCTGCGATCGACAGCTACTTCCTCTCCCGCCACCGGGACGTGAAGCGGGTGCTGACCGACCACGAGAGGTTCAGCACCGAAATGCTCCAGGTGCGCGCCGAACCCGTGATGCGCGGGCGGGTCCTCGCCCAGATGACCGGCGCGGAGCACACCGCCAAGCGGAAGATCGTCGTACGGGGCTTCACCGGCTCCGCCCTCCAGGGCCAGATACGCGCCATCCACACCAACGCCGCCGAACTCATGGCACCGTTCCTCCCGCGGGGCCGGGTGGACCTGGTCAACGACTTCGGCAAGCCGTTCGCCGTCCACGTGGCCCTGGACGTCCTCGGCCTGGACAGAGCCGACTGGCAACAGGTGGCCGACTGGCACGCCGGGGTCGCCGAGTTCGTCACCAGCCTGGCCCTCACCCCCGAGCGCCGCCGGCACTGCCTGGACTGCGCGGAGCGGTTGGAGGCCTACCTCGCCCCCGTGATCCGGCAGCGGCGCAGCCTGCCCGGCGAGGACCTGATATCGAAACTGTGCACCGCCGAGTTCGACGGCGTCACCATGACCGACCGCGATGTCACCGCGCTGATCATCAACGTGCTGGTCGCGGCCGCCGAACCCGCGGACAAGACCATCGCCCTCCTCTTCAAGCACCTGATCGACCACCCCGAGCAGATGGCACAGGTCCGCCGGGACCCGGAGCTGCTGGCCGCCGCGATCGCCGAGACCCTGCGCCTCACCCCGCCCGTCCGGCTCATCCCCCGCCAGACCGAGGAGAGCGCCGTCTTCGCGGGCACCACGATCCCGGCGGGTGCCACCGTCTTCTGCATGATCGGCGCGGCCAACCGCGATCCTGACGCGTTCGCCGACCCGGACACCTTCGACATCCACCGCGCGGACCTGGGCACGGCCCGCTCGTTCACCGCGGCCGCCCAACACCTGGCGTTCGGGACCGGGCTCCACCAGTGCGTCGGCGCGGCCTTCGCACGCGCCGAGATCGAAACCGTCGCCGCGCTGCTCCTGCCCCTGCTGGACGGGGTCCGTTACAGCCCCGGGTTCCGCTACCGGGAGGCCGGCCTGTACACACGGGGCCCGGTCTCCCTCTCGCTGGACTTCACTCCCGTCCACGGAAGTGGAACCCGCCGCGGCTGAGGCCCGTCTAGCAGGGCGGCCTCGGCCGGGGCGGGCAACGCCCCGTATCCCCCGGTCCCGCAGGGCCGTTACCGCAAACCCCCCACTCCCCGAGGCAAAGACGACGATGACATCGACCGACATCACCAGAGCCATCAACGACCTGTTGTTCACCCCCGGCCTCGACCTCGACGAAGCCGTCGAGCGGCACTTCACCCCCGACTACCGCCAGCGCACCGACGGTGTGTGGAGCGACCGGGCCTCCTTCGTCCAGCACATGACGCGTCTGCGCACCCTGGTCCGCAGCGGGGACATCGAGGTCCACGACGAGCTCCGCGACGGGCCGCGCTACGCCGACCGCCACACCGTCACCCTCACCCAGCACAACGGACGCACCTCCCGCACCGAGGTCTACCTCTTCGCCCGCATGGCCCCCGACGGCCGTTTCCAGTGCGTCGAGGAGACCACCCTCCTGGTCACCGGCCACCCCGACGACGGGGACCTCGGCAGCGTCAATTGATGTGACCGGGGGCTCCGCCAGGAGCTCCGCGGGGCAATCCGAAGCGGAAGAGAGCGCTCTCTGTGCCTGCGGGCACGACAGGGCGCCCGGTGCTGGAACAAGGAGGATGGGAACTTCATGGCGTCCGTAGGGGAAAGACTCAGCCGGGCCCGAGTGCAGGCCTTCATCGGCCGGGAGGAGGAACTCGGGCTCTTCGGCGCGGCGTTGGCCGGCGATGCGCAGGCCCCGTTCGCGTTCTACGTGTGCGGGCCGGGCGGCATCGGGAAGTCCACGCTGCTCAGGCGGCTGGCCGACCACGCCCGGGAGGCGGGCCGGCTGCTCGTCGAGCTCGACGGCCGGTTCGTCAGCCGGGACCCGATCGATTTCGAGCAGGCCGCCGGACCGTTCCTCGACGTACCGGGCACGGTCCTGTTCGTGGACTCCTTCGACCACTGCCAGTGGCTGGAGAGCTGGCTGTGGCACCACTTCCTGCCCCGCGCCGCGGAGGACACCCTGGTCGTACTGGCCGGGCGGCGCGCTCCGCAGCCGCAGTGGACCGCCGACCCGGCCTGGTCCGGGCTCCTGCACGTGACCGAGCTGGAGCCGTTCTCCGAGGACCAGGCCCGGAGCCTGCTGGTGGCGGCACAGATCCGGCCCGAACTGCGCGACCGGGTGCTGCGCTTCGCCGGCGGCAATCCACTGGCCCTGTCCCTCGCCGCCGCGGCGGGATCGGCGGGCTGTGCCCGGGAGGAGATCTGGGCCCCGTCTGCGGACGTCCTGCGCACGCTGCTGGCGGGGCTGGTCGGCGAGGTCCCCACGGCCGCCCACCGCCGCGCCCTGGAGGTGGCGGCCCAGGCACACTCGACGTCCGAGGAACTGCTGTCCTGCGTACTGCCCGGAGAGGACGCCCACCTGCTGTTCTCCTGGCTGCGGGACCTGCCCTTCATGGAGTCCACGCACCGGGGGCTCCACCCGCACGACGCCGCCCGCGAGACGCTCGCCGCCGACCTGCGCTGGCGCGCCCCCAACGCGTTCGAGGCGATCCGGGGACGCCTGGCGGACGAGTACCTGCGCATCCTGCGCGAGGCGCCCGAGGAGCGGGTGTGGACCGTCACCGACGAGCTCTTCTACCTCTTCCGGGAGGGCGAGACCCTGTCCCGGCTGCGCACCTGGTCACGCGACGAGGAGATGCACGACCGTCCGCTGCACCCGGAGGACATGGACGTCGTACTGCGGATGGCCGAGGAGACCGAGGGGCCCGCCTCGGCGGAACTGGTCCGCTACTGGGCACGGCGCCAGCCGCAGGCCTTCAGCGTCTACCGTCTCGTGAGTACGGGCCGGATCGTCGCCTTCACGGCCCGGCTCGCCCTGCCGGCCCCTCCCGACCCCGAGGACCTCGCCGCCGACCCCGTGGTCGCGGCCGCGTGGCGGTACACCGATGCCACCGCCCCCGTGAGCCCCGGCGAGCACATCGGGATCAGCCGCTTCACCGTCTACCCCGAGCGCTACCAGGTCCCCTCGCGGGTCATCGACCTGAGCAGCTCCCGGGCCCAGGCGGAGGCCGCCCGGGCCCGCGGCCGCGCCTTCGGCTTCGCCGTCTTCCAGGACGCCGAGGCCTGGGCCGAACGCGTCAAGGGCACCCTGCGCGACACCGGGGAGCGCCCCCGGGTCGGCGAGCACACCTACGGGGTGTTCGGCGTCGACTGGCGCGAGATCCCCGTGGAGACGTGGCTCTTCCACTTCATATCGGCCCCCGAGGTGCCGGTCCCGGCCGGGCCGCCGGCCCTCTCGCGCACCGCCTTCGACCAGGCCGTGCGCGAAGCGCTGGCGCACTGGCGCGACCCGAGCGCCTTCGCCGCCTGCGCCCTGCTGCGCACGCGACTCGCCGCCGACCTCGGAAATCCCGTCGAGGAGCTGCGCACGCTGCTGCGCCGGACCGTCGACGACCTCGCCGGTGACCCGCGCGGGGTGCGCGCCCGCGAGGCCCTGACGACGGGGTACTTCTCCGGTGTGCCGACCCAGGAGGGCGCGGCCCGCCGCCTCGGCCTCCCGTACGGCACCTACCGCCGCCATCTGCGCCAGGGCCTGGACCTGCTCTGCGAGGCCCTGTGGGAACGGGAGCTGCGGGGCCCGCGCCCGTAGGGACCGGCTGCCCGGTGGTGGGACGGGGTGGACAGGTACGGACAGCAGTGGACACACCCCGTCCCCGCCGGGCCTGGAGAGTGGACACCGGCCGGCGCGAGTGTGTGAGCCATGAACGCAGCACGCACACGGACGGACCGGCCCCCGGCCCGGACCCGCCGGCCGGGACTGTGGCGGGGGCCGGCACTCGGGGCACCCGCCGCGGCCCGGTTCTCGCCCGGGCTCGTGGCCCCGCCCGTGTACGCGCCCCTGCCGCGCGGCCGCGACGGCGCCGGGCTCGCGTTCGGGCCGGGCGCACTCGCCCCGGCACTGGGCCGGTTTCCGTCCGGACCGGGCCGCGGCCTGCCGCGGGACCGGGCGGATCGACCTGCCGGGCACCCCGGCGGTCATCCCCGTCGCGTGTTCAGGGCCGCTTCCACCGGCCGCTTTCCCGGCGCGACGGCGTCGTCGGTGGCCACCCCCCGCCGGCCCGGCGCGGGGCCGGGCACGGGCATCGACCGCGGCCGGCTCCGCGCACGCGCCGCGGTCGGCGTCCGCGCCGGAACACGGGGCCGGCTTACGGCCCGGTGAACACCACCCGGCCGTTGTGCGCCGCGGTCCCGGTCGCGGCGGGCCCGCCCGCACCGCTCCCACCCATCCTCATCTGCCCCTGCCCGGCCGGAGCCAGGCCCAGGGCCTCCCGCTCATCCACTTCTTGAAGGAGTTCGTGTCATGACGATTGCGAAGCCGCCCTACCTGACCGGCCATTTCACCCCCGTCGCGGAGGAAGTCACCGCCACCGGCCTCACCGTCGAGGGCACCATCCCACCCGAGCTCTCCG
>NZ_SSBM01000084.1:0-5383 GCF_004795115.1 Streptomyces sp. A0592
CCCTGGACCGCGCCAAGCCGCTCCTGACGGGACCCACCGCATGACCGGCCAGCACGGAACCGGAAGCACGCCGGACCACCCTTCGGACGCCGGCGAAGCCTGGCGGGTACCGTCCGACACCGCCGGTTCCGGCGGGGCCGGGAGCGTGCCGGGGCGATCCCCGCAGGGCGCCGGACGCACCGCCGCCGCGCCGTCCGGCCCCGAGGGCCGTTCGGCGGCCGAGGAGACGCCCCGGCGCGCACCCGGCTCCGCCGGTACCGCCCCCGCCACGGCCCCCGCCACGGAACCGGGCAGGGCCATCACCCCGGAGCCCGCCCCGCGCCCCGGCGGAACACGCGGCACCGCCACAGCCCCCGCCGCAGAGCCCGGCCGAGCCCCCGCCCCCGGCACGGGACCCCGCACGGCCATCCGCCGAGCCACCCGCAGGGTCCGCCTTGCCGCCGCCGTCCTCGCCGTCCTCGCCGCCGGCGCCGTCATCCTCGCCGTCCTGAACTCCGGCACCCGCCACGGCCACCTCGACCCCCGCTCCGCCGACCCCACCGGCAGCCGCGCCGTAGCCGAGCTCCTCAAGGAGCGCGGCGTCACGACCCGCGTCGTCACCACCGCCCGCGAGGCCGCCGACGCGACCGGCCCCCGCACCACCCTCCTCGTCACCGAACCGGACCTGCTCGGCGCCACCCAGCGCAGCGTCATCCGCTCGGCCATCGACCTCTCCGGCGGCCGCACCGTCCTCCTCGCCCCCGGCGACACCGGCCTCTCCGACCTGTCCCCCGGGGTCCGCACCGAGGGCGACGCCACCACCGACGACCTCGACCCCCGCTGCACCCTGCCCGCCGCCGGCTCGGCCGGCCGCGCCGGCACCGGCGGCGGCCTCCGCTACAGCACCACCGTCCCCGGAGCCACCGCCTGCTACCCCAGCGGCGGCCACCCCACCCTCCTCGTCCTCCCCACCGGCACCACCGGCGGCGACACGGTCCTCCTCGGCTCCGAGACGATCCTCCTCAACGAGAGCCTTGCCGAGGAGGGCAACGCCTCCCTCGCCCTCCAGCTCCTCGGCTCCCGCCCGGACCTCGTGTGGTACCTGCCGTCCCTCGCCGACTCCGACCCGTCCGCCGGCGCCGGAGACGAGGACAAGACCCTCTTCGAGCTCGTCCCGGCCGGCTGGTCCTGGGCCCTGCTCCAGCTTTTCGTCGCCGCCGTCCTCGCCGCCCTCTGGCGCGCCCGCCGACTGGGTCCCCTCGTCACCGAGAAGCTCCCCGTCGTCATCCGCGCCTCCGAGACCACCGAGGGCCGGGCCCGCCTCTACCGCAAGGCCGGGGCCCGCGACCGCGCCGCCACCGTGCTGCGCGCCGCCGCCCGAGAACGTCTGGCCGCACTGGTCGGCGTACCGCCCACCCGGGCCCACGAACCCACCGCACTGGTCCCGGCCGTCTCCGCCCGCCTGACCGGCGGACCCCGGGACGTGACCGCCCTGCTCTTCGGCACCACCCCCTCCGACGACGCGGCCCTCGTCGCGCTCGCCGACCACCTCGACGCCCTCGAAAGAGAGGTCCGCACGTCATGACGTACCCGGCCACCGAGTCCACGGCCGCGACCGCGGACAGCGCCCGCGCTTCCCTCGAAGCGCTCCGCACCGAGATCGGCAAGGCCGTGGTCGGTCAGGACTCCGCCGTCACCGGCCTCGTCGTCGCGCTGCTGTGCCGCGGCCACGTCCTCCTCGAAGGCGTCCCCGGCGTCGCCAAGACCCTCCTCGTGCGTGCGCTGGCCGCATCCCTGGAACTCGACACCAAGCGCGTCCAGTTCACCCCTGACCTGATGCCCAGCGACGTCACCGGCTCGCTCGTCTACGACGCCCGCACCGCCGAGTTCTCCTTCCAGGACGGCCCGGTCTTCACCAACCTCCTCCTCGCGGACGAGATCAACCGGACCCCGCCCAAAACGCAGTCCTCGCTCCTGGAGGCGATGGAGGAGCGCCAGGTCACCGTCGACGGCACTCCCCGCAAGCTCCCCGAGCCGTTCCTCGTCGCCGCCACCATGAACCCGGTCGAGTACGAGGGCACGTACCCCCTGCCCGAAGCCCAGCTGGACCGCTTCCTCCTCAAGCTCACCGTGCCCCTCCCCTCCCGCGAGGACGAGATCGGCGTCCTGAGCCGCCACGCCGCCGGCTTCGACCCCCGCGACCTGAAGGCCGCGGGCATCCGCCCGGTCGCCGGCCCGGCCCAGCTCGAAGCGGCCCGCGACGCCGTCGCCCGGGTCTCCGTCTCCCCCGAGATCGCCGGCTACGTCGTCGACATCTGCCGCGCCACCCGCGAATCGCCCTCGCTCGTCCTCGGTGTCTCCCCGCGCGGCGCGACCGCCCTGCTCGCCACCGCCCGCGCCTGGGCCTGGCTCACCGGCCGCGACTACGTCACCCCCGACGACGTCAAGGCGCTCTCCCTCCCGACGCTGCGCCACCGCGTGCAGCTGCGCCCGGAGGCGGAGATGGAGGGCGTCACCGCCGACGCCGTCATCACGGCGATCCTCTCCCACGTCCCCGTCCCGCGCTGATGGCCCTCACCGGACGCGCCGCCCTGCTGGCGGCCCTCGGCAGCATCCCGGTCGGCGTCCTGGAGCCGAGCTGGGCGGGCATGCTCGCGGTCAACGGCCCGATCGCGCTGGCCTGCGCGGTCGACTACGCCTTGGCCGCGCCGGTACGCAGCCTCGTGCTGGCCCGCTCCGGCGACAGCTCGGTACGCCTGGGCGAGCCGGCGGACGTCCACCTCACCGCCACCAACCCCAGCAACCGCAAGCTGCGCGCCCGGGTGCGCGACGCCTGGCCCCCGAGCAGCTGGGTTCCGGGCACGGAGGCCGCGGCGTCCCGCCACGAGGTGGTCGTCCCGGCGGGGGAACGCCGCCGGCTGACGACGCGCCTGCGCCCCACCCGCCGCGGCGACCGCCACGCCGACCGCGTCACGATCCGCTCGTTCGGCCCGCTGGGCCTGTGGGCCCGCCAGGGCTCCCGGGTGGTCCCCTGGACGGTCCGCGTCCTGCCCCCGTTCACCAGCCGCAAGCACCTCCCGTCCCGGCTGGCCCGGCTGCGGGAACTGGACGGCCGCACCAGCCTCCTGACGCGCGGTGAGGGCACCGAGTTCGACAGCCTGCGCGACTACGTGCCCGGGGACGACACCCGTTCCATCGACTGGCGTGCCACGGCCCGCCGGCCCAAGGTGGCCGTCCGCACCTGGCGCCCCGAACGCGACCGCCACATCCTGATCTGCCTCGACACCGGCCGCACCTCAGCGGGCCGCGTCGGCGACTCCCCCCGCCTGGACTCCTCCATGGACGCGGCCCTGCTCCTCGCGGCCCTGGCCACCCGCGCCGGCGACCGGGTGGACCTCCTGGCCCACGACCGCCGCCCCCGCGCCCAGGTCCAGGGCCGGTCTCCGGCCGACGTCCTGCCCTCCTTCGTGAATGCGATGGCCACCCTCGAACCGGAACTGGTCGAGACGGACTCCCGCACCCTGGTGTCCACCATCCTCCGCAATGCCCCGCGCAGCTCCCTGGTGGTCCTCCTGACGAGCCTGGACGCCGCCCCGATCGAAGAGGGCCTGCTCCCGCTGCTCCCGCGTCTCACACAGCGCCACACGGTTCTGCTGGCCTCGGTGGCCGACCCCCACGTCGCGGCGATGGCCGCCTCCCGGGGCAGTGCGGACGCGGTCTACGAGGCCGCGGCCGCCACCCAGACCCGGGCCCAGCGCCACCGCACGGCCGACCAGCTCGCCCGCCATGGTGTCCACGTCGTCGACGCCACCCCCGACACCCTGGCCCCCTCCCTGGCCGACGCCTACCTCTCCCTCAAAGCCGCCGGCCGCCTGTAGCACAACTCCGCTCGGGCCATCGCCGGGCTGGATACGCTGGTTGGGACCCATCAGGAGGACATCATGGCCGACCTCACCCCCGAGCAGATGCGCCGCATGCACGACTTCGCGGAACAGCTCGCGGAGCTGGCCGAGCACCAGGAAGACCAATGGAAGGTGCAGACCACCGACGGTCAGATCTTCCTCACGATGATGAGCCCCACGGCTCCCCACGGGCTCAATGTGGTGCGTCTACGCCGTCAGATCGAGGCCCAGACGCCAGAAGTCATGGCCCTCAATGACACGAACATGGGTGATCCTCAGACCGGCTTGACCAAGGTCCCCGATCTCATGGTCATCGCGGAGGAAGACACCGACGACACCGCCAAGGTCGTCAACGCCCGCGACGTCCTGCTGGTGGTCGAGGTCGTCTCACGCACGAACTCGCTGACTGACATCCGCGACAATCTGCACGACTACCCCAGGATGGGAGTGCCGCTGTACGTCGTCGTAGATCCCCGCAAGGACAAGAAGACAGTCACCGTGCACAGCGACCCCTCATCGGGACCCGACGGCATCCGCTACCGGAAAGCGGTCCCCTACGCCTTCGGAGACCCCGTCACCGCCGGCCGCTGGACGCTCGACACGAACAGCCTCAAGAGCTATCCCGCCGACTGGTGAAACGGGCCCCGTCCGACTCCGGTCCGGCCGAAGGCCCGTGAACGCAGAAGAGCCCCGCACCCGAAAGGTGCCGGGCTCTTCTGCACACCCGCTCCGGCGCTAGTACTGCCAGCGCGGCTGGGTGCCGTCCAGCCGGCAATGGATCACGCGCCCGTTCCCCGCGTGGGTGGAGCGGCCCAGGTCGGCCCTCCGGCAGAACTGGCCCGCGTTGTAGCAGTTCCCCGCGTTGGAGACGATCTCGCACTCGGCCTTCGCCGGCGGGGCCGGGGCCTTCGTCGTGGCCGGAGCCGCCGGCTTGGTCGTCCGTGTGGCGGGCGGCTTCGGATCGGCCGTACGCGTCACCGCGGGAGCGGCCGGACTCGGCCGGGCCGAGGTCGGCGAAGGCGACGCCGAAGGCGTGGGCGTCGATGACGGGGAAGGAGACGGGGAGGGCGGGAGAGAAGGCTCGGCGGACGTCTGCGACGGGACCGCCGAGGTGGCGACCGAGGGCAGCGACACCGCCGGCCCGTTCCCCTCCGCCGGACCGCAGGCGACGGTGACGCCGGCCACCACCAGCCCGACCAGCAGTCGCTTGACCGTCCCCCGCGTACGTCTGCCGTCCACTGTGCGCATCCGTGCCCCCGCTCCAAGCTGTTTGAAGGAGGCACATCATATGAACACCCGTTCCGCTTCCGCCGGGTTTCACGAGAACCAGGGCCCGCAAACGCAGAAAAGCCCCGCACCGAACCCGTGAAGGGTTGGTGCGGGGCTTTCCCACAATGATTGTTCGGCGGCGTCCTACTCTCCCACAGGGTCCCCCCTGCAGTACCATCGGCGCTGAAAGGCTTAGCTTCCGGGTTCGGAATGTAACCGGGCGTTTCCCTAAC
>NZ_SSBM01000085.1:2500-5171 GCF_004795115.1 Streptomyces sp. A0592
TGTGAATCTGGCGGGACCACCCGCTAAGCCTAAATATTCCCTGGTGACCGATAGCGGATAGTACCGTGAGGGAATGGTGAAAAGTACCGCGGGAGCGGAGTGAAATAGTACCTGAAACCGTGTGCCTACAAGCCGTGGGAGCGTCGCGTTGCATGCTTGCATGCAACGTCGTGACTGCGTGCCTTTTGAAGAATGAGCCTGCGAGTTAGCGGTGTGTAGCGAGGTTAACCCGTGTGGGGAAGCCGTAGCGAAAGCGAGTCCGAATAGGGCGATTGAGTTGCACGCTCTAGACCCGAAGCGGAGTGATCTAGCCATGGGCAGGTTGAAGCGGAGGTAAGACTTCGTGGAGGACCGAACCCACCAGGGTTGAAAACCTGGGGGATGACCTGTGGTTAGGGGTGAAAGGCCAATCAAACTCCGTGATAGCTGGTTCTCCCCGAAATGCATTTAGGTGCAGCGTCGTGTGTTTCTTGCCGGAGGTAGAGCACTGGATAGGCGATGGGCCCTACCGGGTTACTGACCTTAGCCAAACTCCGAATGCCGGTAAGTGAGAGCACGGCAGTGAGACTGTGGGGGATAAGCTCCATGGTCGAGAGGGAAACAGCCCAGAGCATCGACTAAGGCCCCTAAGCGTACGCTAAGTGGGAAAGGATGTGGAGTCGCAGAGACAACCAGGAGGTTGGCTTAGAAGCAGCCACCCTTGAAAGAGTGCGTAATAGCTCACTGGTCAAGTGATTCCGCGCCGACAATGTAGCGGGGCTCAAGCGTACCGCCGAAGTCGTGTCATTGCAGCAATAGGGCCAACGCCCGCTGTGATGGGTAGGGGAGCGTCGTGTGCCGGGTGAAGCAGCAGCGGAAGCTAGTTGTGGACGGTTCACGAGTGAGAATGCAGGCATGAGTAGCGATACACACGTGAGAAACGTGTGCGCCGATTGACTAAGGGTTCCTGGGTCAAGCTGATCTGCCCAGGGTAAGTCGGGACCTAAGGCGAGGCCGACAGGCGTAGTCGATGGACAACCGGTTGATATTCCGGTACCCGCTTTGAAACGCCCAATATCGAATCAGGCGATGCTAAGTCCGTGAAGCCGTTCCGGACCCTTCGGGGAAAGGAAAGTGGTGGAGCCGACGAACCAGACTTGTAGTAGGTAAGCGATGGGGTGACGCAGGAAGGTAGTCCAGCCCGGGCGGTGGTTGTCCCGGGGTAAGGGTGTAGGCCGAGGGGTAGGCAAATCCGTCCCTCATACAAGGCTGAGACCTGATGCCGAGCCGATTGTGGTGAAGTGGATGATCCTATGCTGTCGAGAAAAGCCTCTAGCGAGTTTCATGGCGGCCCGTACCCTAAACCGACTCAGGTGGTCAGGTAGAGAATACCGAGGCGTTCGGGTGAACTATGGTTAAGGAACTCGGCAAAATGCCCCCGTAACTTCGGGAGAAGGGGGGCCATCACTGGTGATCGGACTTGCTCCGTGAGCTGGGGGTGGCCGCAGAGACCAGCGAGAAGCGACTGTTTACTAAAAACACAGGTCCGTGCGAAGCCGTAAGGCGATGTATACGGACTGACGCCTGCCCGGTGCTGGAACGTTAAGGGGACCGGTTAGTGACCTTTCGGGGTTGCGAAGCTGAGAACTTAAGCGCCAGTAAACGGCGGTGGTAACTATAACCATCCTAAGGTAGCGAAATTCCTTGTCGGGTAAGTTCCGACCTGCACGAATGGCGTAACGACTTCTCGACTGTCTCAACCATAGGCCCGGTGAAATTGCACTACGAGTAAAGATGCTCGTTTCGCGCAGCAGGACGGAAAGACCCCGGGACCTTTACTACAGTTTGATATTGGTGTTCGGTTCGGCTTGTGTAGGATAGGTGGGAGACTTTGAAGCATCAACGCCAGTTGGTGTGGAGTCGCCGTTGAAATACCACTCTGGTCGTGCTGGATGTCTAACCTCGGTCCGTGATCCGGATCAGGGACAGTGTCTGATGGGTAGTTTAACTGGGGCGGTTGCCTCCCAAAGGGTAACGGAGGCGCCCAAAGGTTCCCTCAGCCTGGTTGGCAATCAGGTGTTGAGTGTAAGTGCACAAGGGAGCTTGACTGTGAGACCGACGGGTCGAGCAGGGACGAAAGTCGGGACTAGTGATCCGGCGGTGGCTTGTGGAAGCGCCGTCGCTCAACGGATAAAAGGTACCCCGGGGATAACAGGCTGATCTTCCCCAAGAGTCCATATCGACGGGATGGTTTGGCACCTCGATGTCGGCTCGTCGCATCCTGGGGCTGGAGTCGGTCCCAAGGGTTGGGCTGTTCGCCCATTAAAGCGGTACGCGAGCTGGGTTTAGAACGTCGTGAGACAGTTCGGTCCCTATCCGCTGTGCGCGTAGGAATATTGAGAAGGGCTGTCCCTAGTACGAGAGGACCGGGACGGACGAACCTCTGGTGTGCCAGTTGTCCTGCCAAGGGCATGGCTGGTTGGCTACGTTCGGGAGGGATAACCGCTGAAAGCATCTAAGCGGGAAGCCTGCTTCAAGATGAGTATTCCCACCTCCTTGAGAGGGTAAGGCTCCCAGTAGACGACTGGGTTGATAGGCCAGATGTGGAAGCCCGGTAACGGGTGAAGCTGACTGGTACTAATAGGCCGAGGGCTTGTCCTCAGTTGCTCGCGTCCACTGTGTTAGTTCTGAA
>NZ_SSBM01000086.1:0-4716 GCF_004795115.1 Streptomyces sp. A0592
CTAAGCCTTTCAGCGCCGATGGTACTGCAGGGGGGACCCTGTGGGAGAGTAGGACGCCGCCGAACAATCATTGTGGGAAAGCCCCGCACCCTCTGGGTGCGGGGCTTTTCTGCGTTTACGGGCCGGTTCAGTGAGCTCCTTCAGAGTGGCCACTGATCGGGTGACGGGCTAGGGTCCCGCAACGCACGAGGCTCCCGCGCCATTGAGAGAGGTGTTCGACGTCTCAACTCTTCAGCGCAGGAGCCTCGTTGGTTCCCCATCCTGCTGCAGGCAACCTGCCGCACGCCCTGGTCGACCTTCGCCGGCACGACACGCTCGCGCAGATCGCCGCCGGCTTCGGCATATCCGTCGGCACCGCCCACGCCTACGTCACGGCCGTCGCCGATCCCACCGAAGCTGCTGTGGATCTCACCCGCGCTGCCCGGCCGCACCCACGACCTGACCGCGGCCCGCACCCACCGCATCATCCGGATCTGCGAACGCCAAGGCTCCCCGTCCTCGCCGACCGCGCCCACAGCGGAGCCGGCCCCTGGGTGACCACGCCCATCAGACGGCTTCCCGGCCAGGACCTCACCACAACCCAGCAGACAATCAACCGAGCCCTGTCAGCGGCACGAGCACCGGTCGGACGAGGCATCGCGCGACTGAAGTCCTTGCAGATCCTCGGCCGGGCCCGCTGCAGCCCCAACTGGATGACGGCCATCGCCGCAGCCATCCTCACCTCGGAACGTCAACGCTGATGAGTACGGATCGGCAATGGCCGTCCTCCAGTTGGGAACCGTCTCACGACCAGACAAGTCGACCTTCGGCGAACCGACAGACCGGGTAGCTTCCATCGGCGATCCTCGTCAGTGTCTCCGCCACAGAGTCGAAATACAGGGCCATCGATTCGTACTCGCCCGTGACCGTGGGTCCGCCCACGAACCAGCGGCCGACGCGCCCGTCCCGGACATCGATGAACTTTCCCATCCAGCCGTCCCGGTCCGACAGGAACGGGATCCACTCGTTACGCCAGAACGGATTGTCCGGCTGGTCCGGAGGGTCGAATCCGCAGGACGTGGAGCGGTTCGCGTAGAGCCTCTCCATCGCCCGGATGCCCAGAAAGAAGCTTCCCTCGTCGGGGAACCCGTCGAAGCCGCAGCACATTGCGTCATCGTCGAAATCTTCCTCCGGCAGATCCAGATTGTTCTGCAACAGCCACGTCCGCAGGTCCCCCTGCAGAGAGATCCCCATCCGTTCCTCGGCTGCCGCGAGCATCTGCTCCGTAGCGGGCCCTGGCAGATCCGCGTGATCGGCCGGCGCGTGCTCCCGAAGAAGACTCATCACACGCGACCAACCACCAGCCGCACTCATCGCCCTCTGCCCTCTGTCCTCTGCAGGGATGTCTCCGGCCGACCACGCCACTGCGGAGGTCGGGAAGTACCGGCCGGAGAATCTTGCAGGGATGGTACTTCGAGCATGCGTTCCATCCCTCCCCGCGATCATCTTCCGCCCCGAAGCGCAGGGCCGGCCCCTCAGCGAAGTGACCGCCCGCGGCTTTTCGCAGACAATCCACCGTGCCCGGCCGGCCCAGCCGAGGAGCTTCGAGGACTCAAGCGAGGGCCACGGCGTCACTCTGGAGTGGCGAAGCCGAAAACGCTCAGTGGCTCGGCTCGGTATCCTGGCCAGCGTTCCCCTGGAGGACACGATGACAGCACAGCAGTGGGGAGACGGCGGGCCTCTCATCCCCCAGCCGGCGATGACACGCGAAGCCCTGCGGGACGCCGTGCGCCGGATCGACATGGCCAACCTGGCCGCGCTCGACAAGGAATGCAACGAGGCCTTCGACCGTGCCGCGGAGACGGGTGCCATCAACCCGCTGCGGTTCTTCCTGATCAAGTGGGCCACGCACGTGGCGATCCACCGCTGGCCGGCGCGTACGGCCGCACTCCACGAGGCAGAACGCATCGCGGGCGATCCCGACGCCACCGAGGAACAGTTCCGCGCCGCCATGGAGACCAGCAGCCGCATCCTCGCCGAGGCCCAGCGCGAGATCGGGCAGTGACCCCGCGCGGCGAAGGCGTGGAGAACGACAGCGGCTGGGCGTGGGAGTGCGACCCCAGTCGGCTGTGGGTGCTCGGCGACATGCCCTCGGCACAGCAGGACCTGGTCGGTGCCGTCATGGACGGCCTGGTCGACCTCGCCGCGATGGCCATCGACCCCAAGGACGGCAGCCTCTACGAGGACCCCCACCCGATGCGGCTGCGTACGTACGAGGACGAACACCTCATGGTCTGGTACCAGACCATCCCGCACCGCAGCCGGGTCTACCTCAAGCGCGTCAACCTCTGAGCTCCAGCAGGCCCGTTGAGCCACGAACGCTCGGTCGGTGAGGACGGGGACGACGGCACAGGCATCCAACTCGCCGGCGATGTCGACGTCTTCGGCGAAACCGCCCCGCGCCAGGTCGAGGCCGGACGAACAGCCGGCCAGGGCCGCGGATACGTCCGGGTGTGCGTGAAACAGACTCCTGCACCCAGCAGATCTTGCGGGGCGTGGGGATGACTTCGATCGAGCGGACTGCGTATCCGCGGTTCAAGCGGCTGGTCAGTGCGCATGAGCTGCATCTGTTCTTCGCGCCGACGCGGGAGGAGGCGGCGGGCCGGTCTGCTTGCCGGGAATCGCACCGCCATCAACGGGGTTGGTGGGGAAGAACCGTGATGGGAGGGTCATGCGAGCGATTCAGGTGTACGAAGTGGGCGGTCCCGAGGTGCTGCAGGAGGCCGAGGTGGACCAGCCGCGGCCGGGTCCGGGCGAGGCGCTCGTGGAGGTCGCCGCATCCGGGGTCAACTTCCTCGACGTCTACCACCGCGAAGGCCGGTACAGCCTCCCGCTGCCCTTCACCCCGGGCTCTGAGGGCGCCGGCACGGTCGTCGAAGTCGGACCCGGCGTCGCTGACGTCGCAGTCGGGGACCGGGTCGGTTGGGTGGAGATTCCCGGCACGTATGCCGAGCGGGCCGTCGTGGACTCCTCCCGGCTGGTGCCGCTGCCCGACGACATCGGCTTCGAGACAGCCGCCGCCGTGCTCCTCCAAGGCATGACCGCGCACTACCTCGTCAAGGACGCCTACCCGGTTCAGGGGGGCGACACGGTGCTCGTGCATGCGGCTGCTGGCGGCATGGGGCTGCTTTTGACCCAGCTCATCACCCATCTCGGCGGCAGGGTGATCGGCACGACGTCGACCACGGCGAAGGCCGAGCTGGCGAAGCGTGCCGGGGCCGCTGAGGTGATCCTTTCCTCCGCAGTCGACGATCTCGCAGCCGAGGTGAGGCGGCTCAACGGCGGTCAGGGACTGCCGGTTGTCTTCGACGGCGTCGGCGCGCACACCTTCGATGCGAGCCTCGCCAGCCTGCGAACCCGCGGCCATCTCGTGCTCTTCGGCGCGGCCAGTGGTGCCGTGCCGCCGTTTGATCCGATGCGGCTCGTCCACGGCGGTTCGCTGACCCTGATCCGGCCCAGCCTCGGGCACTTCATCGCCGATCGGTCCGAGCTGCTCCGACGGGCCGCCGATGTGTTCGAGTGGGTGCGCTCCAAGGCGCTTGAGGTCAACGTGACGGGCCGCTACGCATTGTCCGAGGCCGCCCAGGCCCACAGCGATCTGGAGGCTCGGCGTACCACCGGCAAGCTGCTCGTCGTACCCGATGCGGCCGCTATCGGACGCCGCGAGGAGACGCAGAGCTGATCGCGGGTGACGAGGTCGGGGATCTTGGAGACTGAGATGTCGAGGGCATGGCCGACGGTCATCGCCAAGATCCCCGACAGCGCCAGGCGCCCTGCAGGCCAAGATCAAGTCCTGACGGGTTTCTGGCGTATCTGGTCGAGACCTGGCTCACCCGTCCACAACCTCCCGGGACAACACACCTAGGCCTTCAGGGCGGCGGGTGCCGGACCCGGGGGTACTCCGCGCGTTGGGGCTACCGGCTGCGAGAGCGTCACCGCATGGCGGTGGTGGTTCCCGGAAGTGAGGACCTGCGCGCCCCAGAAGTGGACGCCGTGGCTCTGACGACGGGTGCTCCCGGCGAGAGCCGCCAGGTCACCCACGAGCACCTCGGCGATCTCTACGCCGATGGCCTCGCCCTCGTCCGCACCAGCGACGTCACGCAGCCTGGGGCGCTCGTCCTCCGGGAGTGCGCCCGTGCGCTCGCCGGCAATGAGAGCGACGGCGGCCTCGAACGCGTTGCTCCCGGCAGGCAGCCGGTCGCCGGGCTCGCGATCCTCCCCGCGCTCCTGGCTGTCCGCTATGAACGCGCGCCCCGAACGATGCTCAGCAGACTCTGCAACGCCTCCGACGAGCAGGCTTCGTAGCCGCTGGTGCGGACGCGGCCACGGTCCTCGTCAGCCGATGCGTGGGGTGGCGACGAGGTCGGGGGTGGGGCTGGGGCGGCGTTTTGACTCCTCCCGGGCACGGTTGTAGAGTTGAGCAGTTGCCTGGAGCGGACACGCTCGGCAGCAGCCCCCACAAGGAGTCACTTTCGAGTGGGGACACTCGACTCTTCATTCGGGAATCGAAGCCGGGGAAATCCGGTGGAAAACTTCTGATAGAGTCGGAACCGCCGGAAAGGGAAACGCGAAAGCGAAAACCTGGAAAGCGCCGAGGAAGTCGGACACGAAAGAGTCTGATAGAGTCGGAAACGCAAGACAGCAGAACGAAAGCCCGGAGGAAAGCCCGAGAGGGTG
>NZ_SSBM01000087.1:0-4084 GCF_004795115.1 Streptomyces sp. A0592
CAACCGGCTCAAGCAGTGGCGCGGCATCGCGACCAGGTACGACAAGACCGCCCAGTCCTACCAAGCAGCCGTCACCCTCGCGTCGCTCCTGATGTGGGCGTGACACTTTGACGACAACTCCTAGGCCGTTCTCTTCCGGATTCTTTTACCGACAGGACGTCGGGAACTCATTGACTTAGGCAAGCCTAAGTAGCAGTATCGGGCGTGGCGGCAATGCCGCCACGCCTGTTTCCTCTTTCCTGGAGGTCCGCCTTGGACGCCTTCTCTACGGCCATCCGCGTCGCGTCGCACGAGCAGCACACCGAGGCCGAGACGTCGACCTTCATGAGCGACCTGCTGGGCGGGCGGCTCGGAGTGGACGCGTACACGCGCTACACCGAACAGCTGTGGTTCGTGTACCGGGCCCTGGAGGAGGCGGCCGAGTCCCTGAAGGACGACCCGGTGGCGGGACCGTTCATCCGGCCCGAGCTGATGCGCGTCGCGGAGATAGAGCGGGACCTCGCGCACCTGCTGGGCCCGCAGTGGCGCGAGAACGTGGTCGCGCTGCCCTCGACCGAGGCCTACGCCGCACGCGTGGCCCAGTGCGCGGCCGAGTGGCCGGGCGGGTACGTCGCCCACCACTACACCCGCTACCTGGGCGATCTCTCCGGCGGGCAGATCATCCGCGACAAGGCGGAGCGCACCTGGGGCTTCGAGCGCAAGGGCGACGGCGTCCGCTTCTACGTCTTCGCGGAGATCTCCAACCCGGCGGCCTTCAAGCGGACCTACCGCGAGCTGCTGGACGCGATCGCCGCGGACGACCTGGAGAAGCAGCGCATCATCGACGAGTGCAAGCGCGCCTTCGACTTCAACGGGGCGGTCTTCCGCGAGCTGGGCGAGGAGTTCCGCCTCACCGCGTGACGTCATGTACGGGCACGGGTACGGGTCCGGGGCCGGGTCGGGCGCACAGTGCACCCGGACCGGACCGGCCCCGCGGCCGTTTCAGGAGGCCGTGAGCGCCCACAGGACGAGCCAGGTGACGAGCAGTACGTTCGGGTAGAAGAGGGCCAAGAGGCAGCCGGCGCTCCCCAGCGCGAGGCGCCGCCTGCGCTGCGCGTCGGTCCGCGGCGGGATCCAGGTGGCGGCCACCAGCGCGAACGGGACGACGTAGAACAGGGCGTAGGGGCCCGGGGCGCCGGGCCCGTACGAGAGCGCCCGGCCGAGCCAGGCGGCGACGGGCGCCAGCACGGTGAAGAGCACGGCCACGGCCAGCCACTGGCGTCGCTCGTAGGGCGGCCGTGGCATCGGGTTCGTCGTCATGGCGCCATCCCACCGCGGCACCCGGCTCCCGCGTCAGCGCCCGCGTACTCACTTTCCGGGTACGGGATACCTACGCCGGGTGGACGGGCGGGGCGAAGCGGACGCGGCCGCCCACCTCGATCGTGCCGTCGGCGCCGGGGGCGGTGAGGATCTGGGAGCCGGCGCCCTGGGTGATGTTCAGGGCGCGGTCCAGCTGGGCCGTCAGCAGGATCGCCGCCGAGCCGGTGGCCTCGTCCTCGGCAATGACGCCGTCGGGGCGGCGCGGGAAGCCCCGGGCCCGGACGCGGCCCGCGGCCTCGTCCTCCCAGGCCCAGGCGTACAGCCAGCCCTCGCCGGGCGGCGGCGCCGGGAGCGCCTCGACCTCGGCGACACTGTCGTACTGCTGGGTGCGCTTGCCCTCGACCCACTCGGGCCGGGCCGTGATCCAGGTGAACTCCCCGTCGTCACGGGCCCATACGGATCCGGCGGGCGGCTGGAGCTCCTCGATGTCCAGCAACCACGCGACCCCGACCAGCGGGTGCCCCGCGAAGGACATCCGCGTGCCGGGGGTGCGGATGTCGACGACCCCGCGCTCGGGGTCGTCGACGAACACCGTCTCGCTGTAGCCGAGTTCGGCGGCCAGCGCCTGCCGCGTCGCGTCGTCGGGGCAGGTCCGGCCGTCGCGCACGACGCCGAGCAGGTTGCCGTACCGGCCGTCACCCGCGCAAAAGACCTTCAGGACATCGAGATCGTTCACGCGGGAATTCAAGCACGGTTCAGACCTGGGCCGTACGGCGCCTGCGCGCCATGTGGAGGGCACCCGCGCCGGCCGCGATGACGACACCGGAGGTGGCGAGCAGCGCCCCGGCCGGGATCTCGGCGCCGGTGTCGGCGAGGTTGCCGCCGACGGAGCCGCCGCCGCCCGCGGTACCGCCCGTACCGCCGGTGCTGCCGCCCGTCGAACCGCCGGTGGTGCCGCCCGTGGACGGCGGCAGGGTGGCGTCCTTGTCGACCGCCACGGAGAAGGTGAGCGGGTCGATCGCGTCGCCCGCCTTGTACATGGAGCCGGTGGTGTCGTTGGCGAAGACGGCCGCGCCGTCGGCGGTGAAGGCCGCCGGTACGCCGTTCAGCGCCAGCACGCCGTTCTTGGTCTTGTAGTCGGTCTTCGACAGGTCGAGCGTGGCGAAGGCGACGCCCGTCTTGCTGCCGGCGGCGTTCTTGACGTCGACGTACAGGGTGCCGGTCTTGCCGGCGGCGTCGATGCGGGGGTTGCCGAAGGTCATGTCGATGCCGTGGGCCGCGTACTGGAAGCGGAGGTTGCCCTCGAAGGAGGCGTTCAGCTTCTGCTTCTTCGCATCCAGCTCGCCCTTGCCGAAGGCGAAGTCGAAGAGCTCGCCGTTCTTGGCGGCGCCGCCGGCCGGGGTGATCGAGCCCGCGCCCAGCACGTACCGGCGGAAGGACTCCTTCACACCCCACGTCAGCTTGCCGTTCAGGACCTTCTGCGCTCCGTCGGCCGGAGCGGTGGGGCTCGGGTCCTTGGTCGGGTTGGGGTCCTTGGTCGGGGTCGGCTTCGTCGGGGTCGGCTCGGGGGCGGGCTCCTCGAACTTCAGGTTCGCGGTGAGCGGGTCGCCGGCCTTGTTCTCGTAGCCGGCGGAACCGAGCGCGTCCGCGGCCTCCTTGGTGAGGGTCGTCGCCAGGCCGGTCATCGACTGGCCGGCGAAGGCGACGGTGGCCAGCGGCACGTCCTGGGCGGTGGCACCGGACTTGGTGACGTCCGCGGTCAGCTTCTTGGTGCCGGTGTCGATGCGTATGTCCGAGAGCTTGACCTCGAAGCCGTGGCCGGTCGGCGGGGCGGGCGAGGAGAAGGTGACGCTGCCCTTGAAGGCCGCCTTCACCACGTGGCCGCCGGTCGGGTCGTACTGGCCGGTCGGATCGATGAACCGCAGGGTGCCGTCGGCGTTCTGCTGGGCGCCGTCGGCGACGGTGATGGTGCCCTTGGCCATGCCGGTCACGTAGGCGCGGTAGCTGGCGAGGACGCCCCAGTCGAGGGTGCCGCCGACGATCTTGATGGGCCCGGTCGGGGGACCGCCCGCGGCGATGGCCGGCAGGGCGAAGGCGGTGGCGCCGAGAGCGGCGGCGGTCAGGACGGCGGCCGCGAGGGAGATCGGGCGGCGGATGGACGACATGGCGGGGGACTCCTGGGGGACGGAAGGGGAAGGGGGTAGGGGCGGGGCACTACTTCGACGCGACGTCCGGCCCGTCGGCATCCGCCGAGTCCAGAGCCGGGGCCGAACCGGCGGCCGAAGCCTCGGCCGGACCCGGGCCGGGTGCCCCGGCGACACCCGAGGCCTCGGCCTGGGCCTGGACCCGAGCCGGGGCGGCGGTGGCCGAGTCAGCGGCCGGAGCCGAGCCGGTGGCGGGCGCCGAAGGCGGGGCCGAGCCCGCGGGATCGGCACCGGCGGAAGCCGGAGCGGGCTCCGGTGCCGCGGCAGCGGCCGGGTCGGCGGAAGTGGAGCCGGAGGCCGCAGCCGAAGCCTGGGCCGAGTCCTGGGCCTTGGCAGGAGCCGGGGCGGGCTCCGATGCCGACGCCGCGGACGGGGCCTGGGCCGAACCGGCGGTCGGCTCCGCGGCGGCGGCCGGGGCCGAGCCCGGGGCGGGCGCCGAAGCCGAGGCCTCGGACGGAGCGTGCGGCCGGCGAGGCGGACGTCGCCGCGTACGGTTCTGCCGATGACGGGAGCGGGGGCCGTCACGCGCAGTCCTTCGCGGACCGCGTCGGGGACGAGTTCGGGTGAGGCGAGCAGGCGGT
>NZ_SSBM01000088.1:0-3614 GCF_004795115.1 Streptomyces sp. A0592
CGCCCCAGCACGGGCCGAGGCAGCAACGGCTGCACGAGTTCCCACTCAGCGTCCGACAGTTCATGGCGACGTATCACCCGACCATGATCCACAACGCAAGATCACTTTGACGACAGACCCTAGGGCGAGCCGGCGGATCGCCGTCGGCTGACCGCGGCAGCACGGTCCTGCTTCCCAGGTCGAGGGTGGTGCGGCAGCCGACGGAGAGGGCCTTGGCCGGGCGCGGGACGAGGAGGCGGTGCAGGCGCGGATGTCGGCGGAATGCCGGGGTGACCACAGCCGATCACGCGCGCAGGGCCGCGGTCGGGAACAGAGCGTGATCTTGGATGTCCACAGCGTCGAAGGGGCGGAGGCCGGGGATCAAGAGCGCCCTATCCGGACCTTAAGGGACGGATAACAGCGGGCTCGCGGCCCCTCAGAGGCCCGTTCGAGCCGCAAACCGCGCTTAGTGTCACCGGTGTTGACCGAGGCACCTTCGATGCTGCCGCTGCACCGGCGGATCGGCTTTAGCAAGAGGTTTGTGATGTCCCGAAAGCGAATTGCCCTGGCCTGCGCGGCCGTTGTCATCGGGGTCGGCTCCGTCGTCGTCCCCGTGGCCGCCAATGCCGGTGAGGAAGAGAACAGCCTCACCGCCGCCTGCCGCGTCGCGGAGCAGGCCACCGTGTGGTGGGCGTCCGGCGAGATCTCGCTGGCCAACAAGGGGGACCGGCCCGTACGGGACTGGACCGCCGAGTTCGACGTGTCGCAGGGGCAGGTCACCCTCGACAACCCCTGGGCGTACGAACTCCGCCAGACCGGCAAGCACGTCACCATCAAGCCGATCGCCGACCGCGCCGACGTGGCCGCCAAGGGCAACCGGGCCGTCAAGGTCGGGATCAACCCCGCCGGCAAGGGCATGCCCAAGATCAGCGGATGCCGTGTGAACGGCCCGTCGGGCAACGGAGGCGACACCGGCACGAACACGGCCGTCCCCGCCGACAGCGGCTCCTTCGTCAAGGACGACACCGCCGTCCACCTGATGTGGAAGCCTCCCACCGGCGGCGCCGACGTCGTGCGCTACGAGGTCTTCCAGGACGGCAAGCAGGTCAAGACCGTCAAGGACACGATGACCGACATCGAGCGGCTGGCCCCCGCCACCCGCTACGCGTTCAAGGTCCGCGCCGTCCGCGCCGACGGCCGCACCACCGGCTTCAGCAAGGACATCGTGCTCACCACCCTCGCCGCGCCGGGCCAGGACAGGGCGAAGCCGGTCATCCCCGCGGACCTGGAGGCGACGGCATCCGGCCCGTACCAGGCCTCCCTGCAATGGCGCGCGGCGACCGACGACGTCGCCGTCACCGGCTACCGCATCTACCGCGACGGCGCGAAGGTCCAGGAGGCGGACGCCAAGGCCACCTCGGCCACCGTCTCCGGCCTGACCGCCGGAACCGCCCACCGCTTCAAGGTCACCGCTGTCGACGCCTCCGGCAAGGAGTCCGACCCGACCCGCGAAGCACAGGTGACGACCACCGCGGCCCCCGACGGCACGGGCGGCAAGGCCGCGCCCGGCGACTTCGCCGCCACCACCGCCACCAAGCAGGACGGCGGAGTCACCCAGCACTACCTGAACCTCACCTGGTCCGTCCCGCAGGGCGTCGGCCAGATCACCACCTACCAGGTCCACCTGAACGGCAAGCCCGCCCAGACCTTCATGTGAGGCACCGGCGACCCGGTCCTGCCGGTCCCGACGACGAAGGGTTCGCGCGAGGTGCTCGTCGGCTCCCACCCCGGCACGACGTACGCCGTGAAGATCCGGGCGCGGCTCGGCGACGGCACGTGGGGCGCGTTCTCCCGCGAGCTGACCGTGAGGACCGGCGGCTGACCCGCCCGCCCGTCGCCCTCGCGCATGACCGACCCCATGACCAGGAGCATCCCCTCATGAATACGACCCGTCCCGTCGCCACGACGTCCCCCGGCCCGGCACGTCCCCCGGCCCGCCGCACCGCCCTCCTGCGCCTCACCGCGCTCGTGGCGCTCCCCCTCGTCGTGAGCACCCTCGGCTCCGCACCCGCCTCCGCACACGGCGCCACCGCCGACCCGGTGAGCCGCAGCCTGGCCTGCACCAAGAACCCGAAGGCCGGCGAGGCCTGCCGGCTGGCCCTCGCCCAGAGCCCCGGCATCCCCGGCGACTGGAAGTCGATCGTCCAGGGCCGCGCCGTGGACCACAGCACCCCGACCAGCTCCCCGCAGCACCGCGCCCGCATACCCGACGGCAAGCTGTGCAGCGCCGGCAACGCACAGTTCTCCGGCCTGGACCTGGCGCGGGACGACTTCCCCTCCACGACACTGCCCGGCGGCGCCGAGTACGACCTCCGCTACGACATCAGCGCGCTGCACAACCCGTACCGCATGGAGATGTACGTCACCAAGGACGGCTACGACCCCAAGAAGCCGCTGAAGTGGTCCGACCTGGAGGACACCCCCTTCCTCAGCGCCGACAACACCGCGGCCACGGCGGCCCCCTCGGGGTTCCTCGGCGCGAAGGCGTTCACGTTCAAGGCGGTGCTCCCCGAGAAGAAGGGCAAGCACCTGATCTACACGATCTGGCACGGCCTGAAGCGGCCCGACGGCTCCTTCCAGAGTGAGGAGGCCTTCTACTCCTGCTCGGACGTCACCTTCAAGTAGGCGGACGCCGGCAGGCGCCCCACCCTCCGAGCCCGGGCACCCCCTTCCCCGGGCTCGGAGGCTCAGCCGCCTCTCTCCGCGGAACAGCGCACCGCCCCGAATCCGGGGCGGTGCGCTTCTCGGCACGCTCGCCCCGTGTGGCGATGAGTTCGGGCTGCGCTTCCGGTCTACCCTGCAGGCCCATTGCCTGGAGGAGTAGGAGATGACCGATATGCCGCTTGTCGATCTGGAGGCGCAGGCCCGGGTTGTGTCCCGTCTCGTGGCGGGTGTCGCGGATTCGGAGCTGGCCGGGCCGACGCCCTGTCCCGAGTACGCGGTGGCGGACCTGCTGGACCACATCAGGGGCCTCGCCATGGCTTTCCGCGACGCTGCACGCAAGGACCTGGGCCCCACGACCGACACGGCTCCGGCTCCGGCCGGACCGTCCCTGCCCGCAGCCTGGCGCGAGGACCTGCCGCTCCTCCTCGGCGAACTGGCCGAGGCCTGGAAGGACCCGTCGGCCTGGACCGGTACGACGCGGGCGGGCGGCGTGGACCTGCCCGGCGAGATCGCGGGTGCGGTGGCTGTGGACGAGCTGCTGATCCACGGCTGGGACCTGGCCCGGGCGACGGGCCAGGAGTACGTGCCGGACGAGGCCGCGTTGCGCGCTGCGCATGCGTTCCTCCTCGCGGCCGCTCAGGAGGAGCGCGGTGAGGGGGGCATCTTCGCCCCTGTGGTCCCGGTTCCGGACGACGCCCCGCTGTTGGACCGGGCGGTGGGGCTGTCGGGTCGCGATCCGGGCTGGACATCGCCGAAGTCGTCGTGAGGCGTTCCGGTGTTGTCAGGTGTGGGGGTGGTGTCAGGTGAGGGTGGCGAGGGCGGCTTGGTGGTGGGGTGGTGCGGGGAGGTCGGTGAGGTGGTGGCCGGGGATGGTGGGTGGGGTGGGGTGGGTGCTGACGTAGGGGTGGGTG
>NZ_SSBM01000089.1:0-3590 GCF_004795115.1 Streptomyces sp. A0592
TACCACCCTGGGTGTTACCGGTCCCACCACCCTGCGTACCACCCTGGGTGTTACCGGTCCCACCACCCTGCGTACCACCCTGGGTGTTACCGGTCCCACCACCCTGCGTACCACCCTGGGTGTTACCAGTGCCACCGCCCTGCGTACCACCCTGGGTGTTGCCGTTGCCGGCGCCCTGGGTGCCGCCCTGGGTGTTGCCGTTGCCGACCTGGGTGCCGCCGATGGTGTTGTTCGAGCCGCCGATGATCGTGTTGTTGACGATGTTCGTCACGTTGTTCGTCACCTGGTTCACCACGGAGGGCGCCAGTCCGAGCTTCTTCGCTTCCGAAGCCGCTGCCTTTCGACCGATGGCGGCTGCCTGCGACTTGGAAGCTCCGCCGCGCGCCGCCTGCTGGGCCGCGGCCGTGCCTCGTGCCGTTGCGGCGGCCGCGTCGGCCTTCGCGGAAACCGAGGCGGGGCCCGTCGGCGCGCACCGGACGGTGCCCACGGAGACCGGACCGCCTCCGGTGATTCCGACCCGGATGTCGCCCTTCGGCCCGGCGGCGACACGGGCGATGGTCTTCCCGTTGCGCTTGACGTCGTAGGTCTGCTTGAGGACGAAGCCGTTGCCGCGGATCTCCCCGTTCTTCAGGCTGCATACCGCCGCAGGGGCTGCGGTCGGAAGTGCGGAAGCCTGAGAAGCGAATGCCACTCCCGCCGTTCCGGCGAGTATCGCGGTGACACAGGAAAGACCGGCAATGTTGGCGACGCGCTTCTTCCTCGACATTTAAATCTCCCTTTGAATGGTCGACCCGGATTTCTGAGATTCTCCGCGAGCCGGGGATTCGGCTTGTCTGGTGTCTCAGTTCCGTCTGATGGCCGAGCGGTTTATCTGTCTCCAGATTGCCGTTTCCGGGCGCGGGGGGAAAGCGACGGAGATTCGGGACTTGACAGATTCGGAGTCGGATGGGCGGCCGAATATTGCCTGGTGGCGGGGGTTTCCGTGGCCCGTGGTGGGGCTCTGGTGGGATTGTCATCGCCGCGTTGTGGGGTGGACCGGGTGCTTTCGCCGGTGTTTCCTCACCCGTCGGGGCGGGTGCGGAGCCGCGGTGGGGGTGGGGATGGGGTCTGGATGCACGGGTCCAGCCGTTGCCGTCCCGACGCGGGTCGGGACGGCAACGGCTGGAGGAGACGGCATCGCCTCGCAGAGGGAGCCTCTGCGAGGTGATGCGCTTTTCGACTGGCCTGGTCAGCCCTGGGTGCCGCCCTGGGTGTTGCCGGAGCCGCCGCCCTGGGTTCCACCCTGGGTGTTCCCGGAGCCGCCACCCTGCGTACCGCCCTGGGTGTTCCCATTGCCGCCGCCCTGCGTACCGCCCTGGGTGTTCCCGGAGCCGCCACCCTGCGTACCACCCTGGGTGTTCCCATTGCCGCCACCCTGCGTACCACCCTGGGTGTTCCCGGAGCCGCCACCCTGCGTACCACCCTGGGTGTTCCCGGAGCCGCCACCCTGCGTACCACCCTGGGTGTTCCCGGAGCCGCCACCCTGCGTACCACCCTGGGTGTTGCCGCCCTTGTTGTGCTTCTTCTTCTTGCCGTGGTGGTTGCCGTCGTGCTTCTTGTGGTCGTGCTTGTTGTGGCTGACGACGCTCGCCACCGACGTGGTGGGGGCGGCCATTGCGGAGGACGAGGGGATGAGGATCCCGCCGGCGATCGCGGCGGCCGCGACGGCGGTCGCGAGGCGGAACCGGCGCTTGGTGCGGGTGGACTCAGACGTCTCGAACTTACGGTTCATGGTGTTCTCCTGATCGGAATCGGACCCTGGGGGGTTCCGAAAGATGCGTGGCCTCCGCGATGTGGGGATTGTTCCCACCGCGTCTGCGGCCTCGTTTCCTTTTCGGTGGGGCCGCATATCCAGTAAGCCCTTTCACCGCGATGCCGGTCACGTTCCGGAAATTCGGGGCTTGACGTCTTCGCGGATACGGGTTAATCGGAAAACGGGCTGTCGGGCCGGTCCGTCCGCGGTGGCGTGAAAACGATCATCGGGGCCGTAGCCGGGGCGCATGATCCCTATGCTGACGGGATGCTCGACATACCTCTTTCAGCGCTGGAAGTCGCCATGGTGCAGACGGGCACCAGCGCCGTGGACACCCTGCGGGACACCGCGGCCTTCGCCCGGGGAATGGAGCGGCTGGGCTACCGCCGCCTCTGGTACGCGGAGCACCACCACTCCCCCGCGATCGGCGCGTTCCCGCCGGTGGTGCTGACGGCGCACGCGGCCGCCTCGACCTCGGTGATCCGTCTCGGTTCGGGCGGGGTGCTGGCTCCCAACCATGCGCCGATCACGCTGGCGGAGCAGTTCGGGACGCTGGCCGCCCTGCACGAGGACCGTATCGACCTGGGCATCGGCCGCGGTCCGGGCACCTTCGACGAGGCCATCGCCCGGGCGCTGCGCCGCGGGGCCGGGCCGGCGTCGGACGCGGAGTACCGGGAGGACGTGGCCGCGATCCTGTCGTTCCTGGTGGAGGAGGTCGCGCTCGGTCCGCTGCCGGAGCCGTGGCTGCTGGCCTCCAGTGCCGCGGGGGCCGCTCTCGCCGCTGCTCTCGGGCTGCCGGTCGCGATCGCGCACCACATCCGTCCGGACAACACCCTTGCGGCCGTGGAGGGTTACCGGGCGGCGTTCACCCCGTCCCGGTGGTGCGAGCGGCCCCGGGTGCTGCTGTGCGTGGAGACGGTGTGTGCGCCGACGGAGGAGGAGGCCGTGTGGCGGGCGGGTCCGATGAACGTCGTCAAGGCCGGGCTCCTGCAGGGGCTGAGCCGGACGCCGTTCCCGACGCCCGCGCAGGCGGCCGCCCACCCCTTCACGGAGCGGGAGCGGCAGGCGCTGGACGGTTTCCGTGCGCAGCAGGCGGTCGGGGCGCCCGAGGCGGTGGCGGGGCGGCTCGCGCACCTGGCCGGTGAGACCGGGGCGGACGAGTTGATGCTGGCCACGCCCGTCTACGACCTGGGTGACCGGATCGCTTCGTATGAGCTGGTCAGGAAGTACTGGGGGCGGTGACGGCGCCCCGTGGGCGGGGCGGTGGCGGGGGTGTCTTCTCGTACGCAGGAATCGTTTCCGCAGGGGTGTGCGAAGGGGTGGCGGGGGCGGCTGTTACAGGGCCTTGAACCCGTTCGGCGCAGCGGTGCGGAGGGTGGCCGGGGGCGGGGTCCGGTGGTGGGGAGGGCGGCTGTGCAGGCGTCCCACCGGGTGGTGGCGGACTGTCGTGGGCGGGGTGTCAATCCGGGTTTGACGGTTGCCCGCTACAAGGGAGGGTTACGGACATATCCGGATTGGGAAACAGGGGGTGGGTGGGCGGTGTCCGGGTGTCGGCGGGGGCCAGAGTGTGGCTCCTCGGCCAGACGCCGGGAACCGTTTCAGGCCAGACCGGGACGCGTCCGCACCCGTACGTGTGCGGGTGCATGTCACCGGTCGGGGCCGCCCGTTGACGTCGAAGGGGTCCATCCTCCATGTCCGCTTCCCTCGCCACCCGCCGCGCTCTCGCCGCCCTCCTGGCCGCCGGCACCCTCCTCGGTGCCGCCGCCCTGCCCGCCGCGGCCGACGACCACCGCCGCGA
>NZ_SSBM01000008.1:0-274126 GCF_004795115.1 Streptomyces sp. A0592
CCCCGGCACGCGAAGCAGGACCTCCCCGGCACCGGCAGGACTCGGCACACGAAGCAGGAGCTTCGCCGGCACGGCGGCGCCCGGCGCCAGGGCCTGCCCGGGATCAACGGCGCCCGGCACGGGAAGCGGGACCTGCCCGTGATCGGCGGCGCCCGGCACGCGAAGCGGAACCGGCGCCGGACCGGAAGCCCCCGGCACGCGAAGCAGGACCTCCCCGGCACCGGCAGGACTCGGCACACGAAGCAGGAGCTTCGCCGGCACGGCGGCGCCCGGCGCCAGGGCCTGCCCGGGATCAACGGCGCCCGGCACGGGAAGCAGGGCCTGCCCGTGATCGGCGGCGCCCGGCAGGGGGGTCGGACGGTGGGCGGCGGCGGGGGGCTGGGGATACCCGGACCGTGCGCGGCGGCCGTGCGGCGGGAGCCGGCCCGTCACGTCGTCGTGGCGGCGAGGCCGCTTTCCCAGGCCCAGGCGGCGATCTCGACGCGGTTTCGGGCGTCGAGTTTGGCCTGGACGTTGGCCAGGTGGGTCTTGACGGTGGAGAGGGAGACGTAGAGCTCGCCGGCGATCTCGGCGTTGGTCAGCCCGCGGGCGAGGCAGCGCACGACGTCGCGTTCGCGTTCGGTGAGCGGTTCGCTGGGGCGCCGGGCCTGGGCGGGCGGGGCCTTCGGGGCCATCTCGCGCAGCAGTCGCACGGTGATGGCGGGCGAGACGAGGGAGTCGCCGACGGCGGCCGCCCGTACGGCCTCAACCAGCATGGCCGGGCTCGCGTCTTTGAGGAGGAAGCCGGACGCTCCGCCGTGGAGCGCTGCGTGGACGTATTCGTCGAGGTCGAAGGTGGTGACGATGACGATGCGTGGCCGGTCGCTGCCGGACAGGCGCCGGGTGACTTCGAGGCCGTCGAGCCTGGGCATGCGGATGTCGAGGAGCAGGACGTCGGGCCGGTGCTCGGCGACTGCGGCGAGGGCGGCCTCTCCGTCGACGACGTCGGCGAGGACCTCGATGTCCGGCTGGCTTTCGAGGACCATCCGGAAGCCGGTTCTGACCATCTCCTGGTCGTCCGCGATGACCACGCTGATCGCCATGTGCCACCTGCCCCACTGTCGCCCGCTGCCACCGGTTTCCTCCCATGGGACCGGCGCGTGCGTCGGCCCGCAACCGCACGGCGGGCCGCCGGGAGGGTGTCGCGAGGGGCGGGCGGCGGTGTTCCGGCCTTGCGGTTCGCCGGCCGGCGCCACGCGCGTGAAAGCAAGTGCGCCCCGCCCTTCCGGCCGGTTCGTGTCCGGCCGGAAGGACGAGGCGGTACGGGAGCTGCGGGGGCTGCGGGCGCTGCGAGGGCTACAGGGTCGCCGCGGCGCTCTTGATCTGGGCGGCGAAGGTGGAGACCTCGGTGTAGACGCCCGGGTAGTCGGGGCGGGCGCAGCCTATGCCCCAGCTGACGATGCCGACCTGGATCCAGGCTCCGGCGTTGTCGCGGCGGAACATGGGGCCGCCGGAGTCGCCCTGGCAGGTGTCGACGCCGCCCTGGTTGAGGAGGCCGGCGCAGATCTCCTCGCCGGGGACGAGGTCGCTGTAGGCGGCGCCGCACGCGGCGTCGGAGACGAAGGGGACGGTGGCCTTCATGAGGTAGCGCTGCTGGCCGCCGCCCTCGCGGGTGGCGCCCCAGCCTGCGACGGTGAAGGTGCCGTTGTCGTAGGCCTTGGTCTCGGCGATCTTGAGGGTGGGCAGGTTGATGGGCTTGGCGAGCTTGATCAGGGCCCAGTCCTTGCCGGTTCCGTTGTAGCCGGGGGCCCGCAGGACCTTGGTGGACTTGACCTTGATGGCGCTGGAGCTGTTGAGGTCGACGACTCCGGCGGTGGCGGTGATGGAGGTGTTGTTGCCGGAGCCGCTCACGCAGTGGGCGGCGGTGAGGACGATCTGCTGGGTGTAGAGGGCGCCGCCGCAGCCCATGGAGAGGCGCACCATGAAGGGGAACTCGCCCTGGGCGGCTCGGGTGCCGCCGACGACGGGTGCCGGGCCGGCGGAGGCGGTGCCGGGCTGGAGGCTGACGGCGGCGAGGGCTACGGCGCCGACGGCGAGGGTGCGCTTCATGAATCGCACAAGGCTGGACACAGTCAACACACTGCCTTTCGTGGGGGGTTGGGCCGTGCGTGTCATCGGGGAATGACGGGTCCATGACACATCAGGAGGACGCCGGTCAACAAGAACGCAGTTTCGGCCAACTCCCTTCAGGGCGACAGGGATTGCTGTAAAGGGGACTCGATGGAGGAGAACGGCGGGCCGGGCGCGATCATCGAGCACGGTTTTCCGCACCTGGCGGTCGTGCGCGCCTCGATCACCGCGCTCTTCCGCCGCATGTCGGCCGACGGGATCCGCGCCTACGCCACGAGCTTCTCCCCCGCCGACGCGGCCTTCGACGCCTCCGACGACCTGCACCTGGGGGCGCAGCGGGTGGCCTCGGCGATGGTGCGCGCGCTGCGGCTGCCGGACGCGCGCATGGTGGTCGCCTTCCGGCCGATGGAGGAGGCGGCCACCGTGGAACTGACCGCGGGTCCGGAGTACTTCGTCGAGGTCAACGACCGCTTCCGCACCCACCGGCGGGACCTGGCGGCCGCCCTGTCGCACGAGGTCGCCCATGTGCTGCTGCACCGGCTGGAACTCGCCTTCCCCGATCCGGCGGAGAACGAGATCCTCACCGACACCGCCGCCGCCTACCTGGGGGCGGGCTGGCTGCTCCTCGACGCCTACCGGGAGGACGCCCTCACGCACCAGCGGTTCGGCTACCTGACGCCGGAGGAGTTCGGCTACGTCCTCGCCAAGCGCGCCGCACTGCTGGGCGAGGACCCGTCCCCGTGGTTCACCAGCCCGCAGGCGTACGAGGCCTACGTGCGCGGGAGCGCGCTGGCGGCCCGGGACCACCGCCGGGCGCCGCTCGCCGCCGCCGGCCCGCTGACGCGGCGGCGGTACGCGAAGGCCCGGCGCACCGGGACCACCCCGCCCGGCGGGTCGGCGTACCGCTTCGAGCGCGACGCCTCCGGCCCCGGACTGCGGGTGAGCTTCCCCTGCCCGGTGTGCGAGCAGCGACTGCGGGTCCCGGTGAGCGGACGGCTGCGGGCACGGTGCGGCCTGTGCCGCACGGTGCTGGAGTGCGACACGTAGGCCGTCTCTTTCGGATCGTGTCGGTCGAGCCCGCGTCGTCCGGTGGCGTGGCCGGCAAGGCGGAGGGGCGCCCGTGTACTGGACGTACTTGGGCGGTCCGACAACGCGGCCGGGTGGGGTGCCGGGCGGCGCGGGCCCGGCAGGATCCGGAAGAGACGGCCCTCTCCCGACGGCCCCGGCGGTCCCGGCGGTCCCGGTCCGCACACACTTGGCTTGATCATTCACCGATCGGTCGCGAAAAGTTTCCTACCGGCCAGTAGACACGGGTGCGGTTCTCGCCAACTCTGGTCACGTCCATGTCAATTCGTGACCGAGGAGCACCCCACATGCGCCTGCCCCGCCGCATCCGAACGCCCCGTACCGCCGCCGTCGGCCTCACCGCAGCGGCCGCCGTCCTGACGCTCGTTCCGGCCACCGCGGCCGAGGCGGCCCCCGTCGCCGCACCCGCGCCCGTCTCCGCATCGGCGAACGCGTCCGCACCGGACGGGAACGCGGCGATCCTCGGGATCGACTACGCCACCTGGCAGCGGGAGGTGGCCGCCGTCGTCGACGCGGCCCGTCCGGCCATCGAGCAGCGCATCGCGAACGCGCCCGCCGGCGAGAAGCCCGCCCTCGTCCTCGACATCGACAACACCTCGCTGGAGACGGACTTCCACTGGTTCTGGACCTACCCGACGCCCGCGATCTCCAAGGTCCGCGCCCTGACCCAGTACGCCCACGCGCGCGGCGTGGCCGTCTTCTTCGTCACGGCCCGCCCCGGCATCATCCACTCCCTCACCGAGTACAACCTCAAGGCCGTCGGCTACCCCGTGTCGGGCCTCTACGTCCGCGACCTGCCGGACCTCTTCGAGGAGGTCAGCAGGTACAAGACGGCCAAGCGCGCGGAGATCGAGGCGCGCGGCTACACGATCATCGCCAACATCGGCAACAGCCCTACCGACCTGGTCGGCGGCCACGCCGAGCGCACCGTGAAGCTCCCGGACTACGGCGGCAAGCTCTCCTGACGCCCGGGGGGAACCGCCCGGTTCCCCTTCGTGCGCGATCTTCGCGGACTTCGCGTACAACATGATGGCCCGACTGCGGTTCAGCGGGTGGACCCGGCGGGTAGTCATACCTCAACGCACCGACGAAGACTCGGGCCCGACCCCTCGCCAGGGGGCCGGGCCCGCTTCCGTTTCCGGCCTTCGCGGACACCGCCCGCCCCGGCCGTGTCCGCGAAGGAGCGCCGGCCTCCCGGGCCGCACCGCCCGGTGCGGCCCCCGCGGGACACCCCCTACTGCGACCCGTATGCCGCGAGCGGCGGTTCGGCTGCGGCCAGGAGCTTGACCGCCGCCTCCCCGGCCTCCGCCGGGGTCCACCTGGACCCGCGGTCCGCCGTGGGACCCGGCCGCCAGCCCTCCATGACCGTGATCCGGCCGCCCTCGGTCTCGAAGACCCGTCCGGTGACCCCGGCCGAGGCGTCCGCACCGAGCCAGACCACGAGCGGTGACACGTTCTCGGGGGCCATCGCGTCGAAGCCGCCGTCCTCGGGGGCGGCCATGGTCTGCGCGAAGGTCCGTTCCGTCATGCGCGTCCGCGCGGCCGGGGCGATCGCGTTGACCTGGACCCCGTACCGTCCCATCTCGGCGGCCGCGACCAGGGTGAGGCCGAGGATGCCCGCCTTGGCGGCGCTGTAGTTGCCCTGGCCGACGGAGCCCAGCAGCCCCGCCCCGGAGGAGGTGTTGACGGCGCGGGCGGCCACCGGGCGACCCGCCTTCGCCTGCGCCCGCCACCACGCGGCAGCGGCCCGCAGCGGCAGGAAGTGCCCCTTCAGGTGGACCCGCATGACGGCGTCCCAGTCGTCCTCGTCCAGGTTGACCAGCATCCGGTCCCGCAGGAACCCGGCGTTGTTGACGAGCGTGTCGAGGCGCCCGAAGGCGTCGAGGGCGGCCTCGACCAGGGAGTCCGCGCCCTGCGGGGTCGCGATGTCCCCGCCGTGCGCGACCGCCTCGCCGCCGAGCTGCTCGATCTCCCGGACCACCTGCGCCGCCGGGCTCTCCGGGCCGGGCAGCCCGTCGAGGCCCACGCCCAGGTCGTTGACGACGACCCTCGCCCCTTCCGCGGCGAAGGCCAGCGCATGGGCCCGGCCCAGCCCCCGCCCCGCGCCCGTCACGATCACGACCCGGCCCTCGCACAGTCCCGCCATCTCAGCTCTCCTTGTTGACAGTTGCCGCATCCAGGAACGCCGGGCGCTCCCCGCCGCCGTGCACGAGCAGGCTCGCCCCGCTCACGTACCGCGCCCGGTCGGAGGCGAGGAAGACCGCCGCGTCCCCCACGTCGGCCGGTTCGGCGAGCCGCCCCAGCGGGACGGTCGCCCCGACCGCTTCGATCCCGCTCTCGTCCCCGTAGTGCAGGTGGGCGAGTTCGGTCCGCACCATGCCGAGGACCAGGGTGTTCACCCGTACCTCGGGCGCCCACTCGACGGCCATCGACCGGGCCAGGTTCTCCAGGCCCGCCTTGGCCGCCCCGTACGCCGCCGTCCCCGGTGAGGGGCGGGTCCCGCTGACGCTGCCGATCATCACCACCGAGCCCCGGTTCCGCCCGAGCCAGGGGCGGGCCGCCAGTGAGGCCGTCATGGGGGCGATCAGATTGAGCTCGACGACGCGTGCGTGGCGTTCGGCGTCGCCCTCCCCGAGGAGGCGGTACGGGGTTCCGCCCGCGTTGTTGACCAGGCAGTCGAGGCGCCCGTACCGGTCGGCGACCGCGTCGAAGAACTCCCGTACGGCGCCCGCGTCGCGCAGGTCGAGCGCGGTGAAGGACGCCTCGCGGCCGTCCGCGGCCACCGGTTCGTCCGGGGGCCGCCGGGCACAGACGGCGACCTCCGCGCCGGCCGCGAGGAACGACCGGGCGATCCCGGCCCCGACGCCCCTGGTTCCGCCGGTGACGACGACAACCCTCCCGTCGAGCTCCATCGGCTGCTACCTTCCTCACCTAACAAATGTTTGGTGGAAAGGTAGCTGATCCTCTCATGGGTGTCTCCACCTCCGGCCCGGACAAGGGCGTCGCACTGGTCACGGTCGACTTCCCGCCCGTCAACGCACTGCCCGTGCAGGGCTGGTACGACCTCGCCGACGCCCTGCGGACCGCGGGCCGGGACCCCGAGGTGCGGTGCGTGGTCCTCGCCGCGGAGGGCCGCGGCTTCAACGCGGGCGTCGACATCAAGGAGATGCAGCGCGACACCGGCCATGCGGCCCTCATCGGCGCCAACCGGGGCTGCTACGAGGCGTTCGCCGCCGTCTACGAGTGCGAAGTGCCGGTCGTCGCGGCCGTGAACGGCTTCTGCCTGGGCGGCGGGATCGGCCTGGTCGGCAACGCCGACGCGATCGTCGCCTCCGACGACGCCGTCTTCGGCCTGCCCGAGCTGGACCGGGGCGCGCTCGGCGCCGCCACCCACCTGGCCCGGCTGGTCCCCCAGCACCTGATGCGCGCCCTCTACTACACCTCGCGCACCGCGACCGCCGCCGAACTGCACGCCCACGGCTCGGTCTGGAGGGTGGTCCCGCGCGAGGCACTGCGCGGCGCCGCCCTGGAGCTGGCCGCCGAGATCGCGGCGAAGGACGGCTACCTGATCCGCCTGGCGAAGGCGGCCATCAACGGCATCGACCCCGTGGACGTGCGCCGCAGCTACCGCTTCGAGCAGGGCTTCACCTTCGAGGCCAACCTCAGCGGGGTGGCCGACCGGGTCCGCGACACCTTCGGGAAGGGAGAGCGCGCATGAGCGACAAGTCCATGACCGTCGAAGAGGTGGTCGGGCAGCTGCGCAGCGGAATGACCCTCGGGATCGGCGGCTGGGGGTCTCGGCGCAAGCCCATGGCCCTGGTCAGAGCGCTGCTCCGGTCCGAGATCACCGATCTCACCGTGGTCTCGTACGGCGGGCCCGACGTAGGCCTGCTGGCGGCCGCGGGCCGGATCCGCCGGCTCGTCGCCCCCTTCGCCACCCTCGACTCCATCGCGCTGGAGCCCCACTTCCGGGCCGCCCGCGAACGGGCCGCATTCGCGCTCACCGAGTACGACGAGGCCATGTTCATGTGGGGCCTGCACGCCGCCGCCAACCGGCTGCCCTTCCTGCCGGTCCGGGCCGGCCTAGGCTCCGACGTGATGCGGGTCAACCCGGAACTGCGCACGGTGACCTCTCCCTACGGCGACGGCGAGGAACTCGTCGCCGTCCCCGCCCTGCGCCTCGACGCCGCCCTGGTCCACCTCAACCGCGCCGACCGCCTCGGCAACGCCCAGTACCTGGGCCCGGACCCGTACTTCGACGACCTGTTCTGCGAGGCCGCCGACGCCGCCTACGTCTCCTGCGAGCAGCTCGTCGGGACCGCCGAGCTCGCCAAGGCCGGCCCGCCGCAGTCCCTCCTCGTCAGCCGGCACTCCGTCACCGGCGTGGTGGAGACCCCGAACGGCGCGCACTTCACCTCCTGCGCCCCCGACTACGGCCGCGACGAGGCCTTCCAGAAGCTCTACGCGAGCACCCCCTGGCCCGAGTTCTCGGCCCGCTTCCTGTCCGGGACGGGCGAGCACGACTACCAGCTGGCCGTCCGGGCCTGGCACGAGGAGCAGCAGTGACCACGACGACCGCCACCCGCGCCGAGTACTGCGTGATCGCCTGCGCCGAGGCCTGGCGGGGCAACGGCGAGGTGCTCGCCAGCCCGATGGGCCTGATCCCGTCCTTCGGGGCCCGGCTGGCCAAGCGGACCTTCTCCCCCGACCTGCTGCTGACGGACGGCGAGGCCATGCTCGTCGGGCTCGACGGCACGCCCGAGGGCTGGCTCCCGTACCGGCGCCACCTGACCATGGTCACCGGCGGCCGGCGGCACGTGATGATGGGCGCCAGCCAGATCGACCGGTTCGGCAACCAGAACATCTCCTGCATCGGCGACTGGGAGCGGCCGGCCCGCCAGCTGCTCGGCGTGCGCGGGGCTCCCGTGAACACCCTCAACAACCCGGTGAGTTACTGGATCCCCCGGCATTCGGCGCGGGTCTTCGTCGAGCGCGTCGACATGGTCAGCGGCGTCGGCTACGACCGGGCCGCCGAGGCCGGGGTGACCCGGTTCCACCGGCTGCCCCGGGTCGTCAGCGACCTGGGCGTCTTCGACTTCGCCGGCCCCGGCCACACCATGCGGCTGGCCTCCCTGCACCCCGGGGTCACCGTCGGGCAGGTCCGGGCGGCGACCGGTTTCGAGCTGGCGCTGCCGGACGAGGTCCCGTACACGCGGGAGCCGACCGGGCCCGAACTGCGGCTGATCCGCCAGGTCATCGATCCGAAGGGTCTGCGCGACCGGGAAGTGCGGGGCTGATCCGTGGAGACGGCGTTCACGAAGCTGGTCGGGGTCGAGCACCCCATCGTGCAGACGGGCATGGGCTGGGTCGCCGGCCCCCGCCTGGTGTCGGCGGCGGCGAACGCCGGCGCGCTGGGCATCCTGGCCTCGGCGACGATGACCACGGAGCAGCTGCGGTCGGCGGTCCGCGAGGTCAGGTCCCGCGTCCCGGAGGGGACCCCCTTCGGCGTCAACCTGCGTGCGGACGCCGGGGACGCGCCCGAGCGCGTCCGGCTGATCATCGACGAGGGGGTACGGGTCGCCTCCTTCGCCCTCGCGCCCTCCAAGGAGCTGATCGGCCGGCTGAAGGACGCGGGCGTGGTCGTCGTCCCGTCGGTCGGGGCCCGGCGGCACGCCGAGAAGGTGGCGGCCTGGGGCGCCGACGCGGTGATCGTGCAGGGCGGCGAGGGCGGCGGGCACACCGGGGACGTGGCCACCACGGTGCTGCTGCCGCAGGTCGTGGACGCCGTGGACATCCCGGTGGTCGCGGCGGGCGGCTTCGGCGACGGCCGCGGTCTGGTCGCGGCCCTGGCGTACGGGGCGGCGGGCATCGCGATGGGCACGCGGTTCCTGCTGACCTCGGACTCGACCGTCCCGGACGCGGTGAAGGCCGAGTACCTGAAGGCGACGGTCAGGGACGTCACCGTCACCACGGCCGTCGACGGGCTGCCGCACCGCATGCTGCGCACGGACCTGGTCGAGTCCCTGGAGCGGGCGGGCCGTACCCGGGCGCTGGTCCGGGCGGTCCGGCACGCGGCGGGCTTCCGGAAGGTGTCCGGTCTGAGCTGGCCGCAGATGGTCCGCGACGGCCTGGCGATGAAGCACGGCAAGGACCTGTCCTGGAGCCAGGTCCTGCTCGCCGCGAACACTCCCATGCTCCTCAAGGCATCCATGGTCGAGGGCCGTACGGACCTCGGCGTCATGGCATCGGGCCAGGTCGCGGGGGTGATCGACGATCTTCCGTCCTGTGCGGAGCTCGTCTCCCGCGTCATGGCCGAGGCCCACTCCGTGCTGGATCGTCTCCACGGGTCGCACGGACCGCACTCGCTCGACGCCCTGCCACCACCAGGGTGATCCCTCTTCTCCGTCACAGGAGTCGCCCCCATGAGCCGTGTCAGAATCCGCAGAGCGGCCGCGGCGGCCGTCGCCGCCCTCGCCCTCGCCACCCTGCCGACCGCCGCGTACGCGGCGGCGGCCCCCGGAGCCGGTGTCGGTGCCCGGCACCACCACCAGCAGCAGGCCGAACCGATCCGCCAGATCCCCCTCCAGGGCGCCGTCAACGTCCGCGACCTCGGCGGCTACCGCACCTGGACCGGCGGCCAGGTCCGCCAGGGCCTCGTCTACCGCTCCGACGCACTGAGCAAGCTGACCGACGCCGACGTCACCGGCGTCTCCGGTCTCGGCCTCACGAAGGTCATCGACTTCCGCATCCCGATGGAGGTCCAGTACGACGGCGCCGACAGGCTGCCCGCCGGACTCTCAGCCACCGCCCGCCCGGTCAGCGACCTCGGCCTCTACGGAACGCTCGTCGGGGCCATCGGCAGCGGGGACCCCGTCACGCAGGAGCAGATGCTCGGCGGCGGGCGCGCCGAGGCCTACATGCGCGACATCTACCGCACGTTCGTGACCGCCCCCGAGAACCGGGCGCAGTTCGCGGCGACGCTGCGGGAGCTCGCGGACGGCCGGCAGGGCCCGGTCCTGTACCACTGCACGTCCGGCAAGGACCGGACCGGCTGGATGAGTTACGTGCTGCTGCGCGCCCTCGCCGTCCCCGAGGGCACGGCCGAGCGCGACTACCTGGCGTCGAACACCTTCCGCGCCGCCTACGACGCCAAGGTGCGGGCGGGCCTCAAGCAGTCGGGCCGGATGCAGAACCCGGATCTGCTGATACCGCTCCAGGAGGTCCGCCAGGACTACCTGGACTCGGCCACGGCGCAGATGGAGGCCGACTACGGCAGCTTCTACGGCTACCTGACGCAGGGCCTCGGCCTGGACCTGCGGACGCTGGCGAAGCTCCAGAGCAGGCTGGTCCGGTAGCGGACACGACGACGGGCAGTGCGCGAAGCACTGCCCGTCGAAGTCTGTCGGCCGTGGTCGACCGGCGCGGGAAACGGGTCAGACGGCGCGGCGGCGGCCCTGGCCGCCGGTGCCGACCCGGCTGCGCGCGGAGGCCGCGGCGGCGCCGCCGCCGGAACCGCCCGTGCCGCGTCGGCCGCGCTCGCCGGAGCCGCCGGCCGAGCCGCCCTGACCGGCGCCCTGGCCGCCACGACGGGCCTGGCCCGAGCCGGAGGCCGCCGGTGCCTGGCCGGAGCCGCCGCCGGAACGGCGGCTGCGGCCGCCGGTCGCCGGGGCGCCGCCGGTGGCGGAGCCGGTGCGCGGGCCGCCCGAGCGGCGGCGCGAGCCGGAGCCCGAACCGGAGCCGCTCCGCGTCTTCGGCGCGGGCTGCTGCGGCACTTCCAGCACCACCGGGATGCCCGAGGGCTCCTTGGCGCCGGTCAGCCGTGCCAGCTCCGCGTCGGAGGACTTGATCTGCGCGGTGCGCGGGGAGATCCCGGCGTCCGACATCAGCCGGGTCATATCCCGCTTCTGGTCGGGCAGCACGAGGGTGACCACGCTGCCGGACTCGCCGGCGCGCGCGGTGCGGCCGCCGCGGTGCAGGTAGTCCTTGTGGTCGGTGGGCGGGTCGATGTTGACGACCAGGTCGAGGTCGTCGATGTGGATGCCGCGGGCCGCCACGTTGGTGGCGATCAGCGCGGTGACCTCGCCCGTCTTGAACCAGTCCAGGGTGCGGTTGCGCTGCGGCTGCGAGCGGCCGCCGTGCAGGCCGGAGGCGCGTACGCCGTCCGCCAGGAGCTTCTTGACCATGCGGTCCACGCCGCGCTTGGTGTCCACGAACATGATCACCCGGCCGTCGCGGGCGGCTATACGCGTCGCCACGGCCTTCTTGTCGGTCTCGTCCATGACGTACAGGACGTGGTGCTCCATGGTGGTGACCGCGCCGGCCGACGGGTCGACGGAGTGGCCGACCGGGTCGCTCAGGAACATCTTGACGAGCTTGTCGATGTTCTTGTCGAGGGTCGCCGAGAAGAGCATGGTCTGACCGTCGGGCCGGACCTGCTTGAGCAGCGCGGTGACCTGCGGCATGAAGCCCATGTCGGTCATCTGGTCGGCCTCGTCGAGGACGGTGATCGACACCTGCGAGAGGTCCGCGTCACCGCGGTCGATGAGGTCCTTCAGGCGGCCGGGGGTGGCGACGAGCACCTCGGCGCCGCGGCGCAGGGCGCCCGACTGCCGGTTGATCGACATGCCGCCGACGACGGTGGCGATGCGCAGGTTGACGGCCGTGGCGTACGGGGCCAGGGAGTCGGTGACCTGCTGCGCGAGCTCGCGGGTCGGTACGAGGACCATCGCGAGCGGCGCCTTCGGCTCCGCACGGCGGCCGGCGGTACGGGCCAGCAGCGCCAGGCCGAAGGCCAGCGTCTTGCCGGAGCCGGTGCGGCCGCGGCCGAGCAGGTCGCGGCCGGCGAGGGAGTTCGGCAGGGTCGCGGCCTGGATGGGGAACGGCTCGGTGACGCCCTGGGCTGCGAGGGTCTTCAGCAGCGCCTCGGGCATGTCCATGTCCTCGAACGCGGCGACCGGCGGCAGGGCCGGGACGGTCGGCTCGGGCATGGTGAATTCCTGCGGCCGGGGCGCGGGCGGGGCGGACTTCTGCCGTCCCGCACCAGCCTTCGGACGCCCCTGGGCCGCTCCTCGTCCCCGGGCGGGGCGGCGGCTGGGACGTGCGGAGCTGGAGCTGGTCATGCGAGAAAGCCCTCCTGAAACCGGCAGGTAAAACAAAGGTCGAAACAGCAGACAAGCCGGGGCCCGCACCTCACGGTGCGGACCCCGGCAAGCTGAACTACTTAGTTGGCGGGGAGGATGTTCTCCGCCTGGGGGCCCTTCTGGCCCTGCGTCACGTCGAAGGACACGCGCTGGCCCTCGGTGAGCTCACGGAAGCCCTGGGTGGCGATGTTCGAGTAGTGGGCGAAGACGTCCGGACCGCCACCGTCCTGCTCGATGAAGCCGAAGCCCTTTTCCGAGTTGAACCACTTCACGGTGCCAAGTGCCATTTTAAATCTCCTGAATAGGCGGCAAAGGGCCCCATCCGGAGATTCCGGCAAAAAAACAATAAAAGCGCCTGCGGAGCATTCCCGTCAGGCGCACATAAAGTTCATGGGTACCACAACTGCAACGCTCCATAAGCTAGCACATCCCGGTCCCGAGGTGCGGACGGGCCGGTGTGACCTCCGCCCTTCGTGCTACCGGCCGGGGCTCGGAAGCGCCTGGTGCCGGGCTCCCCCGCCTGGTTTGATCATGGGATGGCAGCGATCAGAGAGCCCTGGGGGCTCAGTGTGCTCGGTGCGGGCAGCGTGTCCGCCGAACCCCGTCTCGCCTTCGTGGACCTTGCGGTCGACCTCGTCGCCCCGACTCCGAAGGTGGCCTTCGCGGAGGCGGGAGCGGCAGTGGCCCGGCTGCGGCAGACGCTGCGGGACCACGGCATACCGGACGCGGACGTCTCCGGCTCGCGGCTGCGGCTGACCTCGCAGCACAGCGGGTACGGCGCGGACCGCACGTTCCTCGGCTACAGCTGCGAGGCGAAGTACACGGTGCAGACGGAGGCGCTCGACCGGATCGAGCTGCTGATCGAGGACGCCGTCACGGCAGGTGCGAACCGGGTCGACGACGTGCGCTTCGAGGTCCGGGACAAGCCCGCGATGCGCGACGAGGCGCGGCGGCGCGCGGTCGAGGCCGCCCGGCGCAAGGCCGAGGTCTACGCGGAGGCGTGCGGGGTCGAGCTGGGGGCAGTGATCCACATCGAGGACGTGAACCCGGAGTCGGTCGGCGGCCACGGCCGCAGCGTCAGCCTCACGGACCACGAGTACGACGGCACCCTCTCGCCGGGCTCGGTCCGCGTCGACGCCGCGGTCCTCCTCGGCTTCTCCCTGCCCATCTCCTGACCGGGCGGGGTCGGCGGCCCGCCCGCCGTCCGGCCCGCCGGTCGGCCCCCTACAGGCGTTCGATGATCGTCACGTTGGCCTGGCCGCCGCCCTCGCACATGGTCTGGAGGCCGAACCGGCCGCCGGTGCGCTCCAGCTCGTGCAGGAGGGTGGTCATGAGCCTGACCCCGGTCGCGCCCAGCGGGTGGCCCAGGGCGATGGCTCCGCCGTTGACGTTGACGCGCTCCGGGTCGGCGCCGGTCGCCTTCAGCCAGGCCAGCACCACCGGGGCGAAGGCCTCGTTGATCTCCACCAGGTCGATGTCGGCCAGTGACATGCCGGTCTTCTTCAGCGCGTACGCCGTCGCCGGGATGGGCGCGGACAGCATCCGGATGGGGTCCTCGCCCCGTACGGACAGGTGGTGGATGCGGGCCCGCGGGCGCAGGCCGTGTTCGCGGACGGCACGCTCGGAGGCGAGCAGCATGGCCGCCGCACCGTCGGAGACCTGGGAGGAGACCGCGGCGGTGATGGTGCCGCCCTCGACGACGGGCTTCAGCGTCGCCATCTTCTCCAGGGTGGTGTCCCGGCGCGGCCCCTCGTCGGCGGTCACGTCCCCGTAGGCCGCGATCTCGCGGTCGAAGCGGCCCTCGTCGACGGCGCGCACGGCCCGCCGGTGGGAGCCGAGCGCGTACTCCTCCATGTCGCGGCGCGAGATCCCCCACTTCTGCGCGATCAGCTGGGCGCCGTGGAACTGGTTGACGGGGGCGTCGCCGTAGCGGGCGCGCCAGCCGGCGGATCCCGCGTAGGGGCCCTCCGTGAACCCGAGGGGTTCGGCGGCCTGCCGTGAGGCGAAGGCGATCGGGATCATCGACATGTTCTGGGTGCCGCCGGCGACGACGAGGTCCTGGGTGCCGGAGAGCACGCCCTGGGCGGCGAAGTGCACCGCCTGCTGGGAGGAGCCGCACTGGCGGTCGACGGTGACCCCGGGGACCTCCTCGGGCAGGCCCGCGGCGAGCCATGCGGTGCGGGCGATGTCCCCGGCCTGCGGGCCGACCGTGTCGAGGCAGCCGAAGACGACGTCCTCCACGGCGGCCGGGTCCACCCCGGACCGTGCGACGAGTTCCCGCAGGACGTGTGCGCCGAGGTCGGCCGGGTGGACGGCGGACAGGCCGCCTCCGCGCCGCCCCACGGGGGTGCGCACGGCGTCGACTATGTAGGCCTCGGGCATCGGGACTCCTCGGACGTTCGGACGTTCGGATCGGTCAGGTGGGGCGCAGGGCGATCCCGTCCAGGACCATCGACAGGTACTGGCGGGCGATCTCGTCGGGGCTGTGCTGTCCGCCCGGCCGGTACCAGGAAGCCGCCACCCAGACCGTGTCGCGCACGAAGCGGTAGGTGAGGCGGATGTCGAGGTCGGCCCGGAAGACCTTGGCGGCGACTCCCCGTTCCAGCGTTCCCAGCCAGGCCTTCTCGAACTTCACTTGCGAGTCGGACAGGTAGTGGAAGCGGGGCTGGGCGGAGAGGGTGCGGGATTCCTTCTGGTAGATCGCGACGGCGGCGCGGTGCCGGTCGATCTCGCGGAAGGACTCGGTGACGAGGGCCTCGATGGTCTCCCTGGGGCCGAGGCCGGCGGCGAGGACGGCGTCGTACCCGTCCCAGAGCTCGGTCAGGAAGGCCGAGAGGATCTCGTCGAGCATCGATTCCTTGGAATCGAAGTGGTAGTAGAGGCTGCCGGCGAGCATCCCGGCGGCGTCGGCGATCTTGCGGACGGTGGTGGCGTTGTAGCCCTGGGCGGCGAACACCTCGGCGGCGGTGTCGAGGAGTTCGCGGCGCCGCTCGGGCGAGGGGGTCACCTGCGGCTTCTTCTTGGCTGCGGGCTGGGCCGCGGGCTTGTTCGTTGGCACGCGTCCATTGTCGGGCAGGCCGTTACGGGTGCTGGCTGCTGACGGACACCGTCTCGCCCGTCATGTACGACGAGTAGCCGCTGGCCAGGAAGACGATGACGTTGGCGACCTCCCAGGGCTCGGCGTACCGGCCGAAGGCCTCGCGGGCGGTGAGTTCGGCGAGGAGTTCCTCGCTGGTGACCTTCACCAGGTGCGGGTGCATGGCCAGGCTGGGGGCGACGGCGTTGACGCGTACGCCGAACTCCGCGGCCTCCAGGGCCGCGCAGCGGGTGAGCGCCATGACCCCGGCCTTGGCCGCGGCGTAGTGGGCCTGGCCGGTCTGGGCGCGCCAGCCGACGACGGAGGCGTTGTTGACCACGACTCCGCCCGCGCCGGAGGCCTTGAAGGAGCGCAGTGCGGCGCGGGTGCAGCGGAAGGTGCCGTTCAGGGTGACGTCGAGGACACGGGTCCACTGCTCGTCGCTCATGTCGACGAGGGCCGCGGTGCCGCCGAGCCCGGCGTTGTTGACGACGACGTCGAGGCGGCCGTGGGTCTGCTCGGCGAGTGCGAACAGGGCGCGGACCTGGTCCTCGTCGGTGACGTCGCAGGGCAGGGAGGCGACGCGGCCGGCTCCGAACTCGGCCGTGAGGGCGTCCTCGGTCTCCTTGAGCCGGCGGGCGTGGGCGTCGCCGATGACGATGCGCGCACCCTCCTCCAGGAAGCGACGGGCGGTGGCCCCGCCGATCCCTGCCCCCGCGGCGGCGGTGATGACTGCGGTGCGGTCCTGCAGCAGGTGGTGGCCGGCGGTGTACCGGGGCTCGTTCATGCGAACTCCTCGACGCTGCTCATGGCCGTACGTTAACCTACCAAACACTTGTTAGGGAAGTGACGGCGTTCGAGGAGGCGGGCACCCGATGGACCTGACCCAGACGGCGCAGGTGGAGGCCTTCCGGGCCGAAGCGCGGGCCTGGCTGGCCGACCACGTACCCGCCTCCCCCCTGCCCTCGCTGGAGACGCGGGAGGGCTTCGCGGCGCACCGGGAGTGGGAGGCCCGGCTGCACGCGGACCGCTGGGCGGTGGTGTCCTGGCCCGCGGAGTACGGCGGCCGGGGCGTCGACCTGGTGAAGTGGCTGGTCTTCGAGGAGGAGTACTGGGCGGCGGGCGCGCCCGGCCGGGTCTCGCAGAACGGCATCAGCCTCCTGGCGCCGACGCTCTTCGACCATGCGACGCCCGAGCAGCGGGCGCGCGTACTCCCGCCGATGGCGAGCGGCGAGGTCGTCTGGGCACAGGCCTGGTCGGAGCCGGAGTCGGGCTCCGACCTGGCCTCGCTGACGTCGCGTGCGGTCCGTACGGAGGGGGGCTGGCTGCTGTCCGGGCAGAAGACCTGGTCCTCGCGGGCGGCGTTCGCGGACCGGGCCTTCGGCATCTTCCGCACCGACCCGGACACCCCGAAACCGCACCAGGGCCTGACGTACCTGATGTTCGACCTGCGGGCGCCCGGGGTCGCGGTGCGGCCCATCGGACGCCTCGACGGCAGGCCGGCGTTCGCGGAGCTGTTCCTGGACGAGGTCTTCGTACCGGACGAGGACGTGATCGGGGAGCCCGGGCAGGGCTGGCGGATCGCGATGTCGACCACCGGCAACGAGCGCGGACTGACCCTGCGCTCCCCCGGCCGGTTCCTGGCGGCGGCAGGCCGGCTGGCCGCCCTGTGGCGCGCACAGGGGGACCCGGCCGACACGGCACTGCGCGACCGGGTGGCCGACGCGGTGGTCGGGGCGCGCGCCTACGAGCTGTTCACCTGGGCGGGCGCCTCCCGCTTCGCCGCGGGCGGGGCCGTCGGAGCCGAGTCCAGCCTGAACAAGGTGTTCTGGTCGGAGTACGACATCGCCCTGCACGAGACGGCGCTGGACCTGCTGGGTGCGGACGCCGAGCTCGCGGACGGGGAGTGGGCCGAGCCGTGGGTCTTCTCGCTGGCCGGGCCGATCTACGCGGGGACGAACGAGATCCAGCGCGACATCATCGCCGAGCGGCTGCTCGGCCTGCCGAAGGGCCGCCGCTGATGCGCTTCCTGCCGACGGACGAGCAGGCGGACTTCGCCCGTACGCTGCGCTCCCTGCTGGGCTCGGCTCAGGTCCCGGCGGCGGTACGGGCCTGGGCGGACGGCGAGCACGGGCCGGGGCTGGCGCTGCGGTCCCGGCTCGCGGGGACGGGCCTGTTCGCGCTGGCCGCACCCGAGTCGTACGACGGGGCCGGCCTGCTCCCGCTGGAGCTGGCGCTGGGCTTCGTGGAACTGGGCCGGGCGGGGATGCCGGGGCCGGTGGTGGAGAGCGCGGCCGTTTCGGTGCTGCTGTCGGAGCTGGGGGACGAGTCGCTCGCCAAGCGGTTCCTGCCGGGCCTGGTCGCGGGCGAGGCCTGGGCCACGCTGACACTGCCGGGCGGCAGTCCGTACGCCTTGGACGCGGACGCGGCGGCGCACTGCTTCACCGTGTCGGCGGCCGGCGAGCTGCGGCTGGCCGCCCCGGCTCCGAGCCCGGCCCCGGCCCCTGGCCCGGCTCCGGGGGAGGCACTGCGGTCGACTGACCCGGCGCGGCGGCTGACGCGCCCGGAGGCCGGCGGCGAACTCCTCGCGGCGGGACCGGCGGTGGTGCGGGCGGCGCAGGCCGCCGGGTGCTGGGCGCGGCTGCTGACGGCGGCCCAGTGCCTGGGCGTGGGCGAGGCCCTGCTGGAGCGGACGGTCGGATACGTGAAGCAGCGCACCCAGTTCGGGGCGCCGATCGGCTCCTTCCAAGCGGTCAAGCACCGGCTGGCGGACACCCTCCTGGCCCTGGAGTTCGCGCGTCCGCTGGTCTGGGCGGCGGCGCTGTCGCTGGCCCCGGGCGACGTGGCGGCGGCAAAGCTGCGGTGCGGCGAGGCGGCGTACCGCGCGGCGATGACGGCGCTCCAGCTCCACGGTGCGGTCGGCTACACCGAGGAGCTGGACCTGTCGCTGTGGCTGCGCAAGGCACGCCCGCTGCGGGACGCCTGGGGCAGCCCGTCACAGTGCCGGGCGGAGGTCCTGCGGTCGGTCACACCCGGGCGAGGTGGAGGCTGACGACGTAGCTCTCCTCGACCGTGCCGTCGGGGAAGAGCGGGGCCAGCAGCTCCCGTTCCGCGGCGAAGTAGTCGCGGGTGCCGGCCTCGCCCAGCATCAGGAAGGCGGAGTGGCTGGCGAGGTTGGCGAGGTGCGCGTCCAGCGGGATGCGCCGGGACCAGCGCACGGACCGGCTGGTGAACCGGTCGAGCCCGCCGGGCAGCGTACGGAAGCCGGTCCCCTCGGCCGCCCCGAAGAACTCCGCCAGCCGCGCCTCCTGCTCGGCGATCCAGGGCACGGTGAGGTCCGCGTCGTTCCACCAGATGGCGAGCGCGCCGCCGGGGCGCAGCACGCGGCGGGCCTCGGGGACGGAGTGGACCGGGTCGGTCCAGTGCCAGGCCTGGGCGTAGGTGAGGAGGTCGAACGCACCGGTGGCCAGCGGCAGTCGGTCCCCGTCGCCGCGCACGACCGGGATTGCGGGGTGCGACCGGCGCAGCTGTGCGGCCATCCCGTCCCCGGGCTCCACGGCGACGACCTGGGCGCCGCGCTCGTGCAGCAGGGCGGTGGCGATGCCGGTGCCCGCCCCCACGTCGGCCACGCGCGCCCCGGCGAGCGGGCGCCCGGCGAGCTCCTGGACGGCGTCGAAGAGGGCCCGCGGGTAGCCGGGCCGGTGGGCGGCGTAGGAAGCGGCTGCGGCATCGAAGGAACGGGCACGTGTCGTCATGCGTCCATTGTTTTCGATCACACGTACCAGGCAACAAGATCGAGGTATCAGGACATGCGCAGGACCATCTCCGCCATGACGCTGTGCGCCGCGGCGGCGCTGCTGCTCGCCGGCTGCGGGAGCGCGGAGCCCGAGCCCGCCCCGGAGGGCGGCAAGCAGCAGCCGCAGCCCGCGGCCTCGCAGGAGCAGGGTCAGGGCCCCTCGTCGGCCCCGGCGGCCCGCGGCGGCGCCAAGCACGACGTGACCCTGGAGGTCGGCGGCACGGGCCGGACGGCCGTCATGTTCAACGGCCTCGGCAGCGGCTTCGAGCAGCAGACCCTGCCGTGGTCGAAGTCGGGCACGGCCGAACTCACCGCCGCGGAGCAGAAGGTGGGCTACCTCGTCAGCGTAATCCCGGGCACGATCACGGGCTCCGACGGCAAGCTCCAGCAGGCTCCCTGCACCATCAAGGTGGACGGCAAGGTGGTCGCGGAGAGCGACGGCGTCACGAGCGTGAAGGGGTGCTCCTACACGATCAAGCAGTAGCCCCGCCCTCAGGCCCGGGAGCGGCGCAGGGAGATCCGGACGAGGACGACGGTCTGGAACAGGAGGAGGGCGCCGGTGCCGAATACCGTCTGGCACCGGCCCCGCGGCTGCGACGCCGCCCACTGCGGCCCGAGCGCGGCCAGCGCGGCGAGCTTGTTGGGGGTGCTGCTCGAGGGGCTCGCGGGGTGCCGTGGGCAAGGGCTCGGAGGGGACGACTTCCAATGCGTCCGGCAAAGTCCTTACGGGGTCGGAGCAGCATGCGGTGCGGCAGTCAGGCTGGGCTTGCCGCACATCGCGCCGGTGATGTCAGTGCCGGCTGGACGGATGAATGGCGTTGAGCAGTTGCTGAACGGCCGGGGGCCATGGCCACTGCGACCGGTTCCGGCGCGGCCCCTACGAGGGACCTTCACTATTGGCTTGTTCTGTGCGGCCTGAATTATGTCGCCCAACCCTCTGCTTTTGGTGCAACAATGAACGATCCGATTATGTGTTAAATTCTAAATCCGGAGTTGACCTTCCGGAGGTCGTGGAATTTTTGCCATACAATTGGGGGAAATGTGAAATCCAGAAAGACCCTTGCCGTGTCTCTTGGGGCAATCGCCGTACTCGGCAGCTCGCCCGCCATGGCTGTGGACCTCAGCTCGTCGAAGGATGGGCAGGTGCACGCCTATTCCTACGGGACGAATACGCGTGTGGCGGTTGAGGACACCAAGCAGGACGGGTATCCCGTCTACGTGAATTACAAGCGCGAAAACAGCGGCAGTCAGTACACACTATGGAACAAGAGCGGGTCGGGGACGACGCAGACGAGTGCGGCCGGAGCCGCGGTCTACGTGATCCAGGCGTGTGTGTCGCTCAGCGGGTGGCCCGACAAGTGCGACATCAAGCGGGAAGGCTGACATGGTGCGCTCGAAGATGCTGACAGCGGGCAAGGTTGTAGCGGCGTTGGGCGTGGCTGCGGTGGCGTTCTCGTCCCCGGCGGCGGCTCTGAACCTCAGCTCAACTAAGGATGACGCGGTACGCGCTTATTCCTACGGCACCAATACGCGTGCCGCGGTGGATGACACCAAGCAGGACGGCAACTCCGTCTACGTTCGCTATTCCCGAGATGGCAGCAACGGCACCCCCTACACCCTTCACAACAAGGGCGGGGCGGGCACCACCGCAACGAGCGGATCCGGTAACAAGGTATGGATGGTGCAGGCGTGCATCTCCCTTGACTGGTCGCCGGACCGCTGCGACTCGGAACGCACGAGTTAATATACGCATATGGGGCCGCCTTAAGGCGGCCCCATATGCATTTCAGATGGGTGAGCATGGGTAATACTTTGCCGTATGTGCTGGAATTCGATGCACTGAAACATCGGCTGGGGCGCCGGGTGCTGTTCGACGGTATCGACCTGCAATTGCGGGCGGGGGAATCCGTTGCCGTAATGGGGCCGAGTGGAAGCGGGAAGAGCACACTCATCTCCTGCGCTCTCGGGCTCGTAAACCCCGAAGGTTCCGTCCGGGTGGCGGCTGCCAACATCACCGCGATGAGCCGCAGGGAGCGGACTCGGCATCGCAGCCGGCACATAGGGGTCGTCTTCCAATTCGGTGAGCTGTTGGCTGAGTTGACGCCGATCGAGAATGTGGCTCTGGCCGGCCTGTTGGCTGGTGCTGATCGCAAGCGTACGTATGAGGAAGCGGCCGAACTCCTGGCCACGCTGGGTGTGCCTCGGCAGAAGCGGCCGACGGGGACTCTGTCAGGGGGTGAGCGGCAGCGTACTGCCGTTGCGCGGGCACTGATCAACCGTCCGTCGCTTCTTTTGGCTGATGAGCCGACTGGCGCGCTGGACGATGCGAACCGTACCGCTGTGGCCGAGTTGCTGTTCGAGGTTCCGGCGCGGTGGTCGTGCGGGCTGCTCGTTGTCACCCACGACGCGCAGGTTGCGGCCATGGCTGACCGGACGGTTTGCCTGGCGGACGGGCGGCTCGTGGCTCAGGGGGCCGTGTGAGGGGCAGGGCAAGCGCGCCATTGTGGTTTCAGCTGCTGCGCGTGGGAATGCGGTCGGGCCGGGGCGGTGCGACGGGCCATATCCGGGCTGCCGCTCTGGTCCTTGCCACGCTCGGGGCCTCGCTCGTCCTGTGCGGACTGACGCTGGTTAACGCGGGCTACGAGGGGCGCGACCTGCGAAACGCAGCACGCTCTCACGTGCAGCTCGATGAAGCGGACGCGGCGGCGGCCAAGCTGCTGTACAAGCCGATGTTCGACGATGTCGCCGACGTGCAGTACCAAGTGATCGCCATCAAACCCCTTACACCGGACGCGCCCCTGCCGCCCGGGGTGAAAGCATGGCCGGGGCCCGGTCAAGCCGTGCTGTCCCCGGCGTTACTCAAAGCCGGTCGGGAGGAAGGCATCGACACACGCTTCGGCGCGACCGTCGGCACGATCGGTGTCGAGGGCCTGTCGAGCCCCGGCGAATGGTTCGCCTACGTCCGGCCTCCGGAGAACGCAGACACCTCGCGCATGTGGCCCACGGCGGGATTCGGCAAGCCCACGCCGTTCGGTGTCGGCGAGGCCATGTTCGCCAAACCTCCCTACATGCTGTTCGCCCTGACCGCCTTCATGGGCGCCCTGCCGGTCGCCGCGCTGGTGGCGGCTGCTGCACGGGCGGGGTCAGCTTCGCGCGACCAGCGAACAGCGCTGCTGGAGGCCCTGGGAGGAGGTCATCGTGTGAGGGCGGCGGTGAACGCGGGAGAGGCTGCTCTTCCTGTGGGTGTCGGCGCACTGCTCGGCCTTGCAGGTTCGCTGTGGTTGATCTCGGGGGATCTGCAGGTCCCGGTGGTCGGGTACGTGGTTTCCGGTGCGGACACCCAGCGTTGGGCTGGTTCACTGTGTGCCGCACCGGTCGTGGCTGCTGTGGTCGTCCTGATCAGCGTTCTGCTGCTGCATCCGCAGCAGCAGAACCGGCGGGACAGCGTCCGCCCACGCCTCACCCGGCAGCGGCTACCGCGGTGGTGGCCCCACCTGTGCCCGTTCCTGCTGTTCCTCGCAGTGCAGGGGCCCGGGATGGTCACCGACTCCGGTACACGCCTGTTGGTGTACGTCGTCGGCGTCGGCGGAACCGTCGCAACTCTCCCCTCGCTCCTGGGGCTCGGGGCGGTCGCTGCGGGCCATGGGCTCGCGGCCTTCGGGCGCCGGCGGGGTCTGTCCGGGGCACTGCTGGCCGGTCGGTGGACTGCTGCCTGGCCGGGCGCCACGGTGCGGCTCACCGCAGGCGTGATCATCGCCTTCGTCCTGGTTGGCCAGACCCAGTTGTGGTCGACCTTGAACACCGGTCCCGCCCGCCAGGCACAGCAGACGGTCCGACAAGTAGGCAGCAGCGCCGTACTGGTCTTTCTCGGCCAGGACAGGCCCGTCCCCGCCGAGTTCACCGCAGCGCTCCCCGCGGGAGTCGACGTCCTGCGCCTGAAATCCGAACAGGGTAGGCCGACCTCCGAGGTAACGGGCACCTGCCCCGCACTCAAGCGTCTGGCCCTGCCGTGCACCCCGCAGGCGACACTCGTCACACCCGCGCACCCCGACGAGCGGGTCAAGGCGCTGGCCGGATGGGGCACACCCGGCGAGGGACTCCATGTGCGGCAAACCGACACACCCGAAGGATCCACCCTCATCCTCGTCGGCGACAGAGGGCACGACCTGTCGGTGCCTGCCGTCAAAGAGGCGGCCAACCGCCACCTCGGGATATCGGTCCCGGTCGAGACACTCGCAGGCTCGTGGCTGGTCTCGGCCAACATGGCCGACCTCGACGGCCGATGGGTACTGCTCTACGGAACCTTCGCCGTCATCGTCATCATCGCCTCGATCATGATTGCCAACCTGGCGGAGTTCATGCGGTTCACACGCAAGATCACAGCCGTCAGTGTCCTTGCAGGAAACCGCACCATCTACATCAGCACAGCCTTCTTCGTCCTGTGCCTGCCCCTCACCGTGGCCTCAGTCATCGGCCTGTTCCTACACCACTGGCTGATCACCCCCATCACGGCCAACGCCTACATCGGCCAGTACGCCGAAGCCAACGGCGTACTCGGCACAGTCCTTGCCGCAGCCACAGCGATGGCCGTCGCAGTGTGGCTCTGCGGAGCGTGGGCAGCCGAACGTGCAGCACACCACTGGCGCCCCACCGCGGACTGATAGGCACAAACAACAACGGGGGTTCTGCTCACGCCGGAGTCCGATGTGGTGCAGAACCCCTGCCCTTGCTTCTGTACGCGAACCGCTGTCAGCGGGACGAGTCCGGCGTCGTCGGCAGGGAAGGCCCTACGCGGTCAAGCAGTAGCCGGCGGACGCTCGCGGACCCCTGTGCTTCCCTGCGCCGCTCCGCCCTCAGGCCCGGGAGCGGCGCAGGGAGATCCGGACGAGGACGACGGTCTGGAACAGGAGGAGGGCGCCGGTCCCGGCCGCCTGCCACAGCGGCCGTCCGGGGCGGCCGCCCGGGGCCCAGGCCGGCCCGCCGGGGTCCACCGTCACCGTCAGCCGTGCGCCGACCGCGAGGTCCATCGCCACCGGGCCGGGCAGGTCGCGGCCCGCCTCGGTGCGCAGGCGCAGCGAGGGGGACGGGGCGGCGCCGTCCCCCGCCGTCATCCGCTGTGCGACCACCGCCGTCTCCTCCCGGCCCCGGTCGTGCAGGACGTGCCGGTCCCAGGCGATCCCGCCGAGCACCGCGATCCCGACGGCGGTGAGCGCCACGGCGGTGCGGGCCACGAACTCGGCGTCGGTTCCGTGCGGTACGGCCGCGCCGACGACGAAGACGGCCAGCAGGACCGGGATCCAGGGGCCCTCCGGCCCCCGCAGCATCCAGATCGCACCGAACTCCACCGTCAGGAGGAGGCAGTTGCGCAGGAGCGCTCCCGCCGACCTCCGTGTCAGATCAGCCATGGACACATCATGCCCGGACCGGGCGGACCGGGTGTGCCCTGTCCGCCAGGCGGTCGCCGGCCGGCGCCGGGCGGTCGCCGGGTCGGCGTCAGCGTCAGGCGGTCGTCATCCCGCCGTCGACCGTGAACTCGGCGCCCGTCACGTACGAGGACGCGTCCGAGCACAGGAAGAGGACGAGCTCGGCCACCTCCTCCGGCCGACCGATCCGCCCCAGGGGCAGGTGCGACCAGTCCCGGCCCTCGACGGCTCCGGCCACCATCGGGGTGTCGATGGCCCCCGGGTGCACCGAGTTCACCCGGATCCGGTCCCCGGCCAGGTCGAGCGCCGCCAACCGGGTCAGTCCGCGCAGCCCGAACTTGGTCGATCCGTAGGCCGCGTGACCCGGTATCCCGACCAGTCCGGCGGTGGAGGAGACGTTGACGACGGAACCGCCCCCGCCCGCCCGCAGCACCGGCGCCACCGCCTGGATGCCGAGGAACGGCCCCAGCAGGTTGACCCGCAGGAGCGTCTCGAACTCGTCGAGCCGCTGCTTCTCCACGTGGGCCGTGCGCCACAGGGCCGCATTGTTGACCAGCGCCGAGACGGTGCCGAAGACGCGGACCGACTCCGTGACCACCGCCGCCCAGCCCGCCGGGTCCGCCACGTCGTGGCGGACGTACAGCCCCTGGTCGCCCAGCTCCGCGGCGACGGCCCGGCCCTCGTCCTCCCGTACGTCGGTGACCACGACCCGCGCCCCGGCCTCGGCGAAGAGCCGCGCCGCGGCGGCACCCTGGCCGCGCCCGGCGCCGGTGATGACGACGACCTTCCCGTCGAGCCCGGTGCGCGCCACGCCGATCCCCTCCCCATATGACGAGTAGGCATACTTCTAGCAGGCACACCTGTCGGGCGGAAGGGTGCCGCGGGCGCCGGTCGTAGACTGCGGTGTGTGGCCGACGAGACGAACAAGCACACGCTCCCCGCGACCGGCTGGGCGGTGCTCGGACTGCTCTCCTTCGGGGAGGAGCTCTCCGGCTACGACCTGAAGAAGTGGTCGGACCTCTCCCTGCGGTTCTTCTACTGGAGCCCGTCCTTCAGTCAGATCTACAGCGAGCTCAGGCGCCTGGAGAAGGCGGGCTACGCGACCTCGCGCCGTATCGGCCACGACACCGGTACGCGCGACAAGCGGGTCTACCGGATCACCGACGAGGGCATGGCGGCCGTACGGGAGTGGGCCCGGCAGGCCCCGGTCGACCCGCCCGTCCTCAAGCACGGCCCGATGCTGCGACTGTGGCTGGGGCACCTGCTGGAGCCGCAGCAGATGCGCGAACTCCTGCTGCAACAGCAGGAGTTCGCGGAAGGAATGCGCAGCCGGGCGGCGTCGGACGCGGAGGCCGCCCAGGCCGACCCGGCCTGGGCCTACCCGGCCCTGACCCTCAGATGGGCCGAGCGGTACTACGCCTCCGAACGCGACCTGGCGGCCGCCATGCTGGACGACATCGAGGCACTGGCCGACAACAGGCAGCCGTAGGCGTTGCGAGCGCCGACGCGGCCCGGGTCGGTCAGTCGATCGGCCTGTTGTCGTATGTCCCGTCGACGCAGATCCACGAGCCCTTGGTGGACTCGTACTCCACCGTCCCGCCGCCACTCACACACGTGTTTCCGTCGATGACGGGCGCGGCAGCTTGCGCGACAGGGGCGAGGGCACAGAGGGCGGCCAGCATCACAGCAGCGGTGAGCCCAAGAAGTCGTGTACGCATCAGAACCTCCGACGAGGAAGGGCGACACGGTCTTCACCAGCCTCACCTCCACGGCGTCGAGGCGCGCACCCCGTTACTCCATTCGGGTGACGGCCGCGCCCTGCCGTTCCACGGGAGACGCTCCCCGGACACTCCCTCCGGCGGCGGGCAGCCGAGTGCCGGAGCAGGCTGACGCCATGGACATCAAGCCCGATGTGGCCGTAGGGCCGCCGGACGACGACGGCTTGCGGAAAGTCGTGATCGACGGCAAGAGTAGAGGCAAGGTGTGGAGCCCCCACGAACTGCGGAAGGTCTTGCGTCGCGCCGGCGTGCCGCCGAGGAGCGACATCGATTGGCAGGGCGGAGACAGCAGCGTGTGGCCGGCTCAGGCCTGGGGACGACGCGTCACCGGTGCCGTCATGGCGCTCGGCTTCCTGGCGACTGCGGCCATGTGCGCGTGGATCGGCACGAAGGACTCGTTCGACGCCCTCACTTTCGCCGGTCGCGTGACCGGGTTCCTCTTCCTCTTCATGGCCGCCGCGGCATTGATCGCTTTCACCGCCTGCTTCGACTACTGGCGCAAGCGGAAGATGACCTACTCGGGCCCCGCACTTCTCTTCGGAGCGCTGGTCGAATTCTTCGTCGGCGCCGTGCTGATCTTGATGTCCGTCACAAACAGGGGGCGTCCGTCAGCGCTGTGCCTACTGCTCTGGACGGGTCTCGTCCTCTGCGCTTCATGGTCGCTGTGGGTGCTGTGCCGTCGCCAGGTCTGGAAGGCACTCCGCAATCCCGGCCGTATAGCGATCGGAGCAGTCGTCTCCACGGTCCTCGTCATCACCAACCTTGCATACACACAGATCTACCTCCCGTCCATGTCACGTCCGCTGGTCCAGGGAACGGCTGAAATCGGATCACCCAGCCTGAACAGGGAGGGGACGAAAATGTACCTGCGGGTCCGCCTGCACCTGAAGAACTCCGGCGAGGTCCCGGTCCACATCATCGGCAGCATCTACTGGATCCATGTCAGGCTCGCGAGTGATCCGAAAGACAAATACAGACTGCTCAAACCTGGCGAGCTGACCAAACCGGGGAGGGAGCTCAGCCCGGGCGAAGAAGTCTCCGAAGATGTGGTGGCCGAGATCGAGAACCCTGAGAGCGTCGACTATGAAGCGGTCGCGGCCCGCGTGGAGGCATACGCTTTCAGGCAGGACAGAATGAGGATGGATCCCGATTATGCAAAGTCCGGAAAATGGCGCGGGCGGCTCGAAAAGGAAGGAAAGGACGACGACCCGCCGGGCCCCCCGAAAGAATTCTTCAGATATCAATCCATCATCTCCCAGAGCAGCGAACTCTTGGATTTAACGCGCGGTCGCGAACGCGTGACAGTCTGGTGGTTGTACCGTCCCAGGCCGGGCCTGTATCTCGATGTCGCGCCTCCGGGCGACGAGAAGCTCTTCAACACACCCACGAGGCAGAGGCAGGCTGCCGACCGGTACGGCCTGGCCTTCATCAACGGCTCGCTGACCCAGACGCCGTACTCGGAGCTCCTCAGGGAGGCCCAGGCGCAGCGCCCGAACTGACCACGGCCCCGAAGCCCTGCCCGTACCCTCGCCCCATGACGAGCAGCGCCATCAGCCTCCGCAAGGTCGAGGAGTCGGCTCCGGCCCTCGTGAACCTCTACAAGACGGCCGGGACATCCCTGCGCAAGTACGGCCTGGAGGGCGGGCGCGCCGCCGTCTACCTGGTCCTGGACTACTCCGGGTCGATGCGCCCGTACTACCAGGACGGCAGCGTGCAGGCTCTCGCCGACCGGGTGCTGGGGCTGTCCGCGCACCTGGACGACGACGGCCGCGTGCCGGTGGTCTTCTTCTCCACCGAGGTCGACGCGGTCGAGGAGATCTCCCTCGCCGGACACGAGGGCCGGGTCACCGAGATCGCCTCCCGCCTGGGCCACATGGGCAAGACCGCCTATCACGCGGCGATGGACGCGGTCATCGACCACTACCTCGACTCGGGTGCGACGGCCCCCGCCCTCGTCGTCTTCCAGACCGACGGCGGGCCGATCAACAAGCTCGCCGCCGAGAGGTACCTGTGCAAGGCGGCCCGGCTGCCGCTCTTCTGGCAGTTCGTCGGCTTCGGCAACACCCGCAGCACGCAGTTCGACTTCCTGCGCCGGCTGGACGAACTGCCCGTGCCCGCGCAGCGGCCCGTGGACAACGCGGGCTACTTCCACGCCGGCCAGGATCCCCGCACCGTGCCGGACGGCGAACTGTACGACCGCCTCGTCGCCGAGTTCCCGGCCTGGCTGGCGGCGGCACGCGGTGCGGGCATCGTGCGCGCCTGACCCGGGCCCGCCGGTGCCCGCGCTTTGATGGACTTATGACGCATACCAGTTGGGCCGTCTTCGAGAAGGCGGAACCGGACTTCGCGGCGGCCGTCCAGGCCCGCTTCGCGCAGTACCCGCACCACGTCCTGGCGACGCTGCGCAAGGACGGCTCCCCCCGGGTCACCGGCCTGAACGTCGACATCCGGGGCGGCGAGCTGTGGCTCGGGATGATGGCCGGCTCGATGAAGGCCCGGGACCTGCAGCGCGACCCGCGCTTCGCCCTGCACACCAATCCGGGCGAGGGCGAGACCATGCCCGACGGGGACGTACGGATCTCCGGGCGCGCGGTGGAGCTCGTGGACCCGCCCGAACTCCACCGGTACGCGGAGGAGACGGAGACCCCGCACCCCTTCCACCTCTTCTACGCCGACCTCACGGAGGTCGTCCACATCGGCATCGAGGGCGACGACTTGGTGGTGCGGACCTGGCTGCCGGAGCACGGCCTGCGCACCCAGCGCCGGGGCAACGACGACGAACCGCCGCGCGAGGATCCGGCACCGGAGGACGAGCCGGGCGGCGGGGGCATCGAGCTGTAACCGCACGAGGGAGGCGGGACCGGGCGAGTAGAGTCGAAGGGGCGGCGGCCGAAGCCAGTTGCGTTGGCTTCGGCCGCCGCCCCCTCCCCTCTCGCCGGGTCAGGCCGTCCGGCGGCGCAGCCACCGGGCGCAGAACCAGGCCGGCAGCCCGGAGAGCGCGAGGAAGATCCCGGTCTCGACCCACTGGAAGGTCCAGTAGCGGTCGGCGGGCTGGTAGTCGACCTCGATGTGGAGGTCGGACGTGGCGAAGCACTCGAAGGGGTCCTTCGAACGGTCTGCGCAGCCTGCGGGGCCGCGGACCTCCCGGCCGGACGCGTCGAGCACCGCGCCGGGATCGGACACGACCCAGACGCCGGGCTTGAGGACCCCGACCCGCAGGTAGGTGTCGTCTCCGGCTCCCTTCAGCTGGACGTGGTTGCCGTTCCAGCCGTCGCCCGGAGCACCGGGCTCCCCTCCCCCGCCTCCCCCGCCTCCGCCGCCGCCCGGTGCCGTGACGAGGGAGCTGAGCGCGACATCGGCGTGCTCCGGCGTCACGAAGTGCGGGCGGATCGCGAACGGTACGAGGATCTGGACCGCGACGAAGGCGACGAGGGTCGCGGCCATCGCGGGCACCGTGCGCCGGATCAGCAGCCCGGCGCAGGCGCCGAGGGTGAAGGCGAACGCCGCGTGGCCGAGGGGGACGATCGCGCGGCCGCTGAACATGAGGGCGGTGAACCGGTCCAGGTTGACCCGGTCGATGGGATCCGCCCACCAGGTGACCAGGAGGCTGAGCACCCCGGTGACGGCGACGGCGATCAGGCCGACGGCCCCGAGCTTGACCAGGAGCCAGCGGCTGCGGGTGATGCTCTGGTTCCAGACGAGCCGGTGGGTGCCGGTCTCCAGTTCGCGGGCGATCAGCGGGGCTCCCCAGAAGACCCCGATGACGCCGGGCGCGGCGAGCAGCGCGCTGGTGACGTAGTAGGTGAGGGTCTGGTATTCGACGACCAGTGCGTTCCTGGCCGCCCCGCAGTCGTCCCGGCACGACCCGACGGTGCTGTCGTAGAGGTCGCGCATCTGGAGTCCGGTGACCACGAGGAATATCGCGAAGGCGGCGAGGACGCCGAGGGCCGCGAGCGTCTGGACGCGGTATTGGCGCCAGGTCAGCCAGATCATCGCTGGTTCTCCAGGGTGGCTCGGGGACCGGGCCCGGCGGCGGCCCGACTCATGTAGGTGAGGACCAGGTCATCCAGGCCGAGGGGTTCCAGGGCCCAGGAGGGGTCGTGGACCGGCTTGTCGGAGCGCACGATGAAGGTGCTCTGCCGTTCGGTGTGGGTCTCCTGGACGACGTACATGCCCTCGGGGAGGGCGGCGGCGTCGCGGCGGGTGGTCGTGAGCCGGAAGTGCGTGGCGAGGAGGTCGTCGACGTCGCCCGCGACCTGGACGCGGGAGGCGACGAGGGAGATCAGGTGGTCGCAGACCCGTTCCAGGTCGGACACCAGGTGCGAGGAGAGCACGACGGTGGTGCCGTGCTCGGCGACGTGCTCCATCAGGCCCTGCAGGAACTCCCGCCGGGCCAGGGGGTCGAGTGCGGCGACGGGCTCGTCGAGGATGAGCAGCTCGGGCCGCTTGGCGACGGCGACGGTCAGGGCCACCTGGGCGCGCTGGCCGCCGGAGAGCCGGCCCGCCTTCTGGGCGGGGTCCAGGCCGAGCTGCCGGATCCGGTCCTCGGCCAGGCGTGCGTCCCAGCCGGGGTTGAGCCGGGCGCCCAGCTTCAGGTGGTCGGCGATGGACAGCCCGGCGTACGTGGGCGTGTCCTGGGCGACGAAACCGACCTTGGCCAGCTGCTCGGGCCCGGACGCGTGCCGGCCGCCTGCCCGGCCGGCACGCTCAGGGTGCAGTCGGTCAGCGCCTCTTTGCGGCCGTAGCGCTTGCCCAGCGCGCGGGCTTCCCATGTGGGGATTGATGCCCCGGATCACCCCAGGGCCTCGGCGAGCCTCGCTCCTGCATCGCCGGTGACGTGACGTGCGGAGCGCCCGGCCGGCCAGGTCGACAAGCCGTCGTCCACCCACCGCGGAAGGACGTGGAAGTGCAGGTGGGGAACCGACTGCTCCGATCCCGGACCGCTGGCGCTGAGAATGTTCACGCCCGAGGCGTCCAGGGCGGTCCGCGCCGCCCCGGCGACGCGCTGGACCAGCGCCGTCACCGCGGCGAGCACCTCGGGCGGGGTCTCGAAGACGTCTGCGTAGTGGAGCGTGGGCACCACCAGGGTGTGGCCCGGTGCGAGCGGGTTCAGTGGTGTGAAGGCACAGGCCACCGGACCGCGAGCCACCCAGCTCGCGGTGGCTTCACGGATGAGTCCGCAGAAGATGCAATCCATGCGCCCGACTCTGCCGGTCGAAGACCCACGGGCCGCGCCGACCCCTGTCGGGAGTTCGGCAGGGGCCGGCGGTACAGACCGTTCTACTTCAGGTGGCGGTCGAAGAACCGGTTGCCGTCCTCCACCTCGAACCACGGGGTGCCGGTGTGTCCGCCCAGGTTGGCGTGGAGCGTCTTTTCCTCGGTGCCGAAGGCGTCGAAGAGGTCCAGGGCCCGCTCCCGGGGGTTCCCTTCGTCGTCCCACTGCAGCAGGAACAGCAGCGGCACCGTGACCTGCCGGGCCTCCTCGCGCTGGGCTCGGGGCACGTAGCCCCCGGCGAAGAGGCCGGCGGCCGCGATGCGAGGCTCGGTCACCGCGAGGCGGATGCCGAGGGCGGTCCACCCCGAGTACCCGACCGGGCCGCCGATCCCGGGGAGTTCGAGGAGGGCGTCCAGGGTGGTCCGCCAGTCCGGGACCGCCGAGTCGACCAGCGGGCCGATGAAGGACTCGAAGACCTCGTCGACCGGCCCGCCGGCCTGCATCGCCCGGCGGAACCCGGCGCGCGCCTGCTCCTCGGCGGCCGAACGGGGCCGGTCGCCGCACCCGACGGCGTCGATGCTCGCCACGGCATATCCGCGGGCCGCGGAGTGCCGGGCCCGCGCCACCAGCCGGTCCGCGCTCTTGGGCAGGCCGTTGTTGTGGGCCATCAGGATCAGCGGGACGGGGTCGGCGGACTGGGGCGTCCACAGGGTGCCGGGGATCTCGCCGAGGGTGAATTCGCGTGCGAGGACGCCGTCGTCGAGGCGTCGTTCGGAGATGACATGCATGGTCGTGCCCTTCGGGAATGCGCGTTGAAGGCGCTCCCGGACGACCTGCCTACCGTCCGACCGTGACCCCGGAGGGGAGCACCCATGTCGATACTGCGTTCACGGGTACCACCTCCTCCTGCTGTCGCACGGCCTGCCGGGACCGTAGCAGTGGCCACGCCGGTCCGCGCAACGGATTTTCACGGCGCCGAGGCCGGAAGCCTCACGGCCGCGACGAACGACGCCCACGGGCCGGCGGGGAACACGAGAACGGGCCCGGCACCGGCCAGCTTGCTGTCACGGACGGGAACGATGCCGGGGAGGTCGTCGGACACCTCGACGCAGCTGTTGCTCTCGGAGTTGCTGTAAGAGGACTTCCTCCAGGACAGGCCGTTCACGTCTGCGCGCATTTCGCGTATTCCTCCGCCACCGACTCGATAAAGGTCAGGGACACTTCCGGCGACAGCGCAGCGGCCCTCGCCAGATCGTAGAGTTTCCAATGGCGCCGTACCAGGGCCGGATAGTCGAGCAACTGCCCCACACGCGGCCCCTCCGTGTACACCACGTCGGGCGCATCCGCGAACTGCATGATGCTCACCAAAGACCCCAGGGCCCCTTGCGCGCCGGCCGAGAAGGGCACCACCTGCACGGTGATCCGATGGCCTCGGACGCAGGCGGAGATGTGCCGCAGCTGCGCGGCCATCACACCAGGTCCCCCGACCGCCGTCCGCAGCACCGCTTCGTGCAGAACGACCCACATTTCGGGGGTCGTCGGATCGCCTAGTAGGCCCGCGCGCTCCAGACGAGACGCAACGAGGCCGTCAACGTACGCGGCGAGCGCGGTGGGATTGCCACCCCGCATCACGGCCCGGGCGTAGTCCGCAGTCTGCAACAGCCCGGGAACCAGGGTGGAGGCGTATTCGTGGATGGCCTTCGCCCGACGTTCCAGCTCGGCCGCTTCGGCGAAGTAGTCCTCGTATTTGGGCTTGAACGCCTTGGACAGGCGGGTGAAGTAGTCCCCGGTGCCGAACACCCGGTCGATCAGCTCTGCGATCTCCGGCCGGAGCCTCCGCGTCCCGCACTCCATCTGGCCTACGTACGCCCCGCTCGTGAAGATCCGCTCGCCCAGGCCCTCCTGGGTCAACCCCGCCGCCTCCCGGTGGCGCCGCAGCTCCTCGCGGGCGAACTCCTCCGGCGTCTGCGCCCCGTCCAGGTCCTTCGGCTTGGCCATGAGCCAACTCCCCGCTTCCGCAGTGCCCTTGCTCCACGAAAAGCGTAGTCCTCACACCACCTGCGGCATCTGCGGAACGTATTCATACGACTACCCAACGCCACAGCGCCCGCCACCCCTGGTCGGGGACGTGGCGGGCGCTGCGTCGGGTGTTCCGTACGCCGTTGTACGGACCGTATGAGGGGTCCCGCCCTTCGCGGGGCGGGGGTGCTTGCCGGTGCTACACCGTCAGCGAGCGGTCCGTCGGCTTGACCGGGTACGGGAGGGCGCTGCTGCCGGTCAGGAAGCGGTCCACGCCGCGGGCGGCCGAGCGGCCCTCCGCGATGGCCCAGACGATGAGCGACTGGCCGCGGCCCGCGTCGCCGGCGACGAAGACGCCGTCGACGTTGGTCGCGTAGGAGGCGTCGCGGTCGATGTTGCCGCGGGCGTCCAGCTCCACGCCGAACTGCTGGGTCAGGCCGTTCGCCTGGTCGGTGCCCGTGAAGCCCATCGCCAGGGTCACCAGCTGCGCGGGGAGGACGCGCTCGGTGCCGGGCTTCTGGACGAGCTTGCCGTCGACGAACTCGACCTCGACCAGGTGCAGGGCCTTGACGTTGCCGTCCTCGTCGCCCTCGAAGTGGGTGGTGGAGACGGAGTAGACCCGCTCGCCGCCCTCCTCGTGGGCCGAGGTGACCTTGTAGAGCATCGGGAAGGTCGGCCACGGCTGGTTGGCGTTCCGGTCCTCGCCCGGCTTCGGCATGATCTCCAGCTGCGTGACCGAGGCCGCGCCCTGGCGGTGGGCGGTGCCGACGCAGTCCGCTCCGGTGTCGCCGCCGCCGATGACGACCACGTGCTTGCCCTCGGCGGTGATGGGCGGGGCCAGGAAGTCGCCCTCCTGGACCTTGTTCGCGAGCGGCAGGTACTCCATCGCGAAGTGGATGCCGTTCAGCTCGCGGCCCGGGACCGGCAGGTCGCGGGAGACGGTGGCGCCCGCCGCGACGACGACCGCGTCGAACCGCTTGCGCAGGTCGGTGGCCGTGATGTCACGGCCGACCTCGATGCCGGTGCGGAACTTGGTGCCCTCCGCGCGCATCTGCTCGATGCGGCGGTTGATGTGCACCTTCTCCATCTTGAACTCGGGGATGCCGTAGCGGAGCAGGCCGCCGATGCGGTCCGCGCGCTCGTACACGACGACGGTGTGGCCGGCCCGGGTCAGCTGCTGGGCGGCGGCCAGGCCGGCCGGGCCCGAGCCGATCACGGCGACGGTCTTGCCGGACAGGCGCTCGGGGGCCTGCGGGGTGACGTCCCCGTTGTCCCACGCCTTGTCGATGATCGAGACCTCGACGTTCTTGATGGTGACGGCCGGCTGGTTGATGCCGAGCACGCACGCCGACTCGCACGGGGCGGGGCACAGGCGGCCCGTGAACTCCGGGAAGTTGTTCGTCGCGTGCAGCCGCTCCGACGCCGCCGCCCAGTCGTCGCGGTAGGCGTAGTCGTTCCACTCGGGGATCAGGTTCCCGAGCGGGCAGCCGTTGTGGCAGAACGGGATGCCGCAGTCCATGCAGCGGCCGGCCTGCTTGCTGATGATCGGCAGCAGGGAGCCCGGGACGTAGACCTCGTTCCAGTCCTTCAGCCGGTCGGCGACGGGACGGGAGCAGGCGGTCTCGCGCGTGGTGGTGAGGAAGCCCTTCGGGTCAGCCATTGGTCGCCGCCTCCATCATCTTCTCCGTGGTCTCGGATTCCGAGAGTCCGGCGAGCTCAGCGGCGTCCTTGGCGGCGAGCACTGCCTTGTACGTGGTGGGGATGATCTTGCTGAAGCGGTCCACCGCGACGGACCAGTCAGCCAGGAGCTTCGCGGCCACGGTCGAGCCGGTCTCCTCCTCGTGGCGGCGCACCACATCGTGCAGCCACTGCTTGTCGGTGTCGGACAGGGCTTCGACCGCGCCCGCGTTGCCGACGTTGACGTTGTGCGGGTCGAGGTCGATGACGTACGCGACGCCACCCGACATGCCGGCCGCGAAGTTGCGGCCCGTCTCGCCCAGGACGACCGCCGTGCCGCCGGTCATGTACTCGCAGCCGTGGTCGCCCACGCCCTCCGAGACGACCAGGGCACCGGAGTTGCGGACGCAGAAGCGCTCGCCGGTGCGGCCGCGCAGGAACATCTCGCCGCCGGTGGCCCCGTAGCCGATGGTGTTGCCGGCGATGGTGGAGTACTCGGCGAGGTGGTCGGCGCCGCGGTCCGGGCGGACCACGATCCGGCCGCCGGAGAGGCCCTTGCCGACGTAGTCGTTGGCGTCGCCCTCCAGGCGCAGGGTGACGCCCTTCGGCACGAAGGCGCCGAAGGACTGGCCGGCGCTGCCCGTGAAGGTCAGGTCGATGGTGTTGTCGGGCAGGCCCGCGCCACCGAACTTCTTGGTGACGTGGTGGCCGAGCATCGTGCCGACGGTCCGGTTGATGTTCCGGATGGCGACCTGGGCGCGGACCGGCAGGGCCGCCTCGGCGGACTCGGCGTTCAGCGCGTCCGACGCGAGCTCGATCAGCTCGTTGTCGAGGGCCTTCTCCAGACCGTGGTCCTGCTCGATCAGGGCGTGGCGGACCGCGCCCTCGGGCAGCTCGGGAACGTAGAAGAGCGGCTCCAGGTCGAGGCCCTGCGCCTTCCAGTGCGAGACGGCCTTGGTGGTGTCGAGGAGCTCGGCGTGGCCGACGGCCTCCTCGATCGTGCGGAAGCCCAGCTCGGCGAGGATCTCGCGCACCTCCTCCGCGATGAACTCGAAGAAGTTGACGACGAACTCGGGCTTGCCGGAGAAGCGGTCCCGCAGGACCGGGTTCTGGGTGGCGATGCCGACCGGGCAGGTGTCCAGGTGGCAGACGCGCATCATGACGCAGCCGGAGACGACGAGCGGTGCGGTCGCGAAACCGAACTCCTCGGCGCCGAGCAGCGCGGCGATGACCACGTCGCGGCCGGTCTTGAGCTGGCCGTCGGTCTGGACGACGATGCGGTCGCGCAGGCCGTTGAGCAGCAGGGTCTGCTGGGTCTCGGCGAGGCCGAGCTCCCAGGGGCCGCCCGCGTGCTTGAGCGAGGTGAGCGGGGAGGCGCCCGTACCGCCGTCGTGGCCGGAGATCAGGACGACGTCCGCGTGGGCCTTGGAGACACCTGCCGCGACCGTGCCGACGCCGACTTCGGAGACCAGCTTCACGTGGATGCGGGCGACCGGGTTGGCGTTCTTGAGGTCGTGGATCAGCTGGGCCAGGTCCTCGATGGAGTAGATGTCGTGGTGCGGCGGCGGGGAGATCAGGCCGACGCCCGGGGTGGAGTGCCGGGTCTTGGCGACCCACGGGTAGACCTTGTGGCCGGGCAGCTGGCCGCCCTCGCCGGGCTTGGCGCCCTGCGCCATCTTGATCTGGATGTCGTCCGCGTTGACCAGGTACTCGCTCGTCACACCGAAGCGGCCGGAGGCGACCTGCTTGATGGAGGAGCGGCGCGCCGGGTCGTACAGGCGGTCCGGGTCCTCGCCGCCCTCACCGGTGTTGGACTTGGCGCCCAGCTGGTTCATGGCGATGGCGAGGGTCTCGTGCGCCTCCTTGGAGATGGAGCCGTACGACATGGCGCCGGTGGAGAAGCGCCTGACGATCTCGGAGACCGGCTCGACCTCGTCGATCGAGATCGACGGGCGGTCGGACTTGAAGCCGAAGAGGCCGCGGAGCGTCATGAGGCGCTCGGACTGCTCGTTCACGCGGTCCGTGTACTGCCGGAAGATGTCGTACCGGCGGTTGCGGGTGGCGTGCTGGAGGCGGAAGACCGTCTCCGGGTCGAACAGGTGCGGCTCGCCCTCGCGGCGCCACTGGTACTCGCCGCCGATCTCCAGCGCGCGGTGCGTGGCGGCGACGCCGGAGACGGGGTACGCCTTGGCGTGGCGGGCGGCCACCTCCTTGGCGATGACGTCCAGGCCGGCGCCGCCGATCTTGGTGGCGGTGCCGTTGAAGTAGGTCTCGACGAACTCGTCGTTCAGGCCGACGGCCTCGAAGACCTGGGCGCCGCGGTAGGAGGCGACGGTGGAGATGCCCATCTTGGACATGACCTTCAGGACGCCCTTGCCGAGTGCGTAGATCAGGTTCTTGATGGCCTGCTCCGGCTCCAGGCCGGACAGGAAGGTACCGGCGCGCAGCAGGTCCTCGACGGACTCCATGGCGAGGTACGGGTTGACCGCGGCGGCGCCGTAGCCGATGAGCAGGGCGACGTGGTGGACCTCGCGGACGTCGCCGGCCTCGACCAGCAGGCCCACCTGGGTGCGCTGCTTGGTGGCGATGAGGTGGTGGTGCACGGCGGCGGTGAGCAGCAGCGACGGGATCGGCGCGTGCTCGGCGTCGGAGTGGCGGTCCGAGAGGACGATCAGGCGGGCGCCGTTGGCGATGGCCGCGTCGGCCTCGGCGCGGATCTGCTCGATCCGGGCGGCGAGTGCCTCTCCGCCGCCGGAGACCCGGTAGAGGCCGGAGAGCGTGGCGGCCTTCATGCCGGGCATGTCGCCGTCGGCGTTGATGTGGATGAGCTTGGCCAGCTCGTCGTTGTCGATCACCGGGAAGGGCAGGGTGACGCTGCGGCAGGACGCGGCGGTGGGCTCCAGCAGGTTGGACTGCGGGCCGATCGAGGAGAGCAGCGAGGTGACGAGCTCCTCGCGGATGGCGTCCAGCGGCGGGTTGGTGACCTGCGCGAACAGCTGGGTGAAGTAGTCGAAGAGCAGCCGGGGGCGCTCGGACAGGGCCGCGATCGGGGAGTCCGTGCCCATGGAGCCGAGCGGCTCGCCGGCGGTACGGGCCATCGGCGCGAGGATGACGCGCAGCTCTTCCTCGGTGTAGCCGAAGGTCTGCTGGCGGCGGGTGACCGAGGCGTGCGTGTGCACGATGTGCTCGCGCTCGGGCAGGTCCGTCAGCTCGATCTCGCCGGTCTCCAGCCATTCGGCGTAGGGGGCGGCGGTGGCGAGCTCGTTCTTGATCTCGTCGTCCTCGACGATCCGCTTCTGGGCGGTGTCGACGAGGAACATCCTGCCGGGCTGCAGGCGGCCCTTGCGGACGACCTTGGCCGGGTCGATGTCGAGGACGCCGACCTCGGAGCCGAGGACGACGAGGCCGTCGTCGGTGACCCAGTAGCGGCCGGGGCGCAGGCCGTTGCGGTCGAGGACCGCGCCGACCTGGGTGCCGTCGGTGAAGGTGACGCAGGCGGGGCCGTCCCAGGGCTCCATCAGCGTGGAGTGGTACTGGTAGAAGGCGCGGCGGGCCGGGTCCATGGAGGTGTGGTTCTCCCACGCCTCCGGGATCATCATCAGCACGCTGTGCGGCAGCGACCGGCCGCCGAGGTGGAGCAGCTCCAGGACCTCGTCGAAGGAGGCCGAGTCGGAGGCGTCCGGGGTGCAGATCGGGAAGATGCGGTCCAGCACGCCGTCGCCGAAGGCTTCCGACGCCAGCTGGGACTCGCGGGCCTTCATCCAGTTCCGGTTGCCCTTGACCGTGTTGATCTCGCCGTTGTGCGCGACGAAGCGGTACGGGTGGGCGAGCGGCCAGGACGGGAAGGTGTTCGTGGAGAACCGGGAGTGGACCAGGGCGAGCGCCGAGGCGAAGCGGCGGTCGGAGAGGTCCGGGAAGAAGGGCTCCAGCTGGCCGGTGGTCAGCATGCCCTTGTAGACGATGGTGCGGGCGGAGAGCGACGGGAAGTACACGCCGGCCTCGCGCTCGGCGCGCTTGCGCAGCACGAACGCCTTGCGGTCCAGCTCGATGCCGGTGCTGCCGTTGCTCACGAAGAGCTGTCGGAAGGCGGGCATGGTGGCGCGGGCGCCGTTGCCGAGCAGGTCGGGGGTGACCGGGACCTCGCGCCAGCCGAGGACCGTGAGGTTCTCTTCTTCGGCGATGGCCTCGATCTGCTCCGCGGCGGCGGCCTGTGCGGCGCCGTCGGCGGGGAGGAAGGCGATGCCGACGGCGTACGCGCCGGCTTCGGGGAGCTCGAATCCGGCGACTTCGCGGAGGAAGGCGTCCGGCACCTGGGACAGGATTCCCGCGCCGTCGCCGGAGTCCGGCTCGGAGCCGGTGGCGCCACGGTGCTCGAGGTTCCGCAGAACGGTCAGGGCCTGCTCAACGAGTGTGTGGGTGGCCTCGCCGGTGAGGTTCGCCACGAATCCGACGCCGCAGGCGTCCTTCTCGTTGCGCGGGTCGTACATGCCCTGCTGGGCGGGGCGACCGTCCATGGGCGACCAGGCGGTGTTCAGGCCGGTCGCGGAGTGCGTGGATGCGGAACGCATCGGCTCTCCCGTCGTCGTCGTGGCATATGTGCGTGCCGAGGGACGACGTTGGCCCTCTGCGAAATTTCGTGCAGATTACATGATGACGACAATCCCGAGAAGCGGATACGCCATTCCAGCATGCGGACACTGCGCGAGGCGGAAAGAGGGGACTTTCGCGGCGCTCTACGGGCGGATCGCGGGGTGGCAGGGGGCAATCCCGGCTGTTCCCGCGCATCCCGGCGTATCGCGTGGGGCGAAGGTCCCGGCACAGGGCGAGCATCGTTGCCCGCCCGGAGTCCTTGAGTGATGCCCGGCGGACACGGGATCGAAACCGCCGAGTAACGGACTACTTATGTTGCGTACTGCATAGTGTCTCACTCCGAGGGCGGTCAGCCTATGGCTCCGCCGATCCAGGTTCCCAGGACGTACGTCACACCGGCGGCGGCGCCGCCGAGCAGCAGCTGGCGCAGGCCGCTGTACCACCACGACCGGGCGGTGACCCGGGCGACGACCGCGCCGCAGGCGAAGAGCCCGGCGAGGGCGAGCAGGACCGCCGGCCACAGCGCCGTGGCGCCGAGCAGGTACGGCAGTACGGGGAGCAGCGCGCCCAGCGCGAAGGAGCCGAAGGACGAGACGGCGGCGACGAGCGGCGACGGCAGGTCGTCGGGGTCGATGCCGAGCTCCTCGCGGGCGTGGATCTCCAGGGCCTGCTCCGGATCGCGGGACAGCTGCATGGCGACCTCACGGGCGAGCGCCGGCTCGACGCCGCGGGAGACGTAGAGCTCGGCGAGCTCCTCCATCTCGTCGATCGGGTGCTTGCGCAGCTGCTGCCGCTCGATGTCGAGCTCGGCGAGGACCAGCTCGCGCTGCGAGGCCACGGAGGTGTACTCGCCGGCGGCCATCGAGAAGGCTCCGGCGGCGAGTCCGGCCAGGCCGGTGATCACGACGGTCTGCGGGGCGACGGCCCCGCCGGCCACGCCGGTCATCAGGGCGAGGTTGGAGACGAGCCCGTCCATCGCACCGAAGACGGCCGGCCGCAGCCATCCACCGTTGACGTCGCGGTGAGTGTGGTTGTCGCGGTGGGCGGTGTGCAGCGGTGCTTCGATGTCGATGATGGACATGCGGTGCTATCTCCCCAATTGTCTTTACGGACGCCGTGACGCGTCCGGCCCCCCCTGAACACCTCGAAACTACGCACGATTTTCGTGGCCCGCCAGCAAGGAAGGCCGTACTTACCTGCGGTTTTGCGCCTCGGCGACCGGGTGACGCCGGTGTTCGCGGGGTGTTTCGCGGCACGCGACAAACCGCATGACATGGCACAAATCCCCCAAGGGCCCATGATGGGCCCCATCCACGTGGGAGAGGCGCGCCAATGGAGCCGGTGAAGCAGATTGCATGCAATCCGCAGGTCCTCCTCGAACGGGCCCGGGGCGCTCTTCTGGGACTTGCGGTGGGCGACGCGCTCGGCGCCCCCGCGGAGAACATGAAGCCGTCGGAGATCCGGGCGAAATGGGGCCGCATCGAGGGCTTCGTGTCGGACGACCCGGCCGGTACGGACGACACCGAGTACGCGATCTTCTCGGGGCTGCTCCTGGCCCGCCACGGCTCGGCGCTCACCGTCAGCCACGTCGAACGGGCGTGGCACCACTGGATCGCGGACCTCGACGAAGGCCCCTTCCGGGGGGCGGGGTTCTCCGAGCGCGGCACGCTGGAGAACCTCCGCCGCGGCCTGGCGGCCCCCATCTCCGCCCAGCACCGGCACGCGTGGTCGGACGGACTGGCCATGCGGGCCGCGCCGTTCGGCGTCTTCGCGGCGGGTCGGCCCGCCGAGGCGGCGCGGCTGGTCGCCATCGACGGCACGGTCAGCCATGACGGCGAGGGCATCTACGGCGGCCAGGCGGTGGCGGCGGGCGTGGCGGCGGCCATGGCGGGCGGCAGCGCGGCGTCCGTGATCTCCGCGGCCCTCTCGGTCATCCCGTCGGACTCGTGGACGGCCCGCTCCCTGCGCCGCGCGGTCACCGCCGCCCCGCGCGGGGAACGGGCGGTGCGCTCGGCGGTGGTCATCGGCGGCTACCCGTGGACGGACCTGGCGCCGGAGGCGGTGGGCCTGGCGTTCGGCGCCTTCGCCGCCTGCCGCGGCGACTTCTCCTCCTCCGTGCTCACCGCTGTGAACATGGGCCGCGACGCGGACACCACGGCCGCGGTGGCGGGCGCACTGGCCGGCGCGATGTCGGGGGCCGCGGCGATCCCCGCCGCCTGGGGATCGGCCATCGGCCCGGTGCGCGGCAGCTGCCTCCCGTCGATGCGGGGCTACCACGTCCTGGACATCGCGGACCTCCTCACCCCCGAATACGAGGCCGCCCGATGACCTTGCACTCCTCCGGCGAATCCACGCCGCGACAGCCCGCCCGGACGGACCGGTCGTCCCCGGCGGCCCCGGCGGCCCCCGGCCCGGACGGGCACCCGCAGACCGCACCACCCGGCCTGCCGGCGAGCCACGGAGCCGGGGCACACCCGGTCCCGACGGGCCTCCCGGCCCGGGACACCCCGCGGCCGGAGGCCCGGCGGTGGCCCGTACCCGCCGACGGCGCGAAGCCCCTCGCGGAGCACGGCCCGAGGGTCGGCGCGGGCGAGGACCCGGCCCCGGAGACCCGGCCACGGCCCATGCCGGCGCGCCTGGCGCCGGGCCGCGGGGCCGGGGCGCAGCGCGGCGCGGACGACCGCTCCGGGTGGGGCACCCCACCGGACCGGGCCGCCCCCGGCCCGGACGCGGGGTCGGGCTGGTGCCCCGTGCCGACCAGGGAGGCGGCAGGCCGCAGCACCGAGGCCCAGCCGGTGGCGACCGGTCTCCCGGAACGGGGCACCCCGGCGGACCGACCCGCACCCGCGCCGGAGGCCCGGCGGTGGCGGCCCGTACCGGCCTGCCCTGCGGCGGACGCCCGGCCACTGCCCGTACCGACGGACCTCCCCACAGAGCCGGCCGGTTCGGCCGCCCTCGGCCAGGGGCCGGGGAGCGGGCCGGCGGAGCCCGGGGCAGGGGCACGGCCGCTGCCCGTACCCGCCGATCGCGCGGCCCGCACGGAACCGGGACCCGACGGGCGGCCGCGGCCCGTGCCGACCAGCGGGGCAGCGGGCCTCGGCACAGGGCCCCGGCCGGTGGCGACCGGTCTCCCGGAACGGGGCACCCCGGCGGACCGACCCGCACCCGCGCCGGCGTTGGGCGTGCAGCCGCGGCCCGCACCGACCGACCCGGCGGAGCCCGGGGCGGGAGTACGGCTGCTGCCCGTACTGGTCGGGCGGTCCGCCGGGCTGCCGGCGCCGGACGAGGCGGGCGCGCTGCGGGCCGTGATCCGGGCCACCGCCCACCCCGCCGAGCACCCCGCAGGGGCCCCGGCGGGGGACCGCCGCCCCATCGAGGGCCTCCTCCTCGGGCTCGCGGCGGGCGACGCGGCCGGCTGGCCCGCGGCCCGCCACCGCGCCAGCCGGATGCCCGAGTGGACCCGCCGCCTCACCCGCGAGCTCGACACCTTCGCCGAGCAGAACGCCACCACCACCCTCCCCGTCCCCATCGCCCTCAACCAGCCCCCGGAGCCGCTGCGCCTCGGCCCGTCCGACGACGCCGAATGGGCGGCCTTCGTCGCCGAGTCCGTGCTCACCGCCGCCGGCGTCCTCCTCAGCGACCTCTCCCGTTCCCGCCGCATGCGCGCCGCCATCGACCTCGCCTGGAACGCCCTCGCCTCCGAGGTCGCCGCGGCCGCGGAACGCGCGCCCGAGGTGGAGTCCGCCGTACTCCCCCTCCGCGCCCGCATCTCCGTACGCGCCGGCCTCGGCAACCTCGCCACCGGCCTGCGCCCGCCGGCCACCGGCCACGACAACCCGCACTATTTCGACGACGCCGCCTGCGTCCGCGCCTGCGTCCTCGCCGTCGTGCACCCCGGCGACGCCCTGGCCGCCGCCGACCTCGCCGAGTTCGACGCGCGCTACACCCAGGACGGCGACGGCGTCCACGGCGCCCGCGCGATGGCCGCCGCCGTCGCCACCGCCCTCACCACCGCGGACGTCGACGCGGCCGTCGACGCCGCCCTCGCCCAGCTCCCCGGGGCCACCGAGATCGGCCGCAACGCCCGACACGCCGTCGGACTGGCCCGCGCCCACGCGGACGGCGGCGCGTTCGCCATCGTCCCGACCCTGGAGCACGAGATCGTGGACCACGTGTACAGCTACGGCATCGCCGCCGCCGAGACCGTTCCCGTGGCCCTCGCCCTCGCGACCGCCGCCCGCGGCAGGACGACCGAGGCCGTACCGGCCGCTGCCTGCCTGTCCCGCGTCGCGGACTCCGCCCCCGCCCTCGCCGGCGCGCTCACCGGCGCGATCGGCGGCGGCGACTCGATCCCGGCCGCCTGGCGCGAGGCCTGCCGCACCCTCTCCGGCTGCGCCCTCCCCCGCCTCGCCGGCACCGACCTCGTGGAACTCGCCGCGCTCCTCGCGCAGACGGAACTCACCTCACCCAAAGGATGATTCGGACATGACGCTCACGTTGGAGGACCGGGCCTGCGGGGCCCTCGTCGGCGCCGCCGTCGGTGACGCGCTCGGCGGCCCGGTGGAGGGCTGGACCCCGGACCAGATCGTCGAACGGCACGGCGGCCGCGTGCACGGCATCGTCGGCCCGTGGCACGAGAACTGGCGCACGGCCCGCCCCATCGCCCCGTACCACAAGGGCGACGGACACGTCACGGACGACACCTTGATGACGCACGCGCTGGTACGGGTCTACGAGACGGTACGGGACCACCTCGACGCGTACTCCGTCGCCGAGCACCTGGTCCCCGACCTGATGTCCGTGCCGCGCTGGATCCCCGAACTGGAGGCGGAGGCACTGCCGTTGCAGCGGATCTTCCTCGCGGAGAAGTGGATGGTGACCCGCCTGCACTACGCGCACGCGGACCCGCGCGAGGCCGGCACCGGCAACATCGTCAACTGCGGTGCGGCCATGTACATGGCTCCCGTGGGCATCGCCAACGCGGGCAACCCGGCGGGAGCCTACGCCGAGGCCCTCGACATCGCCGGCGCGCACCAGTCCTCGTACGGGCGGGAGGCGGCGGGCGTGTTCGCGGCGGCCGTGGCGGCGGCGTGCGTGCCCGGGGCGACGGCCGCCTCCGTGGTGGAGGCGGCCCTGTCGCTGGCCAAGGACGGCACGCGCGCGGCGATCGCCGCCGTCCGCGAAGTGGCGGTCCGCTACCGGGACTTCGAGTCGGCGCTCGCACCGCTGCGGGCGGCGGTGGCCCCGTACGACTCGGTCGGCCCGGACTACCGCACCCCGTCGCTCGACGCCCGCCGGCCGTCCCGGCTCCACGCGATCGAGGAGCTGCCGATCGCGCTGGGGATGCTGCTCGTCGCGGACGGACGGTACGAGGCGGCCGTGCTCGGGGCGGTCAACTACGGGCGGGACTGCGACTCCATCGCCACCATGGCGGGGGCGATCGCCGGAGCCCTGGGCGGCGAGGCCGTGGTCCCGGCGGTGTGGGCGAAGCAGGTCGCCGAGGCCAGCCGTCTGGACCTGCACGCCCCGGCCGTTGCGCTGGCCGCTGTGGCCCGGGAGGTCTTCGCCCGCGACCGGGCCCGCCGCCGCGCCCACGAATCGGCCTTCGCCGCGATCGCGACCCCCTGATGCCCCCGCCCCCCGACCCGGCGCCCGCCGGCCGCCGCCCGCCCAAGGCCCCGGGCACCACCGCCCCGGCACCGACGGCCGCAACCGGTGCCGCCGCCCCGGCACCCCTCGCCGGCAACGGGCCCGCCGCCCCTACGCACACGGCGAAGCGCTCGGGCACTGCCCGCCCCAACACCCCCACCACCCCCCTGGCGCCGACAGCCCGTACCGGCACCGCCGCCCCGGCACCCCCCGCCGGCAACGGGCCCGCCGCCCCTACGCACGAGCGCCCTGACGCAGGCGGCGCCCGACACCCGGCCCACGGCTCGGCCGACGCCCGCCCGCGGTCCGGCGCCGGATCGGCGGCCCCCGCCCGCGCCCGCGAGCACCCGGGCGGAGCCGTCGGCGGACACACGGCCGACCGGCCGGCGGCCGATGGACCCGCGCCGCGTGCAGCGGCCGCCACCGGGCCGAGCGCCGACACCGCCCGCGCGGCGGCCCTTGCCGGTGAACCGCCCGGTGGGCCCGCCCCCGACCTGGCGGGTATCGCGCCGCCGTCCGGAACCGGGCCGCCGCCCTCTGCGGACGGGCCCGCCCCCTGTCCGGCGGACGGCGTGCGCCTGACCTGGGCGCAGCCCGAGGACCTCGTCGGGCACGAGCTGCGCCAGGCGGCCGAGGACGGCCGGGACCCCGGTCCCGCACAACGGGCCTGGTTCGCCGCGGGCGGCCACCCGGCGCCCGAACGCGCCGGGGCCTCCCCCACCGCGGCCCCGCGGCACCTGCGGTCGCTGGCGGCCCGCCTGCTGGACGAACTCGCCCGGCTCCCCTCCCCCTCGGCCGAGGCCGAGCCCACCACCTGGGCGGCCATCGTCGCCGCCTGCCGGGCTCCTGCGGCACCGCCCCCGCCCACCCGACCGCAGCACGTCCGCCCCGGACCGTTGGCTCACCCGCAGGCCGCCGCGGCCGGACCCGCTGCGGTCGCACACCCGACCATCGGCCCCGGCCTCCAGTCACCGGCCCCCGGAACCGGCCCCGCATCGGGGTCCGGCACGGCAACCGCCGGCACGCAGCGCCACGCCGACCAGGGTCCCGGAGGCCCGAATCCGGGAACCGGTCCCGAGCCGGCGCCCCGCTCGGAGGCCGCCGAGGCCCGGCCCGCCCGGGCCCCCGCCCCAACCGCCCCCGGGCACGCGGACCCGGCCCGCGCGCCGTGGGCTGCCGCCGCGGGGGCCGGGCCCGGCGGCGGGCTGCGGGGGCGGCTCGAGGCCGCCTGGGTCGGGCGGGCCGTGGGGTGTCTGCTCGGGAAACCCGTCGAGAAGCTGCCGCTGGAGGGGATCCGGGCACTGGCCCGCGCCACCGGCAACTGGCCGCTCGGCGACTGGTTCACCGCCCGCGGCGTGCCCCCGGAACTCCTCGCCGCCCACCCGTGGAACCGCCGCTCCGCCCCCACCTCGCTCGCCGAGAACATCGACGGCATGCCCGAGGACGACGACCTCAACTACCCCCTCCTCGGCCTCCTCCTGCTCCAACGCCACGGCAAGGCCTTCACCACCGCCGACGTCGCCCGCCTCTGGCTCGACGAGCTGCCCGCCGGGCGTACCTTCACCGCCGAGCGCGTCGCGTACCGCAACCTCCTGCTCGGCCTGGAGCCGCCCGCCACCGCCACCCACCACAACCCCTTCCGCGAGTGGATCGGCGCCCTCATCCGCGCCGACGTCCACGGCTGGACCAATCCCGGCGCCCCGGCCGCCGCCGCGGCCCAGGCGTACCGGGACGCCGCCCTGACCCACACCGGCAACGGCCTCTACGCCGCCCTCTTCGTCGCCGCCGCCACCGCCGAGGCCGCCACCGGCCGCGCGGACGTCCACACCGCGCTGCGGACCGGGCTGGCCGCCGTACCGCCCCGCTCCCGCCTCGCCGGGGCGATCCGCTTCGGGATCCGCACGGCCGCCGCCGAGGACGACTTCGACCTCGTCGTCGACCGGCTGCACGCCCGCTACGGGCACTACCACTGGGTGCACGCCGTCCCGAACACCGCCCTGATCGCCGCCGCCCTCACCCACGCCGACGGGGACTTCACCCGCTCCGTCTGCCGTGCCGTGTCCGGCGGCTGGGACACCGACTCCAACGGTGCCACCGCCGGCGCCCTCGCCGGGCTGCTCGCCGGCGCCCCGGACCGGATCCCGCACCGCTGGACCGCCCCCCTCAAGAACCGTCTCGCCACCAGCGTCCCCGGCTTCGACGGCATCGGTTTCGACACCCTCGCCCACCTCACCGCACAGGAGGCAGCACGCTCATGACGGCCATCGCCGTGCTCGGCAGCACCAACATGGACCTCGTCGCCTACGTCCCCAAGGCCCCCCTCCCCGGGGAGACCGTCACCGGCCGCGCGTTCCGGACCGTCCCCGGCGGAAAGGGCGCCAACCAGGCCGTCGCCGCCGCCCGCTCCGGCGGGAAGGTGGTGATGATCGGCGCGGTCGGGGCCGACGAGTTCGGCGTACGGCTGCGCTCCGCGCTCACCGCCGCCGGTGTGGAGACGGCGGCCCTGCGCACCGTCGAGGGCGCCAGCGGCACCGCGCACATCACCGTGGACGACGAGGGCGGCAACCGCATCGTGGTCATCCCGGGGGCGAACGGCAGCGTCAACGCCCTGGAGGCGGGCGACGAGGCCCGGATCGCCGCCGCCGGCGCCCTCCTCCTCCAGTTGGAACTGCCCCTGCCCGCCGTGCTCGCCGGGGCCCGCGCCGCCCGCGCGCACGGCGTCCGTACGGTGCTCACCCCGGCCCCCGTCCAGCCCCTGCCCGCCGAGCTCCTCGCCGCCACCGACCTCCTGGTGCCCAACGAGCACGAGGCGGCCGCCCTGACCGGGCTGACCGACCCACGGCAGGCCGCCGAGGCACTGCTGGCCACCGTGCCCGAGGTGGTCATCACCCTCGGCGCGGCCGGCGTCCTCTACGCGGCGCGCGGCCGGGAACCCCTGAGCCTGCCCGCGCCCCGGGTCCGGGCCGTGGACACCACCGCGGCCGGGGACACGTTCGTCGGCGCCCTGGCCGTGGCCCTGGGCGAGGGCCGGCCGATGCCGGAGTCTCTGCGCTGGGCCTCGGCCGCTGCCGCGCTCTCGGTGCAGCGGCACGGCGCCCAGGACTCGATGCCGACCCGCTCCGAGACCGACGCGTTCGCTCTGGCCGCGTGGGAGGCAGAACCCCGGCCGGCGGGCCGCGGCGCCCCTGACGCCGCCACCGCGCCACCCGGTACGGACGGGGCCGGCCGCGCCGGCTCCGGCGAGGCCGGGACCGGAGCGGCCTCGTGACCCCCGAGCAGGACGGGAGCGTGTCGGGGCGATCCCCGCAGGGCGCCGAACGCACCGCCGCCGGACCTTCCGGCCCCGGGCCCCGTTCGGCGGCCGAGGAGACGCCCCGGCACACGCCCGGCCCCGCCGAAGCCGCGGCGCCCCCGCTACCCCACCGCGCCGGCCCCGTGCCCCCGGCCGGCCCCCGCCCGCCGGGGCAGGGGCCAGCCCCCGCCCCCGCCTCCGCCTCCGGACCCGGTTCCCGGGCAAGCGCCCCGGGAACCGCACCGACACCCGTCCCGGCCCCACCGGGACAGGACCACGTCACAGCCCCCGCCTCCGCTACCGGCGTGCCGGGAGACACCCCGGGAACCGGACCAGCACCCAGCACCGCCCGGCCGGAGCAACGGCCAGGGCAGGGGCGAGGGCCCGCCCCCGCGACCGGCGTCCCGGCAGGCGGGTCCGGCCCCCGCCCACGGGCCGAGTCGTCATCCGCCACCGCCCGGCCAGGGCATGAGCCGGCCAAGGGACCCCTGCGCGGGCTGCGGGTGCTCGATCTCGCGACCCTCTTCGCCGGGCCCCTGACCGCGACCCTGCTCGGGGACTTCGGTGCCGACGTCGTCAAGATCGAGCACCCCGCCGTGCCCGACCCCTCCCGCGGCCACGGCCCCGCCAAGGACGGCATCGGCCTGTGGTGGAAGCTGCTCGGCCGGAACAAGCGGACCATGACCCTCGACCTGTCCACCCCCGGCGGCCGGGACACCCTGCTGCGGCTCGCCGCCACCGCCGACGTGATCGTCGAGAACTTCCGCCCCGGCACCCTGGAGAAGTGGGGCCTGGGCTGGCCCGAGCTGTCCGCCGCCAACCCGCGCCTGATCCTGGCCCGCGTCACGGCGTTCGGCCAGCACGGCCCGTACGCCCACCGCCCCGGCTTCGGCACCCTCGCCGAGGCCATGAGCGGCTTCGCCGCGGTCACCGGGGAACCGGACGGGCCGCCGACCCTGCCGCCCTTCGGGCTCGCAGACTCGATCGCCGCGCTGACCTGTGCGTACGCCGTGATGACGGCGCTTGCCGGACGGGACCGCACCGGGCACGGGCAGGTCGTGGACCTCGCGATCATCGAGCCGATCCTCACCGTGCTCGGCCCGCAGCCGCTCTGGTACGACCAGTTGGGCCACGTCCAGCCGCGTACGGGAAACCGCTCCGCCAACAACGCCCCCCGCAACACCTACCGCAGCGCCGACGGACGCTGGCTGGCGGTCTCCGCCTCCGCCCGGTCCATCGCCGAGCGGGTGATGCGGCTGGTCGGCCGGCCGGAGCTGATCGCCGAGCCCTGGTTCGCCACCGGAGCCGGGCGGGCCCGGCACGCCGACGTCCTCGACGACGCGGTCGGCGGCTGGATCGGCCGCCGCAAGGCGGAAGAGGTCGTGGCCGCCTTCGAGGAGGCCGAGGCAGCCGTGGCGCTGGTCTACGACGTCCGCGACGTGATGGCAGACCCGCAGTTCGCGGCCCTCGACACGGTGACCGAGATCGAGGATCCGGAGCTGGGGCCCCTGCGGATGCAGAACATCCTCTTCCGGCTGTCCGAGACGCCGGGCGGGATCCGCTGGGCGGGCCGCCCGCACGGCGCGGACACGACCGAGGTGCTGGCGGAGCTCGGCCTGTCCGGGGCCGAGATCGCCGCGCTGCGCACCGAGGGGGCCCTGTGATCCTGACCTGGCTGTACGCGCCGGGCGACCGCCCGGCGGTGGTCGGCAAGGCGCTGGGCTGCGGGGCGGACGCCGTCATCGTCGACCTGGAGGACGCGGTGGCGGTCTCCCGCAAGGAGTACGCCCGCGCCGCCACCGTAGAGCTGCTCGCCGAACGGCCGGCGGTCCCGGTACACGTCCGCGTCAACGCCCTCGATTCCCCCTGGGGCGGCGCCGACCTCGCCGCGCTCGCCGGGCTGCGGGGGCTCGCGGGGCTGCGGCTGCCCAAGATCTGCGCGCCGGAGCAGGTCGCCGCGGCCGCCGACCGCACGGGCGGGGTGAGCCTGTACGCCCTGCTGGAGTCGGCGCTGGGCGTGGAGCGCGCCTACGAGATCGCCCGCGCGCACCCGGCCCTGCGCGGGCTCTCCCTCGGCGAGGCGGACCTGCGGGCGGACCTGGCGGTCAGCGCCGAGGAGGGCCTGGACTGGTGCCGCTCCCGGGTGGTGGTCGCGGCGCGTGCGGCCGGGCTGGCGCCCCCGTCGCAGTCGGTCTTCCCCGACATCCGGGACCTGGAGGCGCTGGCGGCCTCCTGCGCCCGCGGCCGGTCCCTCGGCTTCCTCGGCCGGGCGGCGATCCACCCGCGCCAGCTCCCGGTGATCGAGCGGGCCTATCTCCCGGCGCCCGAGGAGGTCAGCGCCGCGGTGGAGGTGCTCAGCGCGGCGCGGGCCGCGCCGGGCGCGCTGGCGCTGCCCGACGGCCGGTTCGTGGATCCGGCCGTCGTGGCGTCGGCGCACCGCACCCTTGCGCTGGCCGCGCGGCTCCCGGTCCACTGACACCCCGCCGCCCTTGCGCCGTCCGCGCGGACACCGGCTGGGCGCGCGGCCCGGCCTGCCCGGCGCACGCACCACGGACCCGGCGGCCGCACGGCCGGTGCCGCCTGGGGACACGAGAAGGGGGGTGCCGCGTCGTGCGCGGCACCCCCCTTCTCGACCTCTGTGAGGTCAGGACTTGTCGGCCTCCGGGGCCGCGGCGTCCACGCCCGGCTTGCGCAGATCGGCCTTGACGGCGCCCTGGGCGAGGGCCGGCGCGGAGTCCTTCGGACCGGCGTCGGCCGCCTCCACCGCTGCCTTGTCCTCGGCCTTGTCCTTGCCGTTGTCCTTGGCCTCGACGGCAGCCTTGCCGTCCTTGGCGTCCTTGGCGTCCTTGCCGCCCCCACCGCCGGAGGCATCCGGCTCGACGACCTCCTCGCGGCCCGGACGCAGCTTCGCCGAGAGGACGAAGTAGACCACCGCGAGCACGAAGACGACGATCGAGGTCCAGACGTTCAGGCGCACGCCCAGGATGTGGTGCGCCTCGTCGACGCGCATGTACTCGATCCAGCCGCGGCCGACGCAGTACGCGGCGACGTACAGGGCGAAGGCCCGCCCGTGGCCGAGCTTGAAGCGGCGGTCGGCCCAGATCACCAGGAAGGCGACGCCGACGCACCACAGCGACTCGTACAGGAAGGTCGGGTGGTAGGTCCCGGCGTCCCGGTTCGGGCCGGCGCTGATCTCCACCGCCCAGGGCAGGTCGGTGGCCCGGCCGTAGAGCTCCTGGTTGAACCAGTTGCCCCAGCGGCCGCAGGCCTGGGCCAGCGCGATGCCGGGGGCCAGGGCGTCGGCCCAGGCCGGCAGCGGGATGCCGCGCAGCCGGCAGCCGATCCAGGCGCCGACCGCGCCCAGCGCGATCGCGCCCCAGATGCCGAGGCCGCCCTCCCAGATCTTGAAGGCGTCGACCCAGTTGCGGCCCTCGCCGAAGTAGAGCTGGTAGTCGGTGATCACGTGGTAGAGGCGACCGCCGACCAGCCCGAACGGCACCGCCCACACGGCGATGTCCGCGACCGTGCCCGGCTTTCCGCCGCGCGCGATCCAGCGCTTGTTGCCGAGCCAGACGGCGACGAAGACGCCGATGATGATGCAGAACGCGTAGCCGCGGAGCGGGATCGGTCCGAGATGGATCACGCCGGTCGACGGACTGGGGATGTAAGCAATGTCCATGGCAGACCTGACGCTACCCTGCCGGACGGTGCGTACCGCAACCCGCCCGGCAGGGTCGAAACCAAATCCAGACCTGGATCGGCGGAAGTCAGCCCCCCGAGGACCCGTTTCCGGCCCCGTTCCCGGAACCGGTCGCGGAGCCGTTCCCCGTCCCGTTCCCGGAACCGGTCGCGGAATTCTTGGACGCCGTCCTCGACGCCGAGGGTGAGGCCTTCGCCCCGCCCTTCCCAGTGTCCTTGCCCGACTCCTTGCCGGTCTCCTTGCCGGTCTCCTTCTCGGGGCCCTTCGCCCCGGCCCCGCCGGAGCCCTTGGCGCCCGCTTCCACCTTCTCCTTCAGCTTCTGCGGGGTCAGCGGGTTGGCCTGGTCGGAGAAGATGTCCTTGCCGTCGAGCAGCACGGTCGGCGTTCCGCGGAAGTTCCCGGCGGCGAAGGCCTCGTGCGACTTGCCCACCCAGCTGTTGTGCCTGCCTTCCTCGACGCACGCCTTGAACTCGGGGGTGACCAGCCCGTCCACCTTGCCCGCCAGCTCCAGCAGCTTGGCGTTCTTGCCGTAGGCGTCGTCGACCTCCTGCGGCTGGTTCTGGAAGAGGACGTCGTGGTACTCGGAGAACTTGCCGGCGTCCTGGGCGCAGGCCGCCGCGTTCGCCCCCTTCAGGGAGCCGCTGCCGCCCATGTTCCCGTCGATGAGCGTGACCAGGTGGTAGTCCACCTTGAGCAGGCCCTTGGCCTCCAGCTCGTGGATGGTGTCCCGGTAGTTGTCCTCGAAGGACTTGCAGGCCGGGCAGCGGAAGTCCTCCCACACGGTGAGGGTGGCCTTCGCCTCGGGCTTGCCCGTCTGGATGGCGAGCGCGTCCTTGCCGGTGGCACCGCTGGGGGCGACGACCGGGCCGCCCTTGGCGCTGGTGTCCTTGCCGGCGTTGGCCGCGATCACGCCCACGACCGTCGCCAGGGCGAGGACGCCGACCACCGCCGACGCCACGATGAGGGTCCGCCGTCGCTTGTCCCGGGTCTTCTGCCGCTCGCGCTCCGCGAGGAGTCGCTCCCGGGCCGATCGTTTCGTCGCATCGCGGTTGGCACCGTCGTTCTTGTCGCTCACGCTCCGCCAAACGAAGCAGGGAGGCACTCGCGTGCCTCCCTGCTCGTCATTCCACCCGATCGGACTACAGAACCCGATCAGACGTCCGTTTTGTCTCAGCTCCTGCGTACGCCTGCCGCAAGCTCGCCCGCCAGCGCCCGTACGGCGTCCAGCCCGGCCGGCAGGTCCGGCGCGTCCAGCAGCAGCTTCACGAAGGCCGAGCCGACGATCACCCCGTCGGCGAAGCCGGCGACCTCCTTGGCCTGGACGGCGTTGGAGACGCCGAGGCCGACGCAGACAGGGAGCTCGGTGGTGGCGCGGGTGCGCCGCACCAGGTCCTGGGCCTGGTTGCCGACCGATTCGCGGGTGCCGGTGACGCCCATCAGCGAGGCGGCGTAGACGAAGCCGGAGCCGGCCGCCGTGATGGTGGCCAGGCGCTCGTCCTTGCTGCTCGGCGCCACGACGAAGACGGTCGCCAGACCGTGCTTCTCGGCGTGCTCGCGCCACAGCGCGGACTCCTGGACCGGCAGGTCGGGCAGGATGCAGCCGGCGCCGCCCGCCGCCGCCAGCTCGGCCGTGAACCGCTCGACGCCGTAGCGGTCGATCGGGTTCCAGTACGTCATCACCAGGATCGGCGCGCCGGTCGCCTCGTGGGCCTCGCGCACGGTGCGGAGCACGTCGGCGATCTTGACCCCGCCGCGCAGGGCGATGTCGTCGGCGGTCTGGATGATGGCGCCGTCGAGGACCGGGTCGCTGTGCGGGAGGCCGATCTCGACGACGTCCGCGCCGCCCGCGATGACGGCCTTGACCGCGTCGATGGCGCCGTCGACGGTCGGGAAGCCCGCCGGCAGGTAGGCGACGAGGGCGGCGCGGTCCTCGGACTTCGCCTTGGCGAGCGTGTCGCTCAGCAGCTGGATGTTGCCGTTGCTCACTTCGACTCCCCCTCGGCGCTCTCGCCGTCGTACAGCCCGAAGTAGCGGGCCGCCGTGTCCATGTCCTTGTCGCCGCGGCCGGACAGGTTCACGACCAGCAGGCCGTCCGGGCCCAGCTCCTTGCCCAGGTCCAGGGCGCCGGCGAGGGCGTGCGCCGACTCGATCGCCGGGATGATGCCCTCGGTGCGGGAGAGCAGGCGCAGGGCCTGCATGGCGGCGTCGTCGGTGACCGCGCGGTACTCGCCGCGGCCGGTGTCCTTGAGGTAGGAGTGCTCCGGGCCGATGCCCGGGTAGTCCAGGCCGGCGGAGATGGAGTACGGCTCGGTGATCTGGCCCTCCTCGTCCTGCAGGACGTAGGAGCGGGAGCCGTGCAGGATGCCGGGCTCGCCCGCGGTCAGGGTGGCCGCGTGCTCGCCGGTCTCGACGCCGTGCCCGGCGGGCTCGAAGCCGACCAGGCGGACGCCGGCGTCCGGGATGAAGGCGTGGAAGAGGCCGATGGCGTTGGAGCCGCCGCCGACGCAGGCCAGGGCGGCGTCGGGCAGTCGGCCGGCGCGCTCCAGGATCTGGCGGCGGGCCTCGACGCCGATGACCCGGTGGAAGTCGCGGACCATCGCCGGGAAGGGGTGCGGTCCGGCGACCGTGCCGAAGAGGTAGTGGGTGCGGTCCACGTTGGCGACCCAGTCGCGGAACGCCTCGTTGATGGCGTCCTTCAGGGTCCGCGAGCCGGACTTCACCGCGATGACCTCGGCGCCCAGCATGCGCATGCGGGCGACGTTAAGTGCCTGGCGCTGGGTGTCGATCTCGCCCATGTAGATGACGCATTCGAGGCCGAAGAGGGCGCAGGCGGTGGCGGTGGCCACGCCGTGCTGGCCGGCGCCGGTCTCGGCGATCACGCGGGTCTTGCCCATGCGCTTGGTGAGCAGCGCCTGGCCCAGCACGTTGTTGATCTTGTGCGAGCCGGTGTGGTTGAGGTCCTCGCGCTTGAGGAAGATCCGCGCCCCGCCGGCGTGCTCGGCGAAGCGGGGCACCTCGGTGAGGGCGCTGGGGCGGCCGGTGTAGTTGACCATGAGGTCGCCCAGCTCAGCCACGAAGGACGGGTCGCCCTTGGCCTTCTCGTACTCGACGGCGACCTCGTCCACGGCGGCGACGAGCGCCTCCGGGATGAACTTGCCGCCGAAGTCGCCGAAGTAGCCCTCGGCGTTGGGAACGTGACCCTCCGGGTCCGGGATGAAGAACTCGCTGGACATGTCCAGTGCTCCTACGGGTGCGAGATGCGGCGGGTGGTTTCACCGTATGGCGCCGCCCGCCCGCGCCGCGCACACCCCGCTGGGGGATGTCGTGGTCACGGTGCGGAGCGGCCCGCTCCCGGAGCCGGTCGGCCCGGGCAGCAGGCCGTACGGGACCGCCTGGCGACGCGGTACGCCTTCGCGTACCGGGCCGCGGCAGCCCTCGTTACGGCGCGTCTCCGCGGCGCCATCGCATGCCGTTGACCTGGCCGGGCTCGGAGCCGATCACGTACCGCACCCGCCGCCCGTGGGCGCGCCGGGCCGGGGCGCGGCAGCCGCGGGGGCGGCAGCCGCGCGCCAGGGGCGCGTACGCCGTCGGCACGCCGCCCGGGCCGCGGCGGGGTGCCGGCGGCGCGGACTGCGTGCGGACGCAGGGGCGGTCAGGGGTCACGGGACGGGTCAGCTCCGTCCGTGGCGCAGGGCCGGGTGGGCCCCGGCGGCGACGAGGTCGGCCACGGCCGCCTTCGGGTCGCGGCCGGTGACCAGGGACTCCCCGACGAGGACGGCGTCGGCGCCCTCGTTCGCGTAGGCGATCAGGTCGTGCGGTCCGCGGATGCCGGACTCGGCGATCTTGACGATGTGGGGCGGGATCTCGCCGACGACGCGCTCGAAGGTGGAACGGTCGACCTTGAGGTCCTTGAGGTTGCGGGCATTGACACCGATGATCTTGGCGCCGGCGGCGACCGCCCGCTCCACCTCCTCCTCGTCGTGGACCTCGACGAGCGGGGTGAGGCCGATGGACTCGGCCCGCTCGATGAGGGAGACGAGGGCCTCCTGCTCCAGGGCCGCGACGATCAGCAGCGCGAGGTCGGCGCCGTAGGCGCGGGCCTCCCAGAGCTGGTACGCCGTGACGATGAAGTCCTTGCGCAGGATCGGGATGTCCACGCGGGCGCGGACGGCCTCCAGGTCGGCCAGCGAGCCGCCGAACCGGCGCTGCTCGGTGAGGACGGAGATGACCGCCGCACCGCCCGCCTCGTAGTCCGCGGCGAGCCCGGCCGGATCCGCGATCGCGGCCAGCGCGCCCTTGGAGGGGCTGGAGCGCTTGACCTCGCAGATCACCTTGACGCCGTCGCCGCGCAGGGCCGCGACGCCGTCCTTGGCCTGGGGCGCCTTGGCGGCACGCTCCTTGAGCTCGTCGAGGCTCACGCGGGCCTGCCGTTCGGCAAGGTCTTCGCGGACCCCTTCGATGATCTCGTCGAGCACACTCACGCGAGCGGCCCCCTTCCGGGTCGATGACGGTCGGCCGCCCTGCAGACACGTACCACTGCAAGGTCGGCAATCAAATGGTATCCGGCGGAGGCGTCGCCCTCCGCACTCGGTTGACGGCGTCCCAGTAACTGGACATTCGGAATACGCCCTTCATCCCGGCTGCGCACGGGTCTCAGGGCGCCAGTGCCGACCCGAAAGAGAGATTTCGGACAACGGCGAAAACCAGTACCACCGCGCCCACCGCCCACGAGTGGGCGGGACGCAGGACGATCCTCGGGGCCGGCCCGCCGCGGACGGCGCGAACCAGCCACAGGGCCATGAAACCCGCGAAGACGAAGTAGCCGACGACCGCGAGGGCATTCGACCCGAAAGCAGCGGCCAGATCCCCGTGCGCGAACGCGTGCGCGCTGCGCAGCCCGCCGCACCCCGGGCACAGGACGCCCGTCAGCCGCAGTAGCGGGCAGACCGGGTAGTGGCCCGGCTCGTTGGGGTCCACGGCGCCCACGTACGCGAACGCCGCGCCGGCCGCGGCCAGGTACAGCGCCGGGGCGGCCAGCCGCCTGGCCCGCGAAGCCCGCTCGACGGGCACCGCGGGTACTGCGGGCCCTGCCTGACCGGCCTGCGGCCCGGGCCCGGCGTCGGGGGTGCTGGAGGCGTCCACCTGCTGATTCTCTCCGCTCACGACAAAAGGCGCAGCCCGGCGGGGCCGCGCCTTTCGGCTCTCTTCCAGGACCGGCGCAGGTGGCGCGCTCAGGCCTTGGCGGGGACCTTGTTCGCGGCGATGACCTCCGCGAGGTCCTTGTGGGCGGCCTTCGGCGCGCCCATGCCCGCGGCCTTCATCCCCATGCCGACGACACCGCCGAGCACGACGACGACCAGGCCGGCCCAGAAGCCGAGGGGGTTGGCGAGCACCATGAAGGCGCCGGAGATGCAGAAACCGATGAAGGCGATGGTGACACCGGTCCAGGCGGCCGGGGTGTGTCCGTGGCTAGTGCCCGCCATGAGTTTGCTCCTCGTTGCTCTGTCGCGCTGCTGTGTCGAACGTGCGGTCTGTGTCGGACGCTCGGTGACATTGTCCCGCACCGGGCGGCTTCACCGTCCAGGGGGGGTCGGCTCAGGGGCCGGTCAGCGGGTCCGGTCGCCGCTCGGACCCGTGGTCGGGTCCTCGCCGCGGTCCAGAGCCTTCCACAGATCTTCCGGCCGGTCCGGATCCACCGCCGCGACGGCCCGCGGACGGGGGCTGCCGTCACGCTCGTAGCGGCCGCCCATCGAGGGCCAGCCGCGGCCGAAGCGCAGCGCCAGGAGTCCGGCGGCCAGGATCAGCACCGCCCCGGCGGCCGTGACGTACGGCCACGTGGTCTGGGTCAGGCCGGCCACGTGCGCCGCGCTGTCCGCGGTCGTACGGGCGGCCTGCGCGTCCAGGGTGCTGCGGCCGTCGGAGCCGAAGAGGGCCGACAGCGCCGCGCCGAGGCCGCTGAGCGCCAGCAGGCCCGACACCAGCAGCCGGCCCTTGCCGCGTACGGCGAAGACGGCGACCAGCGCGGCCAGGCCGACGATGGCCAGGGCCGCCGGGAGCCCGGTCACGGCCCGCCCGTCGGCGCTCAGCTGGAGCGAGTCGCTGCCGATGGCGGCCGTGCCCCGGGCCCAGACACGGCCGGAGGCGAGCAGGACGACGGTGGCGCCGAGCGCACCGAGCAGCAGCGCCGCGGCCACGCTGCGGCGGCTGCTGCGGCTGTCGGGGGCCTCGGGCTCGGCGGAGGCATCGGAACGGGGCGGGGGTACGGCACTCACGTACCCCACTATCCCCTACGCCCTCAGGAGCCGCTCAGGCGGTTCGCCGCAGCCACCGCGCGCAGCACGGCGGCGGCCTTGTTGCGGCACTCGTTGTCCTCCAGCTCGGGCACCGAGTCGGCGACCACACCGGCTCCGGCCTGCACGTACGCCGTACCGTCGCGCAGCAGCGCGGTACGGATGGCGATGGCGGTGTCGGAGTCGCCGGCGAAGTCCAGGTAGCCCACGCAGCCGCCGTAGAGGCCGCGGCGGGAGGGCTCCAGCTCCTCGATGATCTGCATGGCGCGCGGCTTGGGCGCCCCGGAGAGGGTGCCGGCCGGGAAGCAGGCGGTGAGCACGTCGAAGGCGGTCTTCCCCTCGGCCACGCGCCCCGTCACGGTGGAGACGATGTGCATGACGTGGGAGTAGCGCTCGATCGACATGAAGTCGACGACCTCGACCGATCCCGGCTCGCAGACCCGGCCGAGGTCGTTGCGGCCCAGGTCGACGAGCATCAGGTGCTCGGCGCGCTCCTTGGGGTCGGCCAGCAGCTCCTCGGCGAGGTCGTTGTCCTCCTGCGGGGTCGTGCCGCGGTGGCGGGTGCCCGCGATGGGGTGGACCATGGCCCGCCCGTCCTCGACCTTGACCAGTGCCTCCGGGCTCGACCCGACCACGTCGAAGCCGTTCTCGAAGCGGAACAGGTACATGTACGGGGACGGGTTGGTGGCGCGCAGCACCCGGTAGACGTCCAGCGCGGAGGCCTTGCAGGGGGTCTCGAACCGCTGCGAGGGCACCACCTGGAAGGCCTCGCCGGCCCGGATGCGCTCCTTGATGTCCTCGACGGCCGCCTGGTACTTCTCGCCGCCCCACAGGGCCGAGTACTCGGGCAGCTCGGAGGCCGGCAGCGGGGCCGGGACGTAGGGCGCGGGCCGCGCCAGGTCCGCCTCCATGGCGTCGAGGCGGGCCACGGCGTCCGCGTGGGCCTCGTCGACCCCGGAGTCGAGGTCGTTGTGGTTGATGGCGTTGGCGATGAGCTGGACGGTGCCGTCCCAGTGGTCCAGCACCGCGAGGTCGGAGGTGAGCAGCATCGTCAGCTCGGGCAGCTCCAGGTCGTCGCTGCCGTGCTCGCCGATGCGCTCCAGGCGGCGCACGATGTCGTAGCCGAGGTAGCCGACCATGCCGCCGGTGAAGGGGGGCATGCCGCCCGCGAGGTCGCGGGGGGTGTGCAGGGCCTCGACGGTCGCGCGCAGGGCGTCGAGGGGGTCTCCGTCGGTGGGGACGCCGACGGGCGGGGTGCCGATCCAGTGCGCGCGGCCGTCCCGGACGGTCAGGGTGGCGTCGCTGCGGACCCCGACGAAGGAGTACCGGGACCAGGACCGGCCGTTCTCCGCGGACTCCAGGAGGAAGGTACCGGGGCGTTCGGCGGCCAGCTTGCGGTACAGCCCGACGGGCGTGTCCCCGTCGGCGAGCAGCTTGCGGCTCACGGGGATGACGCGGCGGTCGGCCGCGAGCTTGCGGAACGTCTCAAGATCCATTGCGTGGGGACCCCTACCTAGTCGGCTGCGCGGAGGAGGACGTCTTCGTCGAAACAGGTGCGGGTTCCGGTGTGGCAGGCGGCTCCGACCTGGTCGACCCGGACGAGCACGGTGTCGGCGTCGCAGTCGAGGGCGACGGACTTGACGTGCTGGAAGTGGCCGGACGTATCCCCCTTCACCCAGTACTCCTGGCGGCTGCGGGACCAGTACGTGCAGCGGCCGGTGGTCAGGGTGCGGTGCAGGGCCTCGTCGTCCATCCACCCAAGCATGAGCACCTCACCGGTGTCGTACTGCTGGGCGATGGCCGGTACCAGGCCGTCGGCGGAGCGCTTGAGGCGCGCGGCGATGGCGGGGTCGAGGTTGCCGGGGCGGGGGGTCGTACTCATGGAGCCATTGTGCCGGGCCCGGATGGGGGTGGTGATCCATGTCCGTCTGATGGGCGGGCGTACGGCACGTTCCGGCCGTAGGCTGGCCCGCATGTCTACCCATGCGAAGCGTGAACGACTGCTGCTGGCGGACCTGTTGGAGGCGGCCGGTCCGGAGGCCCCCACGCTGTGCACCGGCTGGAGGTGCCGCGACCTGGCCGCGCACGTGGTGGTGCGGGAGCGGCGGCCGGACGCGGCGGGCGGCCTGCTGCTGAAGGTGCTGAAGGGGCGGCTGGACGCGGCGATGGCCGAGTACACGGCCAAGCCGTACGAGGAGCTCATCCAGCTGATCAGGACCGGGCCGCCGCGGATGTCGCCGTACGCGCTGAAGCAGATCGACGAGGCGGCGAACGCAGTGGAGTTCTACGTCCACGCGGAGGACGTCCGCCGGGCCCAGCCGGACTGGTCGCCGCGGGAGCTGGACCGGGTGTTCTCGGACGCGCTGTGGTCCCGCCTGGAGAGGATGGCCCGGCTGACGGGACGCCGCTCGCCGGTGGGCCTGGTGCTGAGGCGTCCGGACGGGCAGACGGCGGTGGCGCACAAGGGTGCGCCGGTGGTGACGGTGACGGGCGAGCCGGGGGAACTGACGCTGTTCTGCTTCGGCCGCCAGGCGTCGGCCTCGGTGACGCTGGACGGCGAGAAGGAGGCCGTCGCGAAGCTGACGGTGGCGGAGCTGGGCCTCTGACCTGGCCGGTCGGGTGCCGTTGCCTCCCGTCTGCGGGCCGGTGGCGGGGCCTCAATCTCCCCCGGCTACCGCTGGGGGAGATTGAGGCGCAGCCCCCGGGCCGCAGACGGGGCATGGGAACCCGGGGGCGGCAGGCCGCGCCGGAGGCGAAGGTCAGCGGACCGGGTGGCCCGCTTCGCGGAGGGCCGACTTCACTTCGGCGATCCGGAGGTCGCCGAAGTGGAAGACCGACGCCGCGAGCACCGCGTCCGCGCCCGCCTCGATCGCCGGGGCGAAGTCCGCGAGGCGGCCCGCGCCGCCCGAGGCGATCACCGGCACGGTGACGTGCTTGCGGACCGCCGCGATCATCTCCGTGTCGTAGCCGTCCTTCGTGCCGTCGGCGTCCATCGAGTTCAGCAGGATCTCGCCGGCGCCCAGCTCCGCGGCCCGGTGGGCCCACTCGACGGCGTCGAGGCCGGTGCCCCGGCGGCCGCCGTGCGTGGTGACCTCGAAGGTGCCGGACTCGGTGCGGCGGGCGTCGACCGACAGGACGAGGACCTGCCGGCCGAACCGCTCCGCGATCTCCTGGATCAGCTCGGGGCGGGCGATGGCGGCCGTGTTCACGCCCACCTTGTCCGCTCCCGCGCGCAGCAGCTTGTCGACGTCGTCGGCCGTGCGGACGCCGCCGCCCACGGTCAGCGGGATGAAGACCTGTTCGGCGGTGCGGCGCACCACGTCGTAGGTGGTCTCACGGTTCCCGGAGGACGCGGTGATGTCGAGGAAGGTCAGCTCGTCGGCGCCCTCGGCGTCGTACAGCTTGGCCATCTCCACAGGGTCGCCGGCGTCGCGCAGGTTCTGGAAGTTGACGCCCTTGACGACGCGGCCGTTGTCCACGTCCAGGCAGGGGATCACGCGTACGGCGAGGCTCATGCGGGCACCGCCTTGTACGCCTCGACCTCCACCTCGACGACCATCGACGGGTCGACGAAGCCGGAGACGATGAGCATCGTCGCGGCCGGGCGGACCGCGTCGAAGAGCTCCTTGTGGGCGCGGCCCGCGTCGTCCACGTCGCGGGCGTGCGTCAGGTACATGCGGGTGCGGACGACGTCCTCGGGGCCGAGGCCGGCCTGGGCGAGGGCCTTGAAGGCGACGCCGAAGGCGGCGACGGTCTGGTCGTACGGGCCGCCCGCGTCGGCCGCGGTGCAGCCGGAGACCAGCACGAGGCCGTTCGGCAGCTGCACGGCGCGGGAGTACGCGATGACGTCCTCGTAGGGGCCGCCGGAGGAGATGCGGCGTACGGCGCCGGGGTCGGGGGAGCTGCTCATGCGGAGACCACCTTCAGGGCTTCTTCCAGGGTGAAGGCCTTGGCGTACAGGGCCTTGCCGACGATCGCGCCCTCGACGCCCTGCGGTACCAGCTCGGACAGGGCCCGCAGGTCGTCCAGGCAGGAGACGCCGCCGGAGGCGACGACGGGCCGGTCGGTGGCGGCGCAGACGTTCTTCAGCAGCTCCAGGTTGGGGCCGGTGAGCGTGCCGTCCTTGCCGATGTCGGTGACGACGTAGCGGGCGCAGCCCTCGGAGTCGAGGCGGGCGAGGGTCTCGTAGAGGTCGCCGCCCTCGCTGGTCCAGCCGCGGCCCTTGAGGGTGGTGCCGCGGACGTCGAGGCCGATGGCGATCTTGTCGCCGTGCTCGGCGATGGCCTTGGCGGCCCACTCGGGGGTCTCCAGGGCGGCGGTGCCGAGGTTGACGCGGGTGCAGCCGGTGGCGAGGGCCGCGGCGAGCGAGGCGTCGTCGCGGATGCCGCCGGACAGCTCGACCTTGATGTCCATGGCTCGGGTGATCTCGGCGACCAGGGCGCGGTTGTCGCCGGTGCCGAAGGCGGCGTCCAGGTCGACCAGGTGGAGCCACTCGGCGCCGGCGGCCTGCCAGGCGAGGGCCGCCTGCAGCGGGGAGCCGTAGGAGGTCTCGCTGCCGGAGACGCCGTGGACGAGGCGGACGGCCTGGCCGTCGCGGACGTCGACCGCGGGAAGGAGCTCAAGCGTGTTCGGCATCAGAGGGTCTCGATCCAGTTGGTGAGGAGCTGGGCGCCTGCGTCGCCGGACTTCTCGGGGTGGAACTGGGTGGCCCACAGGGCCCCGTTCTCCACCGCCGCGACGAAGCGTTCGCCGTGGGTGGCCCAGGTGACCTTGGGGGCGCGGATCAGCGGGTTGGTGACTTCCAGGCTCCAGTCGCGTGCCGCGTAGGAGTGCACGAAGTAGAACCGGGCGTCGGCGTCCAGGCCGGCGAAGGCCTGACTGTCGGCCGGGGCCTCGACGGTGTTCCAGCCCATGTGGGGGACGATCGGGGCCTTGAGCGGGCCGACGGTGCCCGGCCACTCGTCGAGGCCTGCAGTCTCCACGCCGTGCTCGATGCCGCGCTCGAAGAGGATCTGCATGCCGACGCAGATGCCCATGACCGGGCGGCCGCCGGAGAGCCGGCGGCCGATGATCCAGTCGCCGCGGGCGTCCTTGAGGCCCTGCATGCAGGCGGAGAAGGCGCCGACGCCGGGGACGAGGAGTCCGTCGGCGTCCATGGCCCTGTCGTAGTCGCGGGTGATCTCGACGTCGGCGCCGACACGCGCGAGGGCGCGTTCGGCGGAGCGGACGTTGCCGAAGCCGTAGTCGAAGACGACGACCTTCTTGGTGGGGCGTGCTGTGCTCATTCCCAGATTCCTTGGATTCGCAGGACTCCGGCTGCCAGACACATCGCGGAGGCGAGGGCGAGCAGGATGATGACCGACTTGGGCATCTGCTGCTTCTGGAAGGAGTAGACGCCCCCGGCCAGGAAGAGGCCGAGGACGATCAGGATGGTGTTCAGCCCGTTCACTGCTAGAGGGCGCCCTTCGTGGAGGGCAGGATGCCTGCGGCGCGCGGGTCGAACTCGGCGGCGTAGCGCAGCGCGCGGGCGAGGGCCTTGAACTGGCACTCCACGATGTGGTGGGCGTTGCGGCCGTACGGGACGTGGATGTGCAGGGCGATCTGGGCCTGCGCGACGAAGGACTCGAAGATGTGCCGGGTCATCGTCGTGTCGTAGGAGCCGATCATCGGCGCCATGTTCTCCGGCTCGGTGTGCACGAGGTACGGGCGGCCGGACAGGTCGACGGTGACCTGGGCGAGGGACTCGTCGAGCGGCACGGTGCAGTTGCCGAAGCGGTAGATGCCCACCTTGTCGCCGAGGGCCTGCTTGAAGGCGGCGCCGAGCGCGAGGGCGGTGTCCTCGATGGTGTGGTGGGAGTCGATGTGCAGGTCGCCGTCGGTCTTGACGGTGAGGTCGAAGAGGCCGTGGCGGCCGAGCTGGTCGAGCATGTGGTCGTAGAAGCCCACGCCCGTCGAGACGTCGACCTTGCCGGTTCCGTCGAGGTTTATCTCGACGACGACGGAGGTCTCCTTGGTGGTCCGTTCGACCCGTCCGATGCGGCTCATGCGTGCTGCTCCTTCTTCAGTGCGCGAACCGCTTCCAGGAACGCGTCGTTCTCTGCCGGGGTGCCGGCGGTGACCCGCAGCCGGCCGGGTACGCCGTTGTCCCGGACCAGGACCCCGTGGTCGAGGATCTTCTGCCAGGCGGTGTGCGAGTCCTCGAACTTCCCGAACTGGATGAAGTTCGCGTCGGACTCGGTGACCTCGTAGCCGATGGCGCGCAGTTCGGTGACGAGGCGGTCCCGCTCGGCCTTGAGCTGCTCGACGTAGCCGAGCAGGGTGTCGGTGTGCTCCAGGGCGGCCAGGGCCGTGGCCTGGGTGACGGCGGACAGGTGGTACGGCAGGCGCACCAGCTGGACGGCGTCGACGACGGCGGGGTGTGCGGCCAGGTAGCCCAGGCGCAGGCCGGCGGCGCCGAAGGCCTTGGACATGGTCCGGGAGATCACCATGTTGGGGCGGCCCTCGATGAGGGGCAGCAGTGAGTCCCGGTGGCTGAACTCCACGTAGGCCTCGTCGACGATGACGAGGGAGGGCTTGGCCGCCTGGGCGGCCTCGTAGAGGGCCAGGACGGTCTCGGCCTCGACGGCGGTGCCCGTGGGGTTGTTGGGCGAGGTGATGAAGACGACGTCGGGTGCGTGCTCGGCGATCGCCCGCTCGGCCGCCTCCGTGTCGATGGTGAAGTCCTCCCGGCGCGGGCCGGAGAGCCAGCCCGTGCCGGTGCCGCGGGAGATCAGCGCGTGCATGGAGTAGGAGGGCTCGAAGCCGATCGCGGTGCGGCCGGGCCCGCCGAAGGTCTGCAGCAGCTGCTGGATGACCTCGTTGGAGCCGTTGGCGGCCCATACGTTCTCCCGCGCGACCGGGTGCTTGGCCGTTCGGGTCAGGTAGGCGGCCAGCTCGGTGCGCAGCTCGACCGCGTCCCGGTCCGGGTAGCGGTTGAGGGTGCGGGCGGCGTCGGCGACGCGCTCGGCGATGCGCGCGACGAGTTCGGCGGGCAGCTCGTAGGGGTTCTCGTTGGTGTTCAGCTGGACGGGCACGTCGAGCTGCGGGGCGCCGTACGGGCTCTTGCCGCGCAGCTCGTCCCGGATGGGGAGGTCGTCGATGCCGATGCTCACGGGGTGGGGACCTTCCATCCGAAGCGCGCCTTGAGGGCGGCGCCGTGGGCGGGCAGGTCCTCGGCCTCCGCGAGGGTCACCACGTGGTGGGTGACCTCGGCGAGGGCGTCGCGGGTGTAGTCGACGATGTGGATGCCGCGCAGGAAGGACTGCACGGACAGGCCCGAGGAGTGGCAGGCGCAGCCGCCGGTGGGCAGCACGTGGTTGGAGCCGGCGCAGTAGTCGCCGAGGGAGACCGGGGCCCACGGGCCGACGAAGATCGCGCCGGCGTTGCGGACGCGGGCGGCCCACGCGGCGGCGTCGGCGGTCTGGATCTCCAGGTGCTCGGCGCCGTAGGCGTCGACGACCTTGAGGCCGTCCTCCAGGTTGTCGACGAGGACGATCGCGGACTGCTTGCCGGCGAGGGCGGGCTTGATCCGGTCCTCGACGTGCTTGGTCGCGGCGACCTGCGGCTCCAGCTCCTTCTCGACGGCGTCCGCGAGCTCGGCGGAGTCCGTGACGAGGACGGCCGCGGCCAGCGGGTCGTGCTCGGCCTGGCTGATCAGGTCGGCGGCGACGTGCACCGGGTCGGCCGTGGAGTCGGCGAGGACGGCGATCTCGGTCGGGCCGGCCTCGGTGTCGATGCCGATCCGGCCGGTGAAGTAGCGCTTGGCGGCGGCGACCCAGATGTTGCCGGGGCCGGTGACCATGTTGGCGGGGAGGCAGTCCTCGGTCCCGTACGCGAACATCGCGACGGCCTGGGCTCCGCCGACCGCGTACACCTCGTCCACGCCGAGCAGCGCGCACGCCGCGAGGATGGTGGGGTGCGGCAGGCCGCCGTGCTCCTTCTGCGGCGGGGACGCGAGCGCGATGGACTCGACGCCCGCCTCCTGGGCCGGCACCACGTTCATGACGACGGAGGACGGGTACACCGAGCGGCCGCCGGGGGCGTACAGCCCCACGCGCTCCACGGGAACCCATTTCTCGGTCACGGTGCCGCCGGGGACCACCTGGGTGGTGTGTTCGGTGCGGCGCTGCTGGCGGTGCACGATCCGGGCGCGCCGGATCGACTCCTCGAGGGCTGCGCGGACGGCCGGGTCGAGTTCGTCGAGGGCGGTCTTGAGCGCCTCGGCGGGCACCCTGACCTGCTCCAGCGTCACCCCGTCGAACTTCTGCGCGTACTCGATCAGCGCCGCCGTGCCACGATGATGGACGTCCTCGCAGATGGGCCGCACCTTCTCCAGGGCAGCTTCTACGTCGAACTCGGCACGGGGCAGCAGGTCGCGCAGGGCGCCGCCCTCGGGGAGGGCGTCACCGCGCAGGTCGATACGAGAGATCACCTCCCAATTCTCTCAGACCGCCTCGCGCCATCGTTCGCCCGTATCACTGGCTGATACACGCCCCGGACGTCACAGGTGCCCGTTAGCGTTCGCCTACACGTACCTGACGGCGGAGGGGGACCGCGGTGACCGAGGCGAGCCCGGACGGGTGTCCGGCGGATCTCAGCGCCTCCGAGCGCCGGATGTGGGACGCCTACCGCACGGGCAGCGTCTGCGACCTCAGTGCCCGCGCAGCCGACGCGGACGATCCGCACGGCGACCACCTCTGGGGGGCCGGGCGCAGTGTCCGGGCGGGGGTGGTGGCGCTGCTGCTGCTCCACGGGCCGCCGCCGGTGCCGGGCCGGGTGGCGTCGCTCAAGCTGCGCGGGGTACGGATCACCGGGCGGCTGGATCTCTCCGGTGGGACGGTTGCTCCGTACGTGGAACTCCAGTCGTGCCGCTTCGACAGCGAGATCCAGCTGTCCGAGGCCCGCTTCGGCACGCTGCGCCTGGTCAACTGCGCGATCCCGCGGCTGGAGGCGTCCCGGCTGCACACCGAGGGCGATCTGCACCTGCCGCGCTGCCGGGTGGCGCGCGGGATCCGGCTGACCGACGCGCAGATCGGCACGGACCTGCTGGTCAGCCAGGTGGTGGTGCAGCGGGACAACAAGGGCCGGGCGATCGCCGCCGACGGGATGTCGGTCGCGCAGGACTTCCAGGGCGAGCTGCTGGAGACGTACGGGGAGGTGAGCCTGCGCGGCGCGAAGGTCGGCGTGTCGATGAACCTGCGCGGGGCCCGGCTGATCAATCCGTCCGGGCGGCACGCCCTGAACGCCCCGCAGCTGACCGTGGAGCGGACCCTGTACCTGACCTCGATCGCCATGGGCTACGGTCGCGGCGGCTCGGGCTCCTCCACTCCCCCGTACGGACTGGGGCAGACGCCGACGCGGGGGCAGCGGGCACAGCCGTTCGAGTGCCGGGGCGGGCTGCGGCTGGACGACGGCCGGTTCGGGGACGCCATCGACTTCTACGGCGCCCGGTTCCAGCTCACGGACGAGCAGGAGATATCCCTGCGCAGGATCCAGACCCCGGAGTTCCGCTTTGTCGGGGAGGGACCGGAGCGCGGGCGGGTGGTGGTCTCCGGGGCGAAGGTGGTCAAGCTCGTCGACACCTCCACGAGCTGGCCGGGCCCGGGCCGGGTGTCCGTCGAGGGTTTCGAGTACGAGGACCTCGCCCCGCGCGGCCACTTCCCCCTCGCCCGCAGGCTGGCCTGGCTGGAGGCGGCCACCCCGGAGTACTCACCGGGGCCGTACGAGCGGCTGGCGGCCGTACTGCGGGCCTGCGGCGAGGACGCGGAGGCGCGGGAGGTGCTGCTGGCCAAGCAGCGGCGGCGGCGCGCCACGCTGCCGCCGGGGCCGAAGGCGTGGGGGTACCTGCAGGACTGGACGGTGGTCTACGGGTACCGGCCGGGCCGGGCCGCGCTGTGGATGGCCGTGCTGTGGGCGGCCGGGGCGCTGCTCTTCTCCCAGCTCGATCCGCCGGCGATCAAGCAGGACGAGCATCCGCAGTGGAGCGCCCCCCTGTACGCGCTGGACCTGCTGCTCCCGGTGATCGACCTGGGCCAGCAGGGCCAGTGGAAACTGGCGGGCGGCTGGCAGTGGGGGGCGGCGGGCCTCGTCATCATGGGCTGGATCCTGGCCACGACGGTGGCGGCGGGCGCCTCCCGGCTGCTGCGGCGGGGGTGACGGGGCGCGTCTTCGGACGATTACGCTGTGCGTCGTGACCACCGTTCGCCTGCCCCTCTTCCCGCTGAACTCGGTGCTGTTCCCGGGACTCGTCCTCCCGCTGAACGTCTTCGAGGAGCGTTATCGCGCCATGATGCGCGAGCTGCTGAAGTCGGGCGAGGACGAGCCGCGCCGTTTCGCGGTCGTCGCGATCCGCGACGGCCGGGAGGTCGCCCCGACCGCGCCCGGCCTGCCGGACCCGACGTCCCTGCCCGAGCGGGGTCCGGCAGCGGGCTTCGGAGCCGACCCGATCCAGGCGTTCCACCGGGTGGGCTGCGTGGCGGAGGCGGCGACGATCCGGGAGCGGGAGGACGGCAGCTTCGAGATCCTGGCGACCGGTACGACGCGGGTCCGGCTGCTGTCGGTCGACGCTTCGGGGCCCTTCCTGACGGCGGAGCTGGAGGAGCTCCCGGAGGACGCGGGCGACGGCGCCGGGGTCCTCGCGGAGGGCGTGCTGCGGGCCTTCCGCAACTACCAGAAGCGGCTGGCCGGGGCCCGCGAGCGGTCCCTGACGGGCGCGGAGCTCCCCGACGAGCCGTCGGTGGTGTCGTACCTGGTGGCCGCGGCGGCGGTGCTGGACATCCCGGCGAAGCAGCGGCTGCTCCAGGCTCCGGACACGGCGACGCGGCTGGCGGAGGAACTGAAGCTGCTGCGCACGGAGACGGCCGTGATCCGGCACCTGCCGTCGCTGCCGGCGGTGGAACTGACCCGGGCTCCGACGAGCCCCAACTGACGAGAGCGACCGACGGGGGATCCATGGGGAAGAAGACGAAGCAAGCGGCCGGCACCCCGGCGATCGCGGCCCTGACGGCGGCCGGGGTCGCCTTCACCACGCACGCCTACGAGCACGACCCGGCGCATCCCTCATACGGCGAGGAGGCTGCCGAGGCCATGGGCGTCTCGCCGACGCAGGTCTTCAAGACCCTGGTGGCGGACGTGGACGGCATCCTGACGGTGGCGGTGGTCCCGGTGTCGGGGTCGCTGGATCTGAAGGCACTGGCGACGGCCGTGGGCGGCAAGCGGGCGGCGATGGCGGACCCGGCCCTGGCGGAGCGCACCACGGGCTACGTCCGCGGCGGCATCTCCCCGCTGGGGCAGCGCAAGCGGCTGCGCACGGTGATCGACGAGTCCGCGACGGCGCACCCCACGATCTGCTGCTCGGCGGGCCGCCGCGGCCTGGAGATCGAACTCTCCCCGTCGGACCTGACCACTCTCACCGAAGCCACCCTGGCCCCGATCGGCCGCCCTTAGCCCCGCTCCGACCTCCCGGGGCTCCGCGCAGCGGCGGGGTCAGGCGGCCCACGGCCCCGGAGGGATCACGCTCGGGGTGCCTCCGACGCGGTCGGGCCGGTGTCGGTCGGCGGCAGCGCCGCCTCGGCCGGCGGCGCCGGCCGGTAGTACCCGCTCCACCCGTACAGCGGGTCCGGCTCAGGGTCCCGCGGCGTCCACAGCGCGGTGAACCCCAGGTGCAGCAGCACGGCGGTCATCGGCCAGGCCAGCAGCGCCCCGTGCGCCAGCAGCTCCAGCGGCGCGTCGAACGGCACCCCCTTGCCGGCCGCGGCCGCGGCGGCGGCCAGGTCCGTCGAGGACGAGCCGAGCCACAGCCCGAACCGCCATCCCGCCAGCGCGGCGAAGCAGGACCCGACGGCGAGCCCGATCACCAGCGGCACGCCGCCGGCCCGGCGCCACAGGAACGTGCCGACGGCGCTCAGCGCGCCCAGGCCCAGCGCCAGCAGGAAGAAGGTCCCGTCGGCGGCGATCCGCGCTTCGCTCTCGCTGTTGCGCAGGAACACCGCCTCCCCGTTGGAGACGTACTGCACCCGGGGCGCCAGCCACCACCACAGCAGTCCGAGGAGCAGTCCGGCCACTGCGACCGCCAAGGCCACGACGGCCCCGTCGCGGATGTCCTCCGGGCGGATGGCCGCGGCGGTGCCGCCCGGCTTCTCGGGCGGCGAGGGCGGCGGGTCGAACGGGGACTGCGGGGTCACGGCTTCGGTCACCCCCACATCGTGCCAGGTGTGTCCGGCGGCGGCGTCAGCGGACGGCCGCCCGGCGGTACGCCCAGGTCGCGACGGCCAGTGAGAGGACCCCCACGGCCGCGCACACCCCGAGGTCGAGGACGACGGCGGCCCAGTCCGGGGACGCCTCGAAGGTCCGGGCGAACGCCTCCACGCCGTACGTGGACGGCAGCAGGTCCCGCGCCCAGACGATCACGGCCGGCATCCGCTCGGGCGGCAGCACCCCGAGGAGCAGCGCGGCCGACATGCCGAGCTGTCCCGCGAGGGTGGCGAGCTCCTGCCGTGGTGCCAGCAGCCCCAACGCCGCGCCCAGCCCGGCCAGCGCGGCCCCCGCCAGCGGCACCACGGCGGCCAGGATCCACAGCCCGCTCATCGGCAGCCCGAACAGCAGGCATCCGAAGACGGCGGTGACCAGTGTCCCCGGCAGGGTGAAGGAGGCGTACGCGGCGGCCGCGCCCAGGACCACCGAGGCGGGCGGCACCGGCAGGGTGGCGTAGTGGTCGAGTCCGCCGCCGGCCCGCAGCTGCCCGAAGTACTGCGCGAGCAGGTTGAGCGCGACGAAGGCGACGACGAGCACCGAGGAGCCGGCCACGACGGCCCGGGCCTCCGAGCCCCCGTCGACGACGCCCCGCATCAGGATCATGATCCCGACGGACTGGAAGGTGGCCACGAACAGCAGCGGTATCCGCGCGACCCGGGCCCGGGACAGCTGGGCCCGGTAGACGGCGGCCAGGGAGGGGAAGAACCGCGCGCGGGGCGCCAGCGGCGCCGCATGCGGATCCTGTGCGCAGCCCGCGGTGCCGGCGGCCGGCTCGGCCCCGGCCCCGGTCGCGGGTGCCGTGGGGGCGTCGGGCGCGAGCGCGGCCCGGACGGCCCCCGTCGAGCGGTCGCTCACGACTTCACCAGCCCTTTCGTCTTGCCTCCGAGGGCCAGGTACACGTCTTCCAGGCTGGGGGTGGCCAGGGTGAAGTCGTCGAGCGCGGCGAAGGCCGGGCCCCCGGTGACCGAGGCCACCGCCGCCCTGGCCTCGTCCGGAGCCAGCCGGAGCACCCAGCGGCGCCCCGACTCGACGGCCCGGTCGCGCAGCCGGGCGACCTCCGGCACCGCCAGCGGAGCGCCTTCGCGCCACACCAGTTCCAGCCGGACCTCGCCCGAGACGCGCGCCTTCAGCGCGGCGGGCGTGTCGCAGGCGATGACCTTGCCCTGGTCGATGACGGCGACCCGGTCGAGGACGGTCTCGGCCTCGATGACGTTGTGGGTGACGAGGAGCACGGTCGCGCCGTGCTGGGCGCGGCGCCGGTCCACGGCCGCCCAGACGGCCCGCCGGGCCACGGGGTCCATGCCGGTGGTGGGCTCGTCGAGGACCAGTACGGGCCGCTCGCCGACGAGTGCGGTGGCGAAGCAGGCGAGGCGCCGCTGGCCGCCGGAGAGCTTCTTCAGGGGCCGTCCGGCGATCGGGGTCAGCCCGAGTTCCTCCAGTACGGCGTCGCGCGCGGCGCGTGCCGACCGTACGTCGAGTCCGCGCAGCCGGCCGGTGGTCTCGGCGGCCAGGGCCACCGTGAGCTCGTCCAGGGCGGTGGACTCCTGGCCGAGGTAGGCGAGCAGCCTGGAGGCCCGTCCGGGGTGGCGTACGAGGTCGTGGCCGAGGAGGGTCACGCTGCCCGCGTCGGGCCGCATCAGGCCGGTGAGCTGGCGGACCAGGGTGGACTTGCCGGCGCCGTTGGGGCCGAGCAGGCCGAAGATCTCGCCGCGCCGGACGTCGAGGCTGACGCCGTCGTTGGCTCGGGTCTCGGGCAGGGCGGGGGCTCCGCGCCGTCCGCGTACCGCGGGATACGTCTTGACCAGGTCACGCACCGCGCAGACCACGTCCGGCGCCGCTCCCGCGGCTGCTGCCGTGCCGTTCTGCGCCTGTGCTGTGCCCGTACTCACGAGGGAGCAGCCTACGGGGTTCCCGCCCCTACTCGGCCGCCGGGGTCAGCGGGGCGGCGAGGTCGGCGGGTGCGGTTCCGGGTGCGGCGGCCGGTACGGCGGCGACGTGCTCGGCGGCGGCGCGGACGTCGATCTCCCTCCAGAACCCGGCGCGGATGGCGTAGCGGTCGTGCTCGTCGATCTGGTCGTCCTTGTGCGCGAGCAGGCCGAACCGGGCGGCGTAGCGCAGCAGCTCGCCGTCGATCCGGTGCGGGATGCGCGGGTACATGGTGGCCAGTTTCTGCAGGTGCACGGTCTCCGGGAGGCGTTCCATCCAGCGTCGGGCGAACACCTGTCCCACCTCGAACGGGTCGCCGCCGACGGTGGTGATGTCCTCCTCCCGGTCGGCCCAGCGCTGTTCGGCGCTGGTGAGCTGGGCGAGGGTGGGCAGCGAGGCGGTTTCGGCGGGTTCGCCGAGCGGTCCGGCGCGGTCGATCCAGCCCTTGTCGGAGGACCAGCGCAGGGCGCTGGCGGGGGACGGCGTGGTGCTCGGCGCGGTCTGCTGGCCGGTGTGCGGTCCGGGGGCGCGCAGGGCTCCGGCGAGGTCCTTGGGGGTGGGGACGCTCTTTCCGCCGGGGGTGGTGGGCGCCGGTACGGGGACTCCCTCCCGGTCGTCGTCCGCGGGGGCGGCGGCGCCGTTGCGGGCGGCCTCGGCGAGCGCGGCCTCGGGCAGCGGCGCCGAGAGGATCGCGGCGATGTCGGGGCGGGGCACGGGCGGCGGGGAGCACAGTCCGGCGAGGTCCTTGGCGCGGACGGCGCGGGTGATCCAGGCCCGGTCGAGGACGCGGCGCTCGTCGGCCTCGGCGACGAGGTCCTCGGACTGGTTGTAGTCGCCGTCGGCGGCCTGGACGGCCCACAGGTGGACGGCGACGCCGTGTTCCTTGGCGGACATCAGGCCGGGCAGCAGGTCGCCGTCGCCGGTCACGAGGACCACGTCGGAGCAGGCGCGGTTGCGGGCGAGCTCGGTGAGCTCGGCGTGCATGGCCGCGTCGACGCCCTTCTGGGCCCAGCGGCCGTCGCTGCGGGTCAGGGCGCCGAGGCGGACGGTGACGCGGGGCATGACGCGCAGCCTGCGGTGCTCGGGCTGGGGCACCCGGTCGGGTGCGCCGTCGAACCAGTAGATGCGCAGGAGGGGCTGCTGGGTGTCGGCCTCGGCCCGCTCGCGCAGGCCCTGGATGAGGGCGGCATGGTCGACGGTGATCCGGGAGCGGGAGGGCTCCCCGGCGAGAAGGCTGGCGGCGGCGCCCAGCAGGTAGCCGGCGTCCACCAGGACGACGCAGCGGTCCACGCGTTCCACCCTCTTCCCTGGGGGTCCCCATGTGTTTTCACGGGTTCCCCGAGTCTGCCCGACCTCACGGGCGTTGAAGGCCGGAACTCGATCATCGGCGTGGCGGATCTCACGCGGGGGCGGGCCGCGGCCCTCGGCTACGCGCAGTAATGATCCAAAATGCGCGGTTTCTGGGGCTGTGTGAGTGTGAAGGCGGTCCTGGCCCCTAGACCCTCACGGAGGCTCCACCATGGCCAAGAACAAGAATCAGAAGCAGCCGGCGAAGCAGCAGACCCGCTCGTCCGGGCCGGACGCGTCGCGCTCGTCGGATTCCTCCCCCGAGCAGTCCTCCCAGGCGCCGAGTCCCATGGACCTGGCCCACAAGAGCAAGCAGAAGAAGTTCGGCCACAACTGACGTCCTTCGCGTCGGTCTGTGACGACCGGAACCGAAAGGGCCTGCCCGGCGACGCCGGGCAGGCCCTTCCGCGTGTGTGGCGGCCGTCGTCATCCGGCCAGGCAGGACGGTCCGAGCAGGACCTTGAGGTCGCCGAAGAGGGCCGGGTCGGGCTGTACGCGGTGCCGGTCGAGGCGGAGCACGGTGGTGGTCCGCGGCCCCTGGAGCTTGATCCGCACCTCGGTGTTGCCCTTGTGGTGGCGCAGGATCTCCCCCAGACGGGTCACCATCGGGGGCGTGACCTTGACCGTGGGGATGGTGAGGACCACGGGGGCGTTGGTGCCGGCCGAGGAGAGGTCGGGGACCATCATCTCCATGGCGACCAGGCGGGGGACGTCCTCGCGCTTGTCGAGACGGCCCTTGACGAAGACGACGGTGTCCTCGACCAGCTGGGTGGAGACGAGCTGGTAGGTCGCGGGGAAGAACATGCACTCGATGGAGCCGGCCAGGTCCTCGACGGTGGCGATGGCCCAGGCGTTGCCCTGCTTGGTCATCTTGCGCTGCAGGCCGGAGATGATGCCGCCGATGGTGACGACGGCGCCGTCGGAGTGCTCGCCGCCGGTCAGCTGGGAGATGCCGGCGTCCGTCTTGTCGGAGAGCACGTGCTCCAGGCCGAAGAGCGGGTGGTCGGAGACGTAGAGGCCGAGCATCTCGCGCTCCTGGGCGAGCAGGTAGGACTTCTCCCACTCGACGTCGGAGAACTCCACGTCGAGGCCGAAGCCGGGCTCGTCGCCGGCGCTCTCGTCACCCATTCCGCCGAAGAGGTCGAACTGCCCCTCGGCCTCCTTGCGCTTGACGGCGACCACGTTGTCGATCATCGGTTCGTGGTGGGCGACCAGGCCCTTGCGGGTGTGGCCCATCTCGTCGTAGGCGCCGGCCTTGATCAGCGACTCGATGGTGCGCTTGTTGCAGACGACGGCCTCGACCTTGTCCAGGAAGTCGGGGAAGGAGGAGTACTTCCCCTTGGCCTTCCTGGTCTTGATGATCGAGTCGACGACGTTCTGGCCGACGTTGCGGACGGCGGTGAGGCCGAAGAGGATCACGTCGTCGCCCTGGGCGGCGAAGTTCGACTCGGACTCGTTGACGTTCGGCGGGAGCACCTTGATGCCCATGCGGCGGCACTCGTTCAGGTAGATCGCGGACTTGTCCTTGTCGTCCTTGACCGAGGTGAGCAGGCCGGCCATGTACTCGGCCGGGTAGTTCGCCTTGAGGTAGGCGGTCCAGTAGGAGACCAGGCCGTAGGCGGCCGAGTGGGCCTTGTTGAAGGCGTAGCCGGCGAAGGGGACCAGGACGTCCCAGAGCTTCTGGATGGCCTCGTCGGTGTAGCCGTTCTTGCGGGCGCCCTCCTGGAAGATGGTGAAGTTCTTCGCCAGCTCCTCGGGCTTCTTCTTGCCCATGACGCGGCGCAGGATGTCGGCCTCGCCGAGCGAGTAGCCGGCGATGATCTGGGCGGCCTTCTGCACCTGCTCCTGGTAGACGATCAGGCCGTAGGTGACCGCGAGCACCTCTTCGAGCGGCTTCTCCAGCTCGGGGTGGATCGGGGTGATCTCCTGCTGCTTGTTCTTGCGCAGGGCGTAGTTCGTGTGCGAGTTCATGCCCATCGGGCCCGGGCGGTACAGGGCCGACACGGCGGAGATGTCTTCGAAGTTGTCGGGCTTCATCAGGCGCAGCAGGGAGCGCATGGGCCCGCCGTCGAACTGGAAGACGCCGAGGGTGTCGCCGCGGCCGAGCAGTTCGAAGGTCTTGGGGTCGTCGAGCGGGAGGCCCAGGAGGTCGATGTCGATCCCCTTGTTGGCCTTCACCATCTTGACGGCGTCGTCCATGATCGTGAGGTTGCGCAGGCCGAGGAAGTCCATCTTCAGCAGGCCGAGCGACTCGCAGCTCGGGTAGTCCCACTGGGTGATGGTGACGCCGTCGGTGTGCCGCACCCAGACGGGCACGTGGTCGGTGATCGTCTCGCTGGACATGATCACGCCGGCGGCGTGCACGCCCATCTGGCGGACGAGGCCCTCCACACCGCGGGCGGTGTCGATGACCTTCTTCACGTCGGGCTCGTTCTCGTACATGCCGCGGATCTCGCCGGCCTCGCTGTAGCGGGGGTGCGAGGGGTCGAGGATGCCGGAGAGCGGGATGCCCTTGCCGAGGACGTCGGCGGGCATGGCCTTGGTGAGGCGGTCGCCCATGGCGTACGGGTAGCCCAGGACGCGCGCCGAGTCCTTGATCGCGTTCTTGGCCTTGATGGTGCCGTAGGTGCCGATCATGGCGACCTTGTCCTGGCCGTACTTCTCCGTGACGTACCGGATCACCTCGACGCGCCTGCGCTCGTCGAAGTCGATGTCGACATCGGGCATGGAGACGCGCTCGGGGTTCAGGAAGCGCTCGAAGATCAGGCCGTGCGGGATCGGGTCGAGGTCGGTGATGCCCATGGCGTAGGCGACGATCGAGCCGGCCGCGGAGCCTCGGCCGGGGCCGACCGCGATGCCCTGGTTCTTGGCCCACATGATGAAGTCGGCGACCACGAGGAAGTAGCCGGGGAAGCCCATCGAGATGATCGTGTCCATCTCGTACTCGACCTGCTTCATGCGGTCCTCGGGGATGCCCCCGGGGAAGCGGCGGTGCATGCCGCGCATGGTCTCCTCGCGGAACCAGGTGACCTCGGTATAGCCGTCCGGGATGTCGAACTTCGGCATCAGGTTCCGGAACGTGAACATGCCCTCGGTGTCGATCTGGTCCGCGACCAGCTTGGTGTTGGCGCAGCCCTCCTGCCAGGCGTCCGAGGAGTCGATGGCGTACATCTCGTCGGTCGACTTCAGGTAGTAGCCGGAGCCGTCGAAGCGGAAGCGGTCGGGGTCCGAGAGGTTCTTGCCGGTCTGGATGCACAGCAGGGCGTCGTGGGCGGTTGCCTCGCTGGCGTAGGTGTAGTGCGAGTCGTTCGTCACCAGCGGCGGGATGCCGAGCTTCTTGCCGATCTCCAGCAGTCCGTCGCGGACCCGGCGCTCGATCTCGATGCCGTGGTCCATCAGCTCCAGGAAGTAGCGGTCCTTGCCGAAGATGTCCTGGTACTCGGAGGCCGACTTCAGGGCCTCGTCGAACTGGCCGAGGCGCAGGCGGGTCTGCAGCTCGCCGGAGGGGCAGCCGGTGGAGGCGATCAGCCCCTCGGACCACTTGCTGATGGTCTCCTTGTCCATGCGCGGCCACTTCGTGAGCCAGCCCTCGGCGTAGGCGTCGGAGGACAGCCGGAAGAGGTTGTGCAGGCCGGTGGCGTTCGCCGCCCAGATCGTCTTGTGGGTGTAACCGCCGGAGCCGGAGACGTCGTCGCGCTTCTGGTGGGGCTGGCCCCACTGGATGCGGCGCTTGTTGCGCCGGGACTCGGGGGCGACGTACGCCTCGATGCCGATGATCGGCGTGACCCCGGACTTCTGCGCGGTGTGGAAGAAGTCGTAGGCCCCGTGCAGGTTGCCGTGGTCGGACATGGCGATGTGCGTCATGCCCATCTCGTTGCACGCGTTGAACATGTCCTTCAGCCGTGCGGCACCGTCCAGCAGCGAGTACTGGGTGTGGACGTGCAGGTGCGTGAACGGCGTCTTGGTCACGGCGCTGGTCTCCTGGCGGCGGGGGGAGGGGGGCAGCTTTGAATCCTACGTCCCACGGGTGACAGATCACGGGCACGCAGCGGTACGGTCGGGCGTTGCAGAACCAGGGGCACCGGTCCGACGTCCAGTCCGGCAGAGCCCGTACCACCCCGTGCACCAGGAGGAACCCGCCATGGCGGTCCCCGAGACGACCGACGAGCAGCGCGCCGAGGAGATCCTCGACGTGTTCGACACCGCATTCGGTGAACTGCTCGCCGCCGACCCCGCTGCCTTCCAGGTCAAGTTCCGCAAGATGGCGGCCTCGGCCTTCGCCTTCTACCGCGGTACGGCCTGCCTCTTCTACTCCGACCTGGAGCGGGACCGGCACGGCGGCCCGTACCTGGACGAGCGGACGGGCCGGGTGTGGATCCACGGCGATCTCCACGCCGAGAACTTCGGCACGTACATGGATTCCAACGGCCGGCTGATCTTCAACGTCAACGACTTCGACGAGGCCTATGTCGGCCCCTTCACCTGGGACCTCAAGCGCTTCGCGGCCTCCGTCGCGCTGATCGGCTACACCAAGGCGCTCAGCGACGACCAGATAAGCGAGCTGGTGCGGATCTACGCCGGCGCCTACCGGGAGCGGATCCACCGGCTGGCCGTGGGCGCCAAGGACGAGGAGGTGCCCTCCTTCACCCTGGACACCGCCGAGGGCCCGCTGCTGGACGCGCTGCGCTCGGCCCGCTCCCGCACGCGTTTCTCCCTGCTGGACTCGATGACGGAGATACGGGACTACGAGCGCCGCTTCGCCTCCGGCGGCGGTTCGATCGAGCTGGACGCCGCGACCCGCTACAAGGTGCTGGCGGCCTTCGACGGGTACCTGGAGACGCTTCCCGACGAGTCCCTCGTGCGCCCCGACTCCTACCGGGTCAAGGACGTGGTCGGCCGCCGGGGCGTCGGCATCGGCTCGGCGGGCCTGCCCTCCTACAACATCCTGCTGGAAGGGCACAGCGACGCCCTGGAGAACGACGTCGTGATCTACCTCAAGCAGGCGCAGACCCCGGCGGTGTCGCGGCACATCACGGACCGGGCGGTGCGGGAATACTTCCTGCACGAGGGGCACCGCACGGTGATCTCGCAGCGGGCCCTCCAGGCGCACGCCGACCCGTGGCTGGGCTGGACGGAGCTGGACGGAGCGGGGCAGCTGGTGGCGGAGGTCTCCCCGTACGCGGTCGACCTGGACTGGTCCGACCTGGACGACCCGGAGGAGATCGCGGCCGTCGTCGCCGACCTCGGCCGGGCCACGGCGACCATGCACGCGTCGGCCGACGAGGCGGAGAGCGGGCAGTCCCTGGTGCCGTTCTCCACCGAGCGGGCCATCGACGCGGCGATCGCGGCGGACGAGGAGGGCTTCGCGGAGCTGCTGGTCGACTTCGCGCACGCGTACGGGGCCCGGGCGCGCGCCGACCACCAGATCTTCGTGGACCTGTTCCGCAACGGGCGTCTCACCCCCTGAACCGGCCTCCACAGGAACACGTGGCACACTCGCCGGGATGGACTTTTCCGGGACGGGACTCAGAGGGCTGCGGGCCGCGCTGTTCAGCGCGGTCGTCGTGCTGCTCTCGTCCGGGTCGCATGTCCTGATGTCCCAGGTCCCGCTGCCGCCCGCGCTGGTGGGCGGGGCCTTCGCGGGTGTGTTCGCCATCGCCTACGCGCTCGCGGGCCGCGAGCGCGGCTTCGGCCCGATCGCGGGGCTGCTCGTGCCGCTGGAGCTGGCCGCCGACACCGTCTTCACCGCGGGCCAGCACCTCTGCTACGGACCGGCCGGCGGCCCCGTCTCGGGGCCGCTGCGCGCCATGGGCCTGGAGGAGCTGTGCGGGGGCACGCCGGTGGGCGGGCCGCTGACCGAGGTGACCGGGCCCGCCGCCGACGCGGCCGCGCTGCTGGCCTCGCCCGGTCCGTACACGCCGTGGCTGCTGCTCGGCGCGCACGTCTCGGTGGGGCTGCTCGCCGCCGCCTGGCTGCGCCACGGCGAGCGGGCGCTGGGCCGGCTGCTGCGGGCGGTGGCCGCCTTCGCGTTCCGGCCGCTGCTGCTGGCGGCTGCCGCGGTGGCGGGGGCCCGCGAGCCGGCGCGGCGGGCGCTGCGCCCGGTCACGGCGGGAGCCGGGGCCCGTACGCGCTTCCCCGCACACTCCGTGGGACGGCGGGGACCTCCCGTGCTCGGTGCGCTCGCGCGCGCCTGACGCACGTACGGCAGTCCCTTCCCCATGTCACACACCACGGAGATCACGATGAGTTCACGCAACAGCCAGGCGAACAAGGCGGCGGCCCGCGAGCGGCTGCGGGCCGAGCGCGAGGCGCAGGCCAAGAAGGACAGGATCCGCCGGCAGGTCATAGTCGGCGTCGGCGTCGTGGCCGCCCTGGGTCTGGCCGGCGGCATCGCCTACGGCGTCATGAAGGCCAACGAGCCCGACCACTGGGAGAAGGCCGCCAAGGCCGAGCTGGTCAAGCCGAAGAACACCACGGGCGACGACGGCACCACGGTCGTCGTCGGCAAGGCCGACGCGAAGAAGACCCTGGAGCTGTACGAGGACTCGCGCTGCCCCGCGTGCGCCTCCTTCGAGCAGTCCTCGGGCGAGCAGATCAAGAAGGACGTCGAGGCGGGCAAGTACAAGCTCCAGTACTTCGGCGCCACCTTCATCGACAACGCGGTCAAGGGCGAGGGCTCGAAGAACGCGCTGAGCGCGCTGGGCGCCGCGCTGAACGTCAGCCCGGAGGCCTTCCTGGAGTACAAGGGGGCGCTGTACTCCAAGGAGCAGCACCCCGAGGAGACCGTCGACAGCTTCGCCAAGGACGACTACCTGCTGAAGGTCGCGGACACCGTTCCGGCGCTCAAGGGCAACGCCGAGTTCAAGAAGGCCGTCGAGGACGGCACCTACGACCGGTGGGCGCTGGAGATGTCGAAGGCGTTCGACAAGTCCGGGGTGAAGGGCACGCCGACGCTGAAGATGGACGGCAAGAAGATCGACACCCCGCAGACGCCGGAGGCGTTCACGGCCGCGATCGACAAGGCCTTGCAGGGCTGATCCCGGGCATACCGGGAGGACAGTCTTCCGGACCGGCCGCACCGACGAGCGGGCGAACTCCCAGAGTTCGCCCGCTCGTTGCATTCCGACGTCTGTTCCCAGGGGTGTACCCGTCGGTAATATGACCATCCGTGACCAGTCATCTCACCCCTCACCCGGCCGCGGCAACACCCCGCCGCCGTACCGTCGTTCTCGCCGCGGCGGCCACGGCCACGCTGGCCCCCCTCGCCACGCTGGGCGCCGGAACCGCCCATGCGGCGGGCGCCGCGCCCGCCTTCCTGCACGGCGTCGCCTCCGGCGACCCCCTGCCCGACGGCGTCCTGCTGTGGACGCGCGTCACCCCGACCCCCGAGGCCGTCCCCGGCTCCGGGCTCGGCGCCGCCGTCCAGGTGGGCTGGGAGGTGGCCTCCGACCGGGCCTTCTCCCGCGTCGTGGCCGGGGGAACCGTCACGGCGGGCGCCGCCACCGACCACACGGTCAAGGTGGACGTTCGGGGGCTCCAGCCGCAGACGCCGTACTGGTACCGGTTCACCGCGGGCTCGGCCGTCTCCCCCGTGGGGCGCACGCTGACCACCCCCGGCCACGACGTGACGACCCCGGGGGTCCGCTTCGGCGTGGTCTCGTGCGCCAACTGGGAGTCCGGCTGGTTCTCGGCCTACCGCCACCTGGCCGCCCGCACGGACCTGCACGCGGTCCTGCACCTGGGCGACTACATCTACGAGTACGCCTCCGGGGGCTACCCGGAGGCCAAGTACACCGTGCGCCGGCACGAGCCGCAGCACGAGATCGTCTCGCTGGCCGATTACCGCGCCCGGCACGGCAAGTACAAGACGGACGCGGACCTCCAGGCCCTGCACCACGCGCACCCGGTCATCGCCATCTGGGACGACCACGAGTTCGCGAACGACATGTGGGCCGGCGGCGCCGAGAACCACACCCCGGGGGCCGAGGGCGACTGGGCCGCCCGCGCGGAGGCCGCCAAGCAGGCGTACTTCGAGTGGATGCCGGTACGGACCTCCACCGCGGGCACCGTCTACCGCAGGCTGCGCTTCGGCACCCTCGCCGACCTCCACCTGCTGGACCTGCGCTCCTTCCGCTCGCAGCAGGCCAAGGTGGGCAGCGGTGCGGTGGACGACCCCGAGCGCACCCTCACCGGGCGCGCCCAGCTGGACTGGCTCAAGTCGGGCCTGGCCGGATCGAACGCGACCTGGAAGCTGGTCGGCACCTCGGTGATGATCTCGCCGGTGGCCTTCGGCTCGCTTCCCGCGCACCTGCTGGGGCCGCTCGCCAAGCTGCTCGGCCTGCCCGAGGGCGGTATCGCGATCAACGTGGACCAGTGGGACGGGTACACGGACGACCGCAAGGAACTGCTGGGCCATCTGAAGGACCGCAACGTCAAGAACACCGTGTTCCTGACCGGCGACATCCACATGGCCTGGGCGAACGAGGTCCCGGTGAACATGGCCACCTACCCGGGCTCGGGCACGGCCGCGACCGAGTTCGTCGTCACGTCGGTGACCTCCGACAACCTCGACGACATCCTGCACGTCCTGCCCGACACGGTCTCGCTGGCGGCGGAAACCGCCATCAAGGCCGCCAACTGGCACGTGAAGTGGCTCGACATGGACGCGCACGGCTACGGCGTGCTGGACGTGACACCGGAGCGCTCGCAGATGGACTACTACGTCATATCCGACAAGCGCCGGCCCGACGCGACCTCCGCATGGTCCCGCTCCTACCGGACCCTGAACGGGACACAGAAGGTGGAGCGGTCCTACCAGCCCGTTCGCTGATCGCCTGATTGACCGTCAATTCTTCTGCCACAAGGGGCGCCTGGTACATACCAGGCGCCCCTTGTGCGTTCTCGGCAACAAATCTTTTACGTAAGGCTCTTGACCTGAATATGTCATGCACACATAAGCTTCGCGCCAGCTGAAGAAGATCCTTCAGGCCACCACCCCCCACCACCCCCACTCGCGAGGAGCACACGTGCGCGCGCCTGCCCGCATATCCCCCCTTCTCCGCCGCCGCCTGATGAGCACGGCGGTCCTGGCCGGAACCCTGGCCTTCACCCCGCTTGCCGCCCCCACCACGCTCGCGGCCGCCAAGACCCCCGCCGAGGCGTGCGCCGACGAGGCCGCCGCCCCCGCCAACGCCCGCGTGACCCGTGCCCACGACGAGCACGCGGACGAGCCGAACGAGCTCACCGACGCGCAGGCCAAGGCCATGGACGCCGACCTCAAGTCGAAGCTGGACAAGGCCCTCAAGAACCAGCCGCAGCGCAGCCTCGCCGCGGCCGAGGCCGTCGTGAACATCCCCGTGTACTTCCACGTCATCCACTCGGGCACCACCGGCAAGCTCACGTCCACGGACGTCGGCAAGCAGCTCGCGGTCCTCAACGCGGCCTACGGCGGCCAGGGCACCGGCAACGTCAACACGAACTTCCAGTTCACCCTGGCGTCGACCGACTACACGGACAACGCCTCCTGGTACAACCTGGCCTCCGGCTCCCAGGCCGAGAAGGACATGAAGAACACCCTGCGCAAGGGCGGCCCGGGCGCACTCAACTTCTACACCGCCAAGCTCTCCGGCGGCCTGCTGGGCTGGGCGACCTTCCCGACCTCCTACGCCTCCAGCCCGAAGATGGACGGCGTGGTCGTGCTCGACAGCTCGCTGCCCGGCGGCTCCTCCGCCAACTACAACGAGGGCGACACCGCCACCCACGAGGTCGGCCACTGGCTCGGGCTGTACCACACCTTCCAGGGCGGCTGTAACGGCAACGGCGACTACGTCTCCGACACCCCGGCCGAGAAGAGCGCCGCGTACGAGTGCCCGACCGGGCGCGACAGCTGCGCCAGCAAGCCCGGCGCGGACCCGATCCGCAACTTCATGGACTACACGTACGACTCCTGCATGTACCAGTTCACCGCGGGCCAGGTGGCCCGCATGAGCAGCAGCTGGACCGCCTACCGGGCGGGCTGACCCCGGCGACGAGGAGGGCCCGGCCCGGCATCCGCCGGGCCGGGCCCTTCCGCTTGCACATGTCCCGCGCCGCTACAGGCTGTCGAGGAAGCCGATCGCGGCCGTCCAGGCCTGCTCCGCGGCCTCGGCGTCGTAGTCGTCGAGGTCCGGATCGGTGAACAGGTGCCCGGCGCCGGGGTAGCTGTGCACCTCGACGTCCGCCCCGGCCCGCTGCATCCGCAGGTACCAGGCCGTCAGCCAGTCGTGCGGTTCGAAGGGGTCCGGGTCGGCGATGTGCAGCTGCACCGGGAGCCCGTCCACCGACGCGCCGTCCTCCAGGTCCGCCGTCCCGTGCAGGAGGAGCAGCCCGCGCGCCTTCGCGTCGGCCAGCGCCAAGTGCTGGGCGAGCGAACCGCCGAAGGAGAAGCCCGCGTAGACCAGGCCCCCGTCGGAGTGCGGGGCCGCGGCCAGCACCGCCCGCTTCAGCAGCTCGTCACGGCCGATCTCGTCCTGGTGGGCCATGCCCTCCTCGACGGTCTCGAAGGTGCGCCCCTCGAAGAGGTCCGGCACCTGGACCTGGTGACCGGCCGCGCGCAGCCGGTCGGCCGCCGCCTGCACCGCGGGCCGCAGCCCGTACGTCGAGTGGAAAAGCATGATGTTCATGCCTCCATCGTGCCAGCCGTCGCCGACCCCGGTGCGCCGCGGCTTCCCGCTACGTTCATCCCCATGGAGACGGAGAACTTCCTGCGCCCCGTGACGGTCATCGGCGGCGCGCTGGTCGCCACCCTGATCGCGGGCTGGCTGCTCGACCTGCTGCTGCGCCGGGCCGACGCCCGGCACCCCGAGACCCCGCTGTGGGAACTGCTGCGCCGCTGCCGGCTCCCCTTCCAGGTGGTGCTGTGCACGTCCCTCCTGCGGGGCTCCTACCGCCGGGCGGGAATCCTGCCCGACCATCCCGTCGGCGTCGGCCGCTTCCTCACCCTGGTCCTCATCGCCTCGGCGGCCTGGCTGGCGGTGCGCATCGCGACGGCCGCCGTCGACTCCACCTACGCGCGCTACGCCGCGGCGACCGCGGACGAGGCCCGGGTCCGCCGGGTGCGCACCCAGGTCACGCTGATCCAGCGGGTGGTCACGGCGGTGGTGGTCGTGGTCGCCGTCGCGGCGATGCTGCTGACCTTCCCCCCGATGCGCGCGGTCGGCGCCTCGATGCTGGCCTCCGCGGGCGTCCTCGGCATCGTGGCGGGCATCGCCGCCCAGTCCTCGCTGAGCAACCTCTTCGCCGGGCTCCAGATCGCCTTCGGCGACACCGTCCGCATCGGCGACACGGTGGTCGTCGACAAGGAGTGGGGCCGGGTCGAGGAGATCACCCTGACCTTCCTGACCGTCCGTACCTGGGACGAACGCCGCATCACGATGCCTGTGTCGTATTTCACGAGCAAGCCGTACGAGAACTGGTCGCGCGGCGGCGCGCAGATGACCGGAACGGTCTTCTGGCACCTGGACCACAGCGCACCCATGGACCTGATGCGGGAGCGGTTCGGGCAGATCCTCGCGGAACTGCCCGAATGGGACGGCCGCGGCGGCGGCCTGGCCGTGACGGACACCACACCGCACACCGTCCAGGTCCGCGGCGTGGTCACGGCCAAGGACGCCGACGACCTCTGGACCCTGCGCTGCGCGGTCCGTGAACGGCTGATCACCTGGCTGGCGGCCCACCACCCCTACGCCCTCCCCCGCATCGCGACGTCCCCCGCACCCCCCGCCCCGGAGGAGACGGCCTAAGGGCCGGCGAGCAGCGCGGCCGCACACTCCTCGGCGAGGTCCTCGGCGTGCGGGGGCAGCGCCCCGCCGGCGCGCAGGTGCCGGCGGACGACCGAGAGCGGCAGGTCGATCAGGGCGAGGGCGACCCGCTCCCGGCCGCGGTCGCCCTCGGCCCCGAGAGCCGCGGCGAGGTCGCCGAGGGCGGCGTACACGCGCTCGTTGCCGGAGTCGGCGCGCCGGGTGTGCTCCTCGGACCAGTCGGCGCGACCGAACTCCGCAGCGCCGTAGAGGAGCAGGGCGGCCTCCTCGGGCTGGGCACGGCTCCATGCGACGACGTGGCGGGCGGCCGCGCAGGCGCCCCGGAGTACGTCGGCGTCGCCGCCGAGGGCGGCGAAGTAGCCCTCCTGGAACCGCTCCACCGTGCGCAGCCACACCTCGGCGAGCAGCGCCGCCCGCCCGGCGAACCGGTGGTACATCGAACCGCTGGGTGCGCCGATCGCCTGGGCGACGGCGGACATGGTCACGCCGGCCGGGCCGGCCGAGGCGGCCAGCCGCACGGCGGCGTCGAGGATCTGCTCGGTGTCGAAGCGGGGTGGTCTCGCCATGAATCAGAGAGTACCCTCCAGATTATTAGAGACCCATCTCTAATAACGCGAAATGGGGAGGACCGATGGGCGTCTTCAACGTGCACGAACGCCTGCTGACGGCCGGGCCGGACCGGGTCGGCGCACTCATCGACACGCTGTCCGGCGGGGAGGACGACCGGCTGTGGCCGCACCAGCTGTGGGAGGAGATGGAGCTCGACCGCCCCCTGGCCGTCGGGGCGGCGGGCGGCCACGGCCCGGTCCGCTACACGGTGGCCGCGTACGTGCCGGGCACCTGGGTGCGCTTCGCCTTCACCGGGCCCCGCGGGTTCCACGGCTTCCACGAGTTCACCGTGCTGCCGGTGGACGCGGAGCGGACCGTGCTGCGGCACACGCTCGCGATGAACGTCAGCGGTGTCAGCCGCCTCACCTGGCCGCTGGCCTACCGCGCGGGGCACGATGCCGTGCTGGAGGACAGCCTGGACCGCGCCGAACTGGCCTGCACGGGCACGGTCGCCCGCCCGGCGCGATGGTCCCCTTACGTCCGCTTCCTCCGCGGCCTGGAACGCCTGGTCACCCGGCCGGCGGCTTAGGGCGCGCGCAGGCTGCGGACGTCGAGGTGGCGCAGCACCCGGTCGACGACCTCCGGGTCGGAGCCGGGCTCGCTGCGGGCGGCCAGGACCTCGTGGCGGGCGGCCGACATCATCTCCCGCTGGATCCGCTGGACGTCGTGGAGGCGCTGCACGCGCTGCGCGTACGCCTCGCGCCGTTCCTCGTCCACCATGTCCGGGCTGATCCTGGCCCCGACGTCGTACGCGCGCCGGGTCAGCTGCTCGATCAGGTCTTCCGGCAGCTCCTCGACCTCCTCGATCTCCTTCAGCCGCCGCTTCGCGGCCCTGGCGGCGCGGATCGCCAGCTGCCGCTCGGCGTCGCGCCGCGCGTCGGTGTCCTCCTCCACGCCGAGGCGCCGCACCAGCCACGGCAGGGTGAGCCCCTGGCACACCAGGGTCACCATGATCACCGCGAAGGCGATGAAGATGATCTCGTCGCGCGCCGGGAAGGGTTCGCCGGAGGCAGTCTCCAGGGGAATGGCCAGGGCCAGGGCGACCGAGGCCACCCCGCGCATCCCCGCCCACCACATCACCACGCTCTCCCGCCAGCTCAGCGGGATCTCCTCGTCGTAGTCGCGCCGCTGGTGCAGCTTCTTCGCGAGCCAGCCCGCCGGCAGCAGCCAGGCCAGCCGTACGCCGACGACCACCGCGACGACGACCGCCGCCCAGCCGGCCATCTCCCACGCGCGCTCCTGCGCCGTCCCGAAGACGTTGTGCAGCTCCAGCCCGATCAGCCCGAAGGCCACGCCGGTGACGAGCGTGTCCACGACCTCCCAGAAGGTGTGCCCGGCCAGCCGCCCCAGCACGTCGTCGGCGTCGGAGGCGTACTCGGCGAGGAACAGGGCCGTCGTCAGCACGGCCAGCACCCCGGACCCGTGGAGCTCCTCGGCGACCGTGTACGAGACGAAGGGCACGAGCAGGGTCAGCCCGATCTGGAGGGTGGCGTCGCCGAGCCGGCCCATCAGCCGGTTGGTGGTCCAGCCGAGGGCGAGCCCGACCGCCACGGCGACGACGGCGGACAGCACGAACTCCCCGAGCGCGTCGGGCCAGGAGAAGCTGCCGCTGACGGCCGCGGCGATCGCCACGTGGTAGAGCACGATCGCGGTCACGTCGTTGAAGAGCCCCTCGCCCTCCAGGATCGAGACCATGCGGCGGGGCAGCCCGAGCGATCCGGCGACGGCCGTGGCGGCGACCGGGTCGGGCGGCGCGACGAGCGCGCCGAGCGCGACGGCGGCGGCGATCGGCAGCGCGGGAACCACGGAGTGGGCGACGGCGGCCACGGCGGCGGTCGTGACGAACACCAGGGCCACGGCCAGCAGCAGGATGGGCCGTACGTTGGCGGCGAACTGGCGCCACGAGGTCCGCTGCACGGAGGCGTACAGCAGCGGTGGCAGCACCAGCGGCAGGATGAACTCGGGCCGCACCTCGACCTCCGGCACGGCCGGCACCAGCGCGAGGACGACCCCGCCGAGGGTCATCAGAACGGGCGCGGGCAGCCCCAGCCGGTCCCCGAGGGGCACCATGACCACGGCCCCGAGCAGGAGCACGAACAGCAGAGCAAGCTGATCCACTCCCCCACCCTGCCAGTCCGCCGCGCCGGGCCGCGGCGGTCAGACCCGCGGCCGCGGCCGCGTGTCGGGCTCGCGTACGGGGACCGGGGCCGCGGGCCGCGGGCCCCGACTGCTACTCGCTCTCGGCGCGGATCACGTCGAGGGCGTGCTGCAGGTCGGCCGGGTAGGTGCTCTCGAACTCCACCCACTGCCCGTCCGCGGGGTGCTCGAAGCCCAGCCGGACCGCGTGCAGCCACTGGCGGGTGAGCCCGAGCCGCTTCGCGACGGTCGGGTCGGCGCCGTAGGTCAGGTCGCCGACGCACGGGTGGCGGTGGGCGGACATGTGCACGCGGATCTGGTGCGTACGGCCCGTCTCCAGCTTGATGTCCAGCAGCGAGGCGGCGCGGAAGGCCTCGATCAGGTCGTAGTGGGTGACGGAGGCCTTGCCGTCCTGGATCACCGCCCACTTGTAGTCCGCGCTCGGGTGGCGGCCGATCGGCGCATCGATGGTGCCGCTCATCGGGTCCGGGTGGCCCTGCACCAGCGCGTGGTAGCGCTTGTCCACGACCCGCTCGCGGAACTGGTTCTTCAGCGAGGTGTACGCGCGCTCGGACTTGGCGACGGCCATCAGGCCGGACGTGCCGACGTCGAGGCGGTGCACGATGCCCTGGCGCTCGGAGGCGCCGGAGGTGGAGATGCGGTAGCCCGCGGCGGCGAGGCCACCGATGACCGTGGTGCCGGTCCAGCCGGGGCTCGGGTGGGCGGCGACGCCCACCGGCTTCATGATGACGACGATGTCGTCGTCGTCGTGGACGATCTCCATGCCCGGCACCGGCTCGGCCACGACCTCGACCGGCCGCGGGGGCGCGGGCATCTCGACCTCGAGCCAGGCGCCGCCGTGCACGCGCTCGGACTTCCCGACAACGCTGCCGTCGACCGACACCTTCCCCTCGGCCGCCAGCTCGGCCGCCTTGGTCCGGGAAAAACCGAACATGCGGGCGATGGCGGCGTCGACGCGCTCGCCTTCGAGGCCATCGGGAACGGGCAGGGTGCGGATCTCGGGAATCGTACTCACCCGTCGAGTATGCAGGACGGGGCGGACGGGCCGTCCCGCGATCAGCGCTTCGATCAGTCCTTGTGGACGGTGCCGTCCGGGTCCAGGCCCTTGAACGACAGCAGCACGATGAGGATGCCGCCGCACACGATCGCCGAGTCGGCGATGTTGAAGACGGCGAAGTGGGCCGGTGCGATGAAGTCGACGACCGCCCCGCGAAACACGCCGGGCGAACGGAAGATCCGGTCGGTCAGGTTGCCCAGCGCACCGCCCAGCAGCAGGCCCAGGGCGATGGCCCACGGCAGGCTGTAGAGCTTGCGGGCCAGCCGCACGATCACCACGATCACGGCCGCGGCGATGCCGGTGAAGATGATGGTGAAGGCCTCGCCGAACCCGAAGGCGGCCCCCGGGTTGCGGACCGCCTCGAACTTCAGCAGGTCACCGATGATCTCGATCGGCGGCTGGTGCTCCAGCTTCGCCACGACCAGCATCTTGGTGCCGAGGTCCAGCAGGTAGGCGAGCACCGCCACGACGAGCAGAGCCGCGATCCGCCGACGCCCCTTGGGCGCGGCCGACTCCGGCTGGGCGTCGTCCCCGACCTCCGGCGTACCGATGATGCGCTCCGCCTCTGCCACGTGAGTCCCTCGAACTAGCCGACCCAGGCTTCTCCTGGACCCTGACCAGACGAGGGTACGTCAGGGCCCCCGCACACCGCCTGCCCCGCCTCCCGCCTTTCCCGTCACCCGCCGCCGCACCGCCCGGTACCGCCGCCCGGCGGCCGCCGGTACCGCCTAGTGCCGCCGCTCCTGCTTCTGCTTGCAGTCCACGCACAGGGTGGCCCGCGGGAAGGCCTGCATCCTGGCCTTGCCGATGGGCCGGCCGCAGTTCTCGCAGAGCCCGTACGTGCCGGCCTCCAGCCGTTCCAGTGCCCGCTCGGTCTGCTCCAGCATCGAGCTGGCGTTGGCCGCGAGCGCGAGCTCCGACTCCCGCGTGATGTTCTTGGTTCCCGTGTCGGCCTGGTCGTCGCCGGCTCCGTCGCCCGAGTCCCGCATCAGGCCGGAGATGGCCACCTCGGAGGCGTCGAGTTCGGCGCGCAGCCGCAGCACCTCCGACACCAGCTCCGCGCGGGCGTCCTCGACCTCCTGGGTCGTCCAGGGGTCCTCCCCGGGCCGTACCGCGAGCTCACCGGGGGCGGCGGCCGCCGCCGTGACCCGGGTCTTGGGAAGCCCGCTCGTGGCGGCCGCGGCCGTCTTCCGCGCCGCGCCGGTGCTCTTCTTGGCAACCACGTTCCGGACTCCAGTCTTCTTCGCGGCATGCGCCGCCCCCTCGGCCGCGGCCTTCTTGGCCGTGGCCGTCCGCTTCTCGACGGCGGTCGTCTTCTTGACTGCGGCCGTCTTCTTCCCGGCCGCGGTCGCCTTCTCGGCCGGAGCCTTCTCGGCCGCGGCCGACTTCTTCGCCGATGCCTTCTTCGCCGGAGCCTTCTCGGCGGCCGTCCTACGGGCCGCCGTCGCCTTCTCGGCGGGAGCCGGGTCCCCGGAGACCGCTGTCTTCTTCGCCACCATGGCCGCGGCCCCTTCACATACTGTGATATTGCTCGCGAATCGTGCCGGAACGATAAATCGGCTCCGCCCCCGCGGCAACGGGGCACGCATCCGTCGAGGTCAACCTGCATCCGTTGTGCCCATCCGGAGGCCCGGTAATCCGCCCCTCCTGCCCCACCCGATGCCGCGTCGGCCCCGATGGCCCGTTCGGGTCACTCCCGGCCCCGCCCCGGTCCCGTGCCGGGTCCCCCGGCCGCACCCCCGCCACGCCGTGGCCGCGGGCCCCGCAGGGGCCCCCGTAAACCGGTCTGCCGAGCACCCCCCGCACCCGTACACTGGCCCCAGCGAAAGGCATGGACGGGGACGAGTAGCGTCGGACGCAGCCAGGAGCGACCCGGGGACGGTGAGAGCCCGGGGGCGAGCGCGACGTGAAGGATCACCCCTGAGCCGCCGGAAGAAAGCCGCGGGTCCCCCGCAGGGCGAGTAGAACCGGCTTCGCACCCCAATGAGGGGGCCACCGGATCCGTCCGGCGGCCAAGGAGGGTGGTACCGCGGGAGCAGCAGTCGGCTCTCGTCCCTCCGGACGGAAGTGACACCCCGCCGGAGGAAGAGTTCAGCCTCATGACCACACCGCCGCAGTACCGCCCGGTACCCGCCCAGGTCGACCTGCCTGCCCTTGAGCACGCCGTCCTCGACTTCTGGCGCGAGAGCAAGACCTTCGCCAAGACCCTGGAGCAGTCCGAGGACCGCCCCGAGTGGGTCTTCTACGAGGGCCCGCCCACCGCGAACGGCATGCCCGGCGCGCACCACATCGAGGCCCGCGTCTTCAAGGACGTCTTCCCCCGCTTCCGCACCATGCGCGGCTACCACGTGGCCCGCAAGGCCGGCTGGGACTGCCACGGCCTGCCCGTCGAGCTCGCCGTCGAGAAGGAGCTGGGCTTCAACGGCAAGCAGGACATCGAGGCGTACGGCATCGCCGAGTTCAACGCCAAGTGCCGCGAGTCCGTGACCCGCCACACCGACGCGTTCGCCGAGCTCACGACCCGCATGGGCTACTGGGTCGACCTGGACGACGCCTACCGGACCATGGACCCCGAGTACGTCGAGTCCGTGTGGTGGTCGCTGAAGGAGATCTTCAACAAGGGTCTGCTCACCCAGGACCACCGGGTCGCCCCCTGGTGCCCCCGCTGCGGCACCGGCCTGTCCGACCACGAGCTGGCCCAGGGCTATGAGACGGTCGTGGACCCCTCCGTCTACGTCCGCTTCCCGCTGACCTCCGGCCCGCTCGCGGGCGAGGCGGCGCTGCTGGTCTGGACGACCACCCCGTGGACCCTGGTGTCCAACACGGCGGTCGCCGCGCACCCCGAGGTCACCTACGTCGTCGCCACCAATGGCGAGGAGAAGCTGGTCGTCGCCCAGCCGCTGCTGGAGAAGTCCCTCGGCGAGGGCTGGGAGGCCACCGGCGAGACCTTCACGGGCAAGGAGATGGAGCGCTGGACGTACGAGCGCCCCTTCGAGCTGGTCGAGTTCCCCGAGCCCGCCCACTACGTCGTGAACGCCGAGTACGTCACGACCGAGGACGGCACGGGTCTGGTCCACCAGTCCCCCGCCTTCGGCGCCGACGACCTCGCGGTCTGCCGCTCGTACGGCCTGCCCGTCGTGAACCCGGTGCGCCCCGACGGCACCTTCGAAGAGGAGGTCCCCCTGGTGGGCGGCGTCTTCTTCAAGAAGGCCGACGAGAAGCTGACCGCCGACCTCGACGCGCGCGGCCGGCTCTTCAAGCACATCGCCTACGAGCACAGCTACCCGCACTGCTGGCGCTGCCACACGGCCCTGCTCTACTACGCGCAGCCGTCCTGGTACATCCGCACCACCGCCGTCAAGGATGCGATGCTGCGGGAGAACGAGAAGACCAACTGGTTCCCGGACTCCGTCAAGCAGGGCCGCTTCGGCGACTGGCTGAACAACAACATCGACTGGGCGCTCTCCCGCAACCGCTACTGGGGCACCCCCCTGCCGATCTGGCGCTGCGAGGAGAACCACCTCACGTGCGTCGGCTCGCGCGCCGAGCTCTCCGAGCTGTCCGGCCAGGACCACTCCGCCCTGGACCCGCACCGCCCGTACATCGACGACGTCACCTTCACCTGCACGCACGAGGGCTGCTCCCTCGAAGCGGTCCGCGTGCCCGAGGTCATCGACGCCTGGTACGACTCGGGCTCGATGCCGTTCGCGCAGTGGGGCTACCCGTACAAGAACAAGGAGATCTTCGAGAAGCGCTACCCGGCGCAGTTCATCTCGGAGGCCATCGACCAGACGCGCGGCTGGTTCTACACGCTGATGGCGGTCGGCACCCTCGTCTTCGACAAGTCCTCGTACGAGAACGTGGTCTGCCTCGGCCACATCCTCGCCGAGGACGGCCGCAAGATGTCCAAGCACCTGGGCAACATCCTCCAGCCGATCCCGCTCATGGACCAGCACGGCGCGGACGCGGTCCGCTGGTTCATGGCGGCCGGCGGCTCCCCGTGGGCGGCCCGCCGCGTGGGCCACGGCACGATCCAGGAGGTCGTCCGCAAGACCCTCCTCACGTACTGGAACACGGTCGCCTTCCAGGCGCTGTACGCCCGTACGTCGAACTGGGCGCCCTCGGCGGCCGACCCGGCCCCGGCGGACCGCACGGTCCTCGACCGCTGGCTCCTCTCGGAACTCCACGCCCTCGTCTCCGAGGTCACCGGGGCGATGGAGGCCTACGACACCCAGCGGGCCGGCAAGCTCCTCTCCGCCTTCGTGGACGACCTGTCCAACTGGTACGTCCGCCGTTCGCGCCGCCGCTTCTGGCAGGGCGACGCGGCCGCGCTGCGCACCCTGCACGACGTGGTCGAGACGGTCACCCGGCTGCTGGCCCCGCTGACCCCGTTCATCACGGAGCGGGTCTGGCAGGACATGGTGGTCCCGGTCACCCCCGACGCCCCGGAGTCGGTGCACCTGTCGACGTGGCCGACGGCGGACACCTCGGCGATCGACCCGACCCTCTCCCAGCAGATGCAGCTGGTCCGCCGCCTGGTGGAGCTCGGCCGGGCGACCCGCGCGGAGTCGGGCGTGAAGACCCGCCAGCCGCTCTCGCGGGCGCTGGTCGGCGCGGTGGGCTTCGACGCGCTGTCCCCGGAGCTCCAGGCCCAGATCACGGAGGAGCTGAACGTCTCCTCCCTGGCCTCCCTCTCGGAGGTCGGCGGGTCCCTGGTGGACACCACGGCGAAGGCGAACTTCCGCGCGCTGGGCAAGCGCTTCGGCAAGGGCGTCCAGGACGTGGCGAAGGCGGTGGCCGCGGCCGACGCGGCGGCGCTGTCCCTGGCCCTCCGCTCCGGCGAGGCCTCGGTGGAGGTGAACGGCGAGCCGGTCACCCTCACCCCCGAGGAGGTCATCATCACGGAGACCCCGCGCGAGGGCTGGTCGGTGGCGTCCGACTCGGGCGCGACGGTCGCCCTGGACCTGGAGATCACCCCGGAGCTGCGGCTGGCGGGCCTGGCCCGTGATGCGATCCGCCTGATCCAGGAGGCCCGGAAGAACTCCGGCCTCGACGTGGCGGACCGGATCGCGCTGCGGTGGTCCTCCTCGGACCCGGAGGTCGTGACGGCCCTGACGGACCATGCCGGCCTCATCGCGGACGAGGTGCTCGCCACGGACTTCGCGTCCGGCGAGGCCGAAGCCGACGCCGCCTACGGCGACCCCTTCACGGACGAGTCCCTGTCCCTGACGTTCCGCCTCCGCAAGGCGTAGCCCGCACCGCAACGGCCCGCCCCCTCCCCTCCCGGGGGGGGGCGGGCCGTTCGCGTCTGCGGGCCGGTGGCCGCGCCTCAAGCGCCGGCGGGGCTGGGGTGGTGTTCCCGGGCGGGGTCGGAGCCGGGGGTGGGGGTGCGGGGCCGCCGGGGGGGGTATCTCCTCGGCTCGCGCGGTACCCCGGGTCTCGGCCGTGCTCGGCGGTGCGCGCTCGTCCTGCGGGGACACCCCCCCCCACCGTCCCCACACCCCCACCCCGGCACATCCACGACCCGCCCCGGACAGGGCGAGGGCATCAGCGCCCCCCACCAGCGGCACCCGCCCGCCACCCACCCCGGTGCCGTGGGGCGGGGACACTCCGGGGGCTCCCCGCAGGACGAGCGCGCAACCTGGGCCGCCTCGTCGCGACCCACCCGCACGCGCCGAGCCGGGGAGAGCCCCCGGAGGGGCACCGCCCCACCCGAAGCCGAACCCAGCCCCGCCCGGCCAGGGCAGCGGCGGATACGGGAACGGGCCGGGCCCGGTGCCCCCTCAGGGGAACCGGGCCCGGCCCGTGACTGCCGACTGCGCGGCGGCGCTTAGTTGTCGTCCTCGTCGATCAGGAAGCCCCGCATCGGCGACGGCGCCTGCATCGGCTGCGGCGCAGCCGGCCGCACCGGAGCCATCGGCTGGGTCATCGCCGGGGACATCTGCTGCTGGCCGCCGTAGGACGGACCGGCACCCATCGGGGAGGGACCGCCCATGGACGGACCGCCCATGGAGGGGCCGCCCATGGAGTGGCCCATCGCACCGGCCGGAGCCATCGAGGGCGACGGCGACGGGGGCAGCGCGGGACCGGCCGGGTTGCGCGGCGGGGCCAGGGAGTCGTCCGCCTGGGTCTCCAGCTGGCGCAGCTGCGACTCCAGGTAGGACTTCAGACGCGTACGGTACTCACGCTCGAAGCCCCGCAGGTCCTCGACCTTGCGCTCCAGCGTGGCGCGGGCGGACTCCAGGGAGCCCATCGCGACGCGGTGCTTCTCCTGCGCGTCCCGCTCCAGCGCGTCGGCCTTGGCGCGGGCGTCCCGCTCCAGGCCCTCGGCGCGCGACCGGGCCTCGCCGACGATCTTGTTGGCCTCGGAACGGGCCTCCGCGATCGCCTGGTCGGCGGTCTGCTGCGCCAGGGACAGGACGCGGGCGGCGCTGTCGCCGCCGGGGCCCTGCTGCGGGAGCTGCGGCTGCTGCTGCATCTGCTGCATGGGCTGACCCATGGGCTGCATCTGCTGACCCATCGGCTGCATCTGCTGGCCCATGGGCTGCATCTGCTGGCCGAGCGGGTTCTGGCCGCCCATCGACTGCTGCTGCTGCATGGGCTGCTGGCCCATGCCCTGCGGTCCGCCCATGGGGTGCTGCTGCATGGGGCCGCCCATGGGGCCGCCCATCGGGCCGGGGCCCTGCTGGCCCTGGCCGCCGGGGCCCGGCGGGAGCTGCGGCGCGCCGCCCGGCAGCTGGGGCGGGCCCATCTGCGGGTTCTGCTGCTGCGGCGGGCCGGATATGGCCGCGGGCACGGGGGCGCCGGGGCCGCGCTGGTCCTGGGGCTCGGGCTTGCGCATGCCCTGCTGCTGCTGGTTCTGCGCGGCGGCGCGCGTGGCGGCGGCCAGCTTGGCGCGCAGGTCCTCGTTCTCGCGCAGCAGGCGCGTCAGTTCGGACTCGACCTCGTCGAGGAAGGCATCGACCTCGTCCTCGTCATAGCCTTCTCGGAGGCGGACGGTCGTGAACTGCTTGTTCCGCACGTCCTCGGGAGTCAGCGGCATGTCTTCTTCACCTCTACGTAGTCGTCGGCAGTCGGCAAGACCGTATCGGGACCGTCCCCGCGCGTGCGGGGAAGCTCATCGTTCACACGCTTCTCGCAGCGGTGCTCACGAAGCTGATGAGGATGTAAACGATGATCATCAGAACGAAGAAGGACAGGTCGAGTGCCACGCCGCCGAGACGCAACGGCGGAATGAACCGCCGAAGGAGCTTGAGCGGTGGATCGGTGACAGTGTAGGTGGCCTCCAGAACGACCACCATCGCCTTGCCGGGTGTCCATGAACGTGCGAACTGGAACACATAGTCCATGACCAGTCGGAAGATCAGCACGATCAGGAAGCACATCAGCACGACGTAGACCACCTGCAGCGCGATGCCCATCCCGTGCTTCCCTCTCCCCGTTTCCCGATCTGTTCCCGGTCCCGTATCTGACGGATCGGTCTAGCTTTGGTTGAAGAACCCGCCCTCCGCGATGCGGGCCTTGTCCTCCGCCGTGACATCGACGTTAGCAGGCGACAGCAGGAACACCTTCTGTGTCACGCGTTCAATGCTGCCGTGCAGACCGAACACGAGTCCGGCGGCGAAGTCCACGAGACGCTTCGCATCCGTGTCGTCCATCTCCGTGAGATTCATGATCACCGGAGTGCCCTCACGGAAGTGTTCCCCGATGGTACGGGCCTCGTTGTAGGTCCGGGGGTGCAGTGTCGTGATGCGGTACGGCTCCCGCTCGGAGACGACCTTGGGCATGATCACGGGGGCGTTCTTCTCCAGGTTCGTGCGATCAGGTGTGATGGATGCCACGGGGGCAATTCGCGCAGGACGTCCGTTTTCCACCGGAATTGGGATGGGTTCCCGCTGGGCCGGAGGCTGTACGGCTCGTACCGGTTCGTCCGATACGGGCGACTGGTGCACGGGCTGCTGTCGGCGATCCCGCTCCCGAGCCCGCTCCATCTCCGGCTCGGGCTCGAACTCGTCGTCGGGGTCGTACCCCGGGTTGTCGTACCGGTCGTCCTCCACGAGGCCGAGGTAGACCGCCATCTTGCGCATCGCGCCGGCCATTCTCCGAGTCCTCCGCTCTGTGGTGGATCGCCCTGTCGCAGGTGCCGCCGTGTCACGAATGTCACCAACTGCCCGCGATCCACGTGGTCTGCCCGCTCATCGACGGGAATGACCATATTTTCTGCTGTGGTCCGACTTTCTTCGCGACGTTACCCGAGCCGGGGTCTCGCGCCGAGTACCGCAGTGCCGACGCGTACATGTGTCGCACCGGCCGCAACGGCCTGTTCCAGGTCTGCACTCATCCCGGCCGACACCATCGTGGCAGTCGGATGGTCCGCGCGCAGGCGGGATGACAATTCCACCAACCGCTCGAAGGCGGCTTGTTCGCGTCCCGCGTAGTGGCCGGACAGCGGTGCGACGGTCATCAGTCCGTCGATCCGCAGTCCGGGTGCCCCGGCGACGAGGTCCGCCAACTCCGCGAGCTGTTCCGGTGCGGCACCGCCCCGGGTCCCCCGCTCGCCCGACTCGGCGTCGAGGGCGATCTGGACGAGGCAGCCGATCTCGCGGCCGGCGCCCGTCGCGGCCGCCGAGAGGGCGGTCACGAGCCGGGCCCGGTCGACGGACTGCACCACGTGCGCGTATCCCGCCACGGAACGGACTTTGTTGGTCTGCAACTGGCCGACGAAGTGCCAGGTGAGCGGCAGATCCGCACAGGCCGCGGCCTTGGGGGCGGCATCCTGGTCGCGGTTCTCGGCAACATGACGGATGCCCAGCTCCGCCAGCAGTCGTACGTCGCTCGCGGGGTAGGTCTTGGTGACCACGATGAGGGTCACCTCCTCCCGCCCGCGGCCGGCCGCCGCGCACGCGGACGAGATACGTTCCTCCACCCGCGCCAGGTTCTCGGCGAGCTCCGACTTACGATCCGTCATTCTTCTTTTCCCCCGGGGATCCGGGGGTCTCCCCCCGGGAAAGCTCCGTCAACCAGACATATCCGGCAAGCCGTCCGGTCACCCGGTCACGGCGGTACGAGAAGTGGTCCCGCGACTCCAGTGTGCAGACCGGAGAACGGAGGCCGTTCACCACCCCCGCCTCCGCGAGCTGGGCGTGCACCCCCGCGACCACGTCGACCGCCGGTGTCCCCCAGCTGGTCTCGGCCCGGGCGGCGGGCACCGTTTCGGCCACCGCCTCCCGCATCTGCGCCGGCACCTCGTAGCAGTGCCCGCAGACCGCGGGCCCGGTACGGGCGACGATCCGCGCCGGCTCGGCGCCGAGGGAGACCATCGCCTCCACCGCCGCCGGCACCACCCCGGCGACCAGCCCGGGCCGTCCGGCGTGGGCGGCCCCGACGACGCCGGCGACGGGGTCCGCCAGCAGGACCGGGGTGCAGTCTGCAGTGAGCACGGCGAGGGCGAGCCCCCGCCGGGCGGTCACCACCGCGTCCACGGCCGGGATCTCCGCGTCCCCCCAGGGGCCGTCGACCACCGCCACGTCCCGGCCGTGCACCTGGTTCATCCAGACCACCCGGTCCGGGTCGAGTCCCAGGGACCGCGCGGCCAGGGCCCGGTTCGCGAGAACGGCGGCCGGGTCGTCTCCGACCGCGCCGCCGAGGTTGAGCTCTTCGTACGGAACGGCGCTCACTCCGCCCCACCGGTCGGTGAAGGCGAAGTGGGCGCCGCCCACGTGGTGCTGCTCCGGTGTCACTTCAAGAAGTCCGGGACATCCAGTTCCTCGGCCGGGCTGTCCTGGTACGGCCGGGCCGTGGGGACCTGCGGCGCGGGGGCCTGGACCTCGACCGGGGCCGCCTCGGCGGGGGCCGGGGGCTCCTCGCGCGGGGGGACCGTGCCGAGTCCGCCGAAGGCCGGGCGGACCGGCTCGGCGGCGCGGACCGGAGCCGGGGCGGGCTCCTCGCGCTTCGTGGACGCGGCGCCGATGACGTTGTCCCGGCGGGCCGGGGGCTGTCCGCCGTCGAACCCGGCCGCGATGACGGTGACCCGCACCTCGTCGCCGAGCGCGTCGTCGATGACGGCGCCGAAGATGATGTTCGCCTCGGGGTGCGCCGCCTCGCTCACCAGCTGCGCCGCCTCGTTGATCTCGAAGAGACCGAGGTCGGAGCCGCCGGAGATGGAGAGCAGCACGCCGCGGGCGCCGTCGATGGACGCCTCCAGCAGCGGCGAGGAGATCGCCATCTCGGCGGCGGCCACCGCGCGGTCGTCGCCGCGGGCCGAGCCGATGCCCATCAGGGCCGAGCCGGCCTCGGACATCACGGACTTGACGTCGGCGAAGTCGAGGTTGATCAGACCCGGGGTGGTGATGAGGTCGGTGATGCCCTGGACGCCCGAGAGCAGGACCTGGTCCGCCGACTTGAAGGCGTCCAGGACGCTGACCTGGCGGTCCGAGATGGACAGCAGGCGGTCGTTGGGGATGACGATGAGGGTGTCGACCTCTTCGCGGAGCTCGGCGATGCCGTCCTCCGCCTGGTTCGCGCGGCGCCGGCCCTCGAAGGTGAACGGCCGGGTGACCACACCGATCGTCAGGGCGCCCAGCGAGCGCGCGATGTTGGCGACGACGGGTGCGCCGCCGGTGCCGGTGCCGCCGCCCTCACCGGCGGTGACGAAGACCATGTCGGCCCCCTTGAGGACCTCCTCGATCTCCTCGCGGTGGTCCTCTGCCGCCTTGCGACCGACGGCCGGGTTGGCTCCGGCGCCGAGGCCCCGGGTGAGTTCACGGCCGACGTCGAGCTTGACGTCGGCGTCGCTCATCAACAGCGCCTGGGCGTCGGTGTTGATGGCGATGAACTCGACGCCCTTGAGACCGACCTCGATCATTCGGTTGATGGCATTGACACCACCGCCGCCGACACCGATGACCTTGATGACTGCGAGGTAGTTCTGCGGTGCTGCCACGTCGAAGGCCTCTCGCCTCGAGTTACGTGTCGCCGCCTCGCGGGCCTGCGTTGCGACGACTGATGCCGAAATAGGGACGGTCCGAACGCGCCGACCCGAACCCTCACCCTGAAGTTTAGGGTTAGGGGTGTGTCTGTTCCTTGGACTCTTCCGAACAGGACACTAAGTCGACAAGTAGCGCGTGTTCAACGAACACGCCGAACCTCCCGTTTTTCTTTTCACCCTATGTGATCACCCGTATCGCTGGCCAACCAGGGTGCGTCGCTGTTCGACCTGACGTCAACTCCCGGCCGCCGCAGGGGCGGTGGGAACGCTCACGTCGAAGTGACCGGCCTTCGGCGCGGCTTTCAGCAAAGCGGTCAGCGCACGCCCCTTCGCGTCGCTCTGTTCGCCGCTGCCCCACCGGACGGACCGGCCTCCGGTCAGCTCCAGCACGATGGAATCGTAGGAACCCACCTTGACCTGCACGGTTTCCTTGGCGATCGGCGCCGGGAGGGATCCGGCGACGAGCACGGCCTCGTGTAGCAGCCGCTCCTCGTCGAAGCGGCGGGCGCTCGGGGAGCCCCCCGCGTTCAATTCGAGGACCGGAACACCCGCGGGCGCTTTCGGAACCGTGTCGAATCGCACACCCGATGCGTCCACTTCCACGAAGTTGGCGTCCTTTTTGATGAGCAGGACGGGTTTGCGTTCGGTCACCTTGAGTCCGATTCCGTGCGGCCAGGCCCGCACCGCATCGACCGAATCGATGCGGGGCAGACGGCCGCGGACGCGGCTCTCGATCTCGTCCGTGTCGATGCTCACGAGGGGTGAGCCGACCGGTACGGCCGCGGCGGCGAGCACCTGTTCGGGGGTGAGCACCTGCGTACCGGTGGCGGTGACCTTCTCGACGCGGAGCCAGGAGGACCCGTAGAGGACCCAGGTGCCGCCGGAGACGAGGAGTACCGCGGCGGCCAGGGACGCCAGCACAGGGCCCCGGCGCAGGTGCTTGCCGGGGCCCCGTGGGGCGGTCCTCTTCGGGGCCTTCGCGGACTTCGGGCCCTTGGGCGGCTTGGGAGAGCCGGCGCCCTTGCGGGGCGGCCGGCCGGGCCGATCAGAAGACGGGGTTCCGCGCTGTGCGGTCGTCGCTCCGGCCACTCCTGTGCCTCCTGCGTCCGTGCTCCCGCGTCAGCGGGCTCGGTGGGCTGCGATCGCCTCGTACACCATGCCGACCAGCAGCTCGTCGGCGTCCCGGCGGCCGAACTCACCGGCGGCGCGGGACATCTCGTACAGGCGGTGCGGGTCGGACAGCACCGGGAGGACCTGGCCGAGCACCCAGTCGGGCGTCAGTTCCGCGTCGTCCACGAGCAGGCCGCCGCCGGCCTTGACCACCGGCTGGGCGTTGAGCCGCTGTTCGCCGTTGCCGATCGGCAACGGGACGTAGGCGGCGGGCAGCCCGACGGCGGACAGTTCGGCGACGGTCATCGCTCCCGCGCGGCACAGCATCATGTCGGCGGCGGCGTACGCGAGATCCATCCGGTCCACGTACGGTACCGGCACATAGGGCGGCATCCCGGGCATGTTGTCGACACGCGGCAGTTCGTTCTTCGGCCCGACCGCGTGCAGGATCTGCACGCCGGAGCGCTGGAGGGTCGGAGCGACCTGCTGGATCGTCTCGTTGAGGCGCCGGGCGCCCTGCGAGCCGCCGGAGACCAGCAGGGTGGGCAGGTTGGGGTCCAGACCGAAGGCGGCGCGCGCCTCGGGGCGTACGGCGGCCCGGTCGAGGGTGGAGATGGAGCGGCGCAGCGGGATGCCCACGTAGCGGGCGCCGCGCAGCTTGCTGTCGGGCGTGGAGACCGCGACGGCGTGCGCGTACCGGGAGCCGATCTTGTTGGCCAGTCCGGGCCGGGCGTTGGCCTCGTGGACGATGATCGGCACACCGAGCCGCTTGGCCGCGAGGTAGCCGGGCAGGGCCACGTAGCCGCCGAAGCCGACGACGCAGTCGGCCTTGGTGCGCAGGAGGATCTCCTCCGCGGCCTTGATGGTGCCGCGCAGCCGTCCGGGGACGGTGATCAGCTCGGGCGTGGGCTTGCGGGGCAGCGGTACGGCGGGGATCAGCCCCAGTTCGTAGCCGCGCTCCGGCACCAGGCGGGTTTCGAGTCCGCGCTCGGTGCCCAGGGCGGTGATGCCCACTGAAGGGTCCTGCCTGCGCAGGGCGTCCGCGAGGGCGAGCGCCGGCTCGATGTGGCCGGCGGTCCCCCCACCGGCGAGTACGACATGCACCGAAATTCACCGCTCTCCGGACGGACGCTTCTTGACGCGCCGTCTCATCGACTTCCATCTCACCCCGGTCCGCCTCCAGCCGGTCTTCGGCTGCCGCATCGCGAGGGCCGCGCGCGCGGCGGGCTCCTCCCGCGCGAAGGCGATGAGCAGTCCGACCGCGAACATGGTCGGCAGCAGGGCGGACCCCCCGTAGGAGAACAGCGGGAGCGGGACACCGGCGATCGGCAGCAGGCCGAGCACCGCACCGATGTTGATCACGGCCTGGGCCGTGATCCAGGTGGTCACGCCTCCCGCGGCAAACCGTACGAAGGAGTCCTCCGTGCGTCCGGCCACGCGGATACCCGCATAGCCTAGAGCCGCGAAGAGGGCGAGCACCGACAGCGTCCCCGCCAGTCCCAGTTCCTCCCCCGTGATGGCGAAGATGAAGTCGGTGTGGGCTTCGGGTAGTTGACCCCATTTTTCCACGCTTGCACCCAGGCCGGAACCGAACCAGCCGCCCGATGCGAGGGCGTAGATCCCATGTACGGCCTGCCAGCAAAGGTCGTTCTTGCCCGGTTCTGTCGCGCCGATGCACTCCAGCCGGTCCATCCGGTGCGGACTGGTCTTGATGAGCAGTGCGACGATCGCACCCGCGAAGGCGAGCACTCCGACGAACATCCGCGTCGGGGCCCCCGCGAGCCAGAGCAGGCCGAACAGGATGGCGCCGAGGATCATCGCGGTGCCCATGTCCCCGCCCAGCATGATGAGCCCGAGCAGCAGGAAGGCAACGGGGACGAGCGGCACCAGCAGGTGCTTCCACTGGCTCAGCAGCCCCTTGTCGCCCTTGCGGGCCAGCAGGTCGGCGCCCCACAGGATCAGGGCGAGCTTGCCGAACTCACTGGGCTGCAGCATGAACGGGCCGCCGAGGGAGATCCAGTTCTGGTTGCCGTTGATCGAGACCCCTATCCCGGGGACCTGGACCAGGACCATCAGGAAGAGCGTCCCGGCGAGCACCGGATAGGACAGCGCCCGGTGCAGCTTCACCGGCATCCTGGAGGCGGCCAGCAGCAGCACCGTGCCGATGAGGGCGGCCAGGAACTGCTTCTTGAAGAAGTACGCGTCGCCCAGGCCCAGCTGGAGCGCCTTGATCATGGAGGCGGAGTACACCATCACCAGACCGAGCACGGTGATGAGCAGGGAACTGCCGAAAATCAGGTAATAGGCCGTGAGTGGGCGGTCCCACGCCCTGCGCAACTGCTGCTGCGTGCGCCGGAGACCGGCCAGCGGCCCGCGCCCGGGGGGCCGCCCCGGGCGCTTCACACTCACCCCGGGGCGCTTGCGTCCCTGCGCCTTCACGGCGGACGGCCGCCGCCCCGGCAGCATCTGCTTGGCCGGCATCTGTGATCTTCCCCTCCACTCGTGCGAGGCGAGCATCCGGCCGGAGGGAACCAGTCCCGGCGCCCCCGGCCTAGGCCGTGTCCGCGGCGTTCTCGGCGGCCAGTTCGCGCACCGCGTCGGCGAACGCGTCCCCGCGCTTGTTGTAGTTCGCGAACATGTCCATCGAGGCGCAGGCCGGTGCCAGCAGGACCGTGTCGCCGGGCTCGGCGAGCGCGGCCGCCTCCCGGACCGCTGCGAGCATCGCCCCAGTGTCGGTCCGGTCGAGGTCGACGACCGGGACCTCGGGGGCGTGTCGCGCCAGCGCCTCGGCGATCAACGCCCGGTCGGCGCCGATCAGGACGGCGCCGCGCATCCGCCCGGCCGACTTCTGCACGAGCTCGTCGAAGGTCGCGCCCTTGGCGAGACCGCCGGCGATCCAGACGACCTTGTCGAAGGAGGCGAGGGAGGCCTCCGCCGCGTGGGTGTTGGTGGCCTTGGAGTCGTCGACGTAGACGACCGAGGCGACCTCGTCCACCCGGGCGACCCGGTGGGCGTCCGGACGGAAGTCGCGCAGCCCGTCGCGGACGGCGCGCGGCTCCACGCCGAAGGCGCGGGCCAGGGCCGCGGCGGCGAGCGCGTTGGCGATGTTGTGCGGGGCCGGCGGGTTGACGTCCTTGACCTCGGCGAGCTCCTGGGCGTTCTTCTGCCGGTTCTCCACGAAGGCCCGGTCGACGAGGATGCCGTCGACGACGCCGAGCATGGAGGGGCCGGGGGCGCCGAGGGTGAAGCCGATCGCGCGGCAGCCCTCCTCGACGTCGGCCTCGACGACCAGGTCCTCGGTGGCCTTGTCGGCCACGTTGTAGACGCAGGCCACCGTGTTGCCCTCGTAGATCCGGCCCTTGTCGGCGGCGTACGCCTGCATCGAGCCGTGCCAGTCGAGGTGGTCGGGGGCCAGGTTGAGGACGGCTGCCGAGTGGACGCGCAGCGAGGGCGCCCAGTGCAGCTGGTAGCTGGAGAGTTCGACGGCGAGGACGTCGTACTGCTGCTCGCCGAGCACCACGTCGATGATCGGGGTGCCGATGTTGCCGACGGCGGCGGTGCGCAGCCCTGCGGCCTTCAGGATCGACGCGAGCATCTGGGTGGTGGTGGTCTTGCCGTTGGTCCCGGTGATGGCGAGCCATTCGGCGGGCCCGGCCGGGTCCGCGCCGGCCCCTTCGCCGGCGCCCTCGGCCGCGGCCCTGCGTGCGGCGCGGAGCTCCGCTCCGGCCCCCCGCAGCCGCCAGGCGACCTCGACGTCGCCGACGACGTCGACGCCCGCCTCGGCGGCGGCCAGGAAGAGCGGGCTCTGCGGCGGCCAGCCGGGCGAGGTGACGACCAGCTCGGTGCCCTCGGGCAGGGTCTCGCCCGCCCGGGCGCCGTCGGGCAGGTTGCCGAGGCGGACCTCGATGCCCAGTTCCGCGAGTTCGGCCGCCCTGGCCCGGTGCGCGTCGCCGTCGCCGTTGTCGACGACGGTCACGCGGGCGCCCAGCCCGGCCAGTGCCCGGGCGGCGCTGATGCCGCTGATGCCGAGGCCGGCCACGGTGATCCGGCCCGGCAGGCCGAACCGGCCCAGGGCGTCGGGGCCGAGCAGGCCGGCCAGGTCGGAGGCACTCACTTGTCGGCTGCCCATCCCGCGTAGAAGAGACCGAGACCCACGATCACGCACATGCCCTGGATGATCCAGAAGCGGACCACGACGAGGACCTCGGACCAGCCCTTGAGTTCGAAATGGTGCTGGAGCGGCGCCATCCGGAAGACGCGCTTGCCGGTCAGCTTGAAGGAGCCGACCTGGATGACGACCGACATCGTGATGAGTACGAAGAGGCCGCCGAGGAGCGCCACCAGGAGCTCCGTGCGGGAGCAGATGGCGAGGCCCGCGAGCGCGCCGCCGAGGGCCAGCGAACCGGTGTCGCCCATGAAGATCTTGGCGGGCGAGGTGTTCCACCACAGGAAGCCGAAGCAGGCGCCCATGAGGGCGGAGGCGACGACCGCGAGGTCGAGCGGGTCGCGGACCTCGAAGCAGGCGTTCGGGTTGGTGAGGTCGGCGGCCATCGCGCACGACTCCTGGAACTGCCAGACGCCGATGAAGGTGTAGGCGCCGAAGACCATCACGGCGGCGCCGGTGGCCAGGCCGTCCAGACCGTCGGTGAGGTTCACGCCGTTGGACAGGGCCAGGATCATGAACAGCGCCCAGACCACGAAGAGCACCGGGCCGATCGACCAGCCGAAGTCCGTGACGAACGACAGCTTGGTGGAGGCCGGGGTGAGGTCGCGCGAGTCCTTGAACTGGAGGGCGAGCACCGCGAAGGTGATGCCGACGATCAGCTGGCCGGCCATCTTGGCCTTGGCCCGCAGACCCAGCGAACGCCGCTTGACGATCTTGATGTAGTCGTCGAGGTACCCGACGAGGCCCATGCCGGCCATCAGGAAGAGCACGAGCAGGCCCGAGAAGCTCGGCTCCTCACCGGTGATGACCTTCGTCAGCGCGTACGCGACGAGCGTGGCCAGGATGAAGGAGATACCGCCCATGGTGGGCGTGCCCTTCTTCCCGGCGTGGCCGCGCGGACCGTCGTCGCGGATGAACTGGCCGTAGCCCTTGCGGGCCAGCAGCTTGATCAGCAACGGCGTGCCGACGACGGTCAGGAACATGCCGATGACACCGGCGAACAGGATCTGCCTCATCGGCCGGTGACCTCGCCCTCGACAGTGCCCTCGAGCAGGGCCTGCGCCACCCGCTCCAGACCGGCCGACCTGGAAGCCTTCACCAGCACGACGTCACCCGGGCGCAGTTCACTGCGCAACAGGTCGACCGCCGCCTGCGCGTCGGACACGACCACCGACTCCTCACCCCACGAACCCTCGTTATATGCGCCCAGTTGCAGCCAGGAGGCTTCCCTGCCCCCGACCGCGACGAGCTTGCTCACGTTGAGCCGGACGACAAGCCGTCCGACCGCGTCGTGCTCGGCGAGAGCGTCGTCTCCGAGCTCGGCCATCGGGCCGAGCACCGCCCACGTGCGCCCCCCGTCCGCCCTGCCGCCACCGCCCATCGCGGCGAGCGCGCGCAGTGCGGCCCGCATGGACTCCGGGTTCGCGTTGTAGGCGTCGTTGACGATCGTCACACCGTCCGCCCGCTCGGTGACCTCCATCCGCCACCGCGACAGCGTGCCCGCTCCGGAGAGCGCGGTGGCGATCTCCAGGGCGGACATGCCCAGGACGTGGGCGACGGCGGCCGCGGCGAGCGCGTTCGACACGTGGTGCTCACCGTACAGCCGCAAGGTCACGTCGCTGCACCCGGTCGGTGTGTGCAGTGTGAAGGAAGGCTGCCCCTTGTCCGTCATGCGGACTTCCGTGGCCCGGATTTCGGCGTCTTCGGCCTCGCCGAACAGCACCGTACGGGCCTTCGTGCGCGCGGCCATGGCGCGAACGAGCTGGTCATCGGCGTTGAGGACGGCGACGCCGCCCTCCGCCTCGGCCGGCAGCGCCTCGACGAGCTCGCCCTTGGCCTGCGCGATCTGCTCGCGGCCGCCGAACTCGCCGATGTGCGCGGTGCCGACGTTGAGCACCAGGCCGATCCGAGGGGGCGTCAGTCCGGTGAGGTAGCGGATGTGGCCGATGCCGCGGGCACCCATCTCCAGGACGAGGTGCTGGGTGTCCTCGGTGACGCGCAGCGTCGTGATCGGCAGGCCGATCTCGTTGTTGAGGTTTCCGGGGGTCCACACGGTGGGCGCGTGGTGCTGGAGCACCTGCGCGATGAGGTCCTTGGTGGAGGTCTTGCCGGCGGACCCGGTGAGGGCCACGACGTCGGTGCCGAGGCGTCCGACGACAGCGCGGGCGAGCGCCCCGAGGGCGGCCACGACATCGGGGACGACGATGGCCGGGACACCGACGGGCCGGGTCGCGAGGACGCCCACGGCGCCGGCGGCGAGTGCGCGCTCGGCGTAGTCGTGGCCGTCGACCCGCTCGCCGACGAAGGCGGCGAACAGGCTGCCCGGCCGGACCTCTCGGGAGTCGTAGACCACGGGACCGGTGACCTGTACGGACGGATCCGGTATGTCGTGGGGCCGCCCGCCGGTGATGTCGGCGATCTCGGCGAGGGAAAGGGCGATCACTGGTTCACCTCGGCCTGTCGGACCTGGTTCGTTCGATCGAGCACGAGTTGGCGTTCGATCGCGGCGCGGAGCACCGTGCGGTCGTCGAAGGGCCGGACGACCCCTGCGGTCTCCTGGCCCTGCTCGTGGCCCTTGCCGGCCACGAGCACGGTGTCACCGGGCTCGGCGCGCGCGACGGCCGCGGCGACGGCCGCCGCCCGGTCGGCGTCGACGAGGACGGTGCCGCGCTCGGCGGGCGGTACGGACACGGCGCCGCCGAACATCGCGGCGAGGATCGCGAGCGGGTCCTCGGAGCGCGGGTTGTCGGAGGTCAGGACGGCCACGTCGGCGAACCGGGCGGCCGCGGCGCCCATCGGGGCGCGCTTGGTCGTGTCGCGGTCGCCGCCGCAGCCGAGGACGATGTGCAGCTTGCCGGTGGTGACCTCGCGCAGCGCGCGCAGGACGGATTCCACGGCGTCCGTCTTGTGCGCGTAGTCGACGACGGCGAGGTACGGCTGTCCGGCGTCCACCCGCTCCAGCCGGCCGGGGACTCCGGGGACCGCGGCGACGCCGTCGGCGGCGGTCTGCGGGTCGATGCCGGCGGCGGCGAGCGTGACGATCGCGGCGACAGTGTTGGCGACGTTGAACGGGCCGGGCAGCGGGGCCTTGGCGCGCACGCGCTGTCCCTCGGGGCCGACCAGCGTGAGCGTGGAGTCCATGTGGCCGGTGACGACGTCCTCGGCGCGCCAGTCGGCGGCCGGGTCGCCCGCGACCGAGAAGGTGACGACCGGGACGGTCGCCTCCTTGGCCAGGCGGCGGCCGTACTCGTCGTCCAGGTTGACCACGCCCAGGCGGGACCGGCGGGGGGTGAACAGCCCCGCCTTCGCCTGGAAGTAGTCCTCCATGTCGGTGTGGAACTCCATGTGCTCGGGGCTCAGGTTGTTGAAGACGGCGACGTCGAAGACGCATCCGTCGACGCGGCCGAGCACCAGGGCGTGACTGGAGACCTCCATGGCCACGGCCTCGACGCCGCGTTCGCGCATGACCGCGAAGAGTGCCTGGAGGTCGGTGGCCTCGGGGGTGGTCCGCTCGGACTTGATGCGCTCGTCGCCGATGCGCATCTCGACGGTGCCGACCAGTCCGGTGCTGCGGTCGGCCGCGCGCAGGCCGCCCTCGACGAGGTACGCCGTGGTGGTCTTGCCGGAGGTTCCGGTGATGCCGATCTGGAGCAGGTCCTCGCCGGGGTGGCCGTAGATCGCGGCGGCGAGTTCGCCCATCCGGCCGCGCGGGTCGGCGACGACCAGGACCGGCAGGCCGGTCCCGGCGGCGCGCTCGGCGCCGGCGGGGTCGGTCAGTACGGCGGCGGCGCCGAGGCCCGCGGCCTGGGCGGCGAAGTCGGCGCCGTGGGTCCGGGCTCCCTGCAGGGCCGCGTAGAGGTCTCCGGGGCGGATCGCACGGGAGTCGTGCGTGATCCCGGTGATCTGCGCAGCGCCTGGCGACGGGATGCCCAGCAGCGCGGCCAGCTCGCCCAGCGGGCTCGCAGTGGCGGACGCGGGCCTGGGCGGTCCCGGCGGCGCTGCCGGGGCGTCTTGCTGGGTGGTTCTGGGCTGATCAGCGTGGGGCACGGCGGTGAGCGTACCGGGCGCGGCGGCCGGGCCGCGAAGTGAGGGCCCGGGCTCGGCTCCGGCGCCCGGTCGGTTCCCGGGTTTCGGGGTGATCGTTGTCACTGGTGGTGCCTCACGCTTTTCTGGCGGGCAGGCCGCGGCCGTGGGTCACTGGCCGGGCTGCGGAGTGGGCTGCGGGGCGGGCTGCTGGGCGGGCTGCGGGCCGGGCTCGTAGGTGACCGGGAGCCCGGCGGGGGCGGTGCCGGTGGGGGCGACCTGGAGGGTCTTGAGGGCGAACTCCATGACCTTCTTGTAGATGGGGCCGCAGATCTGGCCGCCGAAGTAACTGCCCTTCGTGGGGTTCTGGATGGCGCAGTAGACGGTGATGCGCGGGTTGTCCGCCGGGGCGAACCCGGCGAACGAGGCGGTGTAGCCCTTGTAGCGGCCGGTGGCCGGATCCACCCGGTTGGAGGTGCCGGTCTTGCCACCGACCCGGTAGCCGGGGATCTTCGCCTTGGTTCCGGTGCCCTCCTGGTCGTCGACGACGGATTCGAGCATCTCGGCCAGGGTCTTGGCGGTCTCCTGGCTGATCACGCGGTTCTGTTCGGGCGCCGGGGCCGGGGTGAAGCGGCCGTCGGGACCCTTGGTGCCGCGGACCAGCGTCGGCTCGATGCGGACCCCGCCGTTGGCGATGGTCGAGTACACCGAGGCCGCCTGCATGGCGTTGAGGGAGAGTCCCTGGCCGAAAGGAATCGTGTACTGCTGGGAGGTGGACCAGTCCTGGGGATCGGCGAGGATGCCGCGGGACTCGCCCGGGTAGTTCAGGCCGGTGGGCCGGCCGATGCCGAACTTGGTCAGGTAGGAGTGCAGGACCCTGTTGGCCTCGGGCTGGGTGGGACCGAGCTGGCCGGTGGCCAGGATGGTGCCGATGTTGGAGGACTTGGCGAGGACCCCGTTGAGGGTCAGGTACCAGGTCGGGTGGTCGATGTCGTCCTTGAACAGCCGGTCGCCGCGGTGCAGGCGGTTGGGGACCTCGACACGGGTGTCGGGGGTCGCCTTCTTCTCCTCCAGGACGGCCGCCATCGACATCACCTTGGCGGTGGAGCCGGGTTCGTACACGTCCTGGAGCGCCGCGTTGCCCATGGCGGCGGAGCTGGCCCGGGTCAGGTCGTTGGGGTCGAAGCCGGGGGCGTTGGCCATGGCCAGCACCTCGCCGGTACGGGTGTCCTGGACGATGACGTAGCCGCGGTCGGCCTCGGACTTCTGCACCTGCTCGGCGATGGCGCTCTGCGCCGCCCACTGGATGTCCCGGTCGATGGTCAGCTCGATGTCGTCGCCGGGAACGGCGGGCTTCTCGCTGGAACCGGCGGTGGGCACCTTGCGGCCGCCGGACTGGGCGTAGGTGATCTCCCCGTCCTTGCCGGCCAGCTTCTTGTCGAGGGCGGACTCCAGCCCGCCGCCGCCCTTGCCCTCGGCATTGACGTAACCCAGTATCCCGGCGGCGAGGTCCCCGCCGGGGTACACGCGCTTGCTGCTGTCCTCCTTGAACACGCCGGCCAGGACGTTGGCGCCGGGGGCGTTGTTCTTCTTGTCGGCGCTCGCCTTCTCCGAGAAGACCCGCTTGAGGTCCTTGATCTGGTTCCAGACCTGCGGGGTCTGGCGCTGGGCGAGGATCACGTACCGGCTGTTCTTGGTCCTGAGCTTCCCGGCGAGCTCCTTGGCGTCCTTGCCGAGGATGGGTGCGAGCAGGGCCGCGGCCTGCTCGGGGGCGTCCGGGGCCTTGCTGTCCTGGGGGGTGAACATCTTCGGGTCGGCGGTGATGTCGTACGCGTCGACGCTGGTGGCCAGGGCCACGCCCCTGCGATCGGTGATCTCACCGCGTTCCGCGGCCAGTTTGACGTTGGTGTAGCGGTTCTTGGAGGCCGCGGCGGAGAAGGACGAGGCGTCGACGGCCTGCACCTGGAGCAGCCGTACGACGAAGGCGAGCATGACCAGGGTCAGGCCGACGCCGACCAGGCGCAGCCGGGGCCGGGGGCTGCCGAGCCGGATGGTGTGCGGCTTGCGGGGGCCGGCGGGGCGCCGGGTCGCCGGGCGCGAGGCCGGGCGGGCGGTGGCCCGGGGCCGGTCGCCGGGCCGGGCCGGCCTGGCCGGTCCGGGCACCCGCCGCCGCGGCGGCTCCTGCGGGCTCACCCGGCCACCGTCCGCGCCTCGATCACCGGCGAGGGCGGTTCAGACGGGATCCGCGTCACGACGTCACCTTCCAGGGGTCTGGCTGGACTGCGGGCTACCGGAGGGAGCGGGCTGGGCCGGCGCCGGGGAAGCGGTCGGCGCAGGGGGTTGCCCCGGTCCGGCAGGCGGCGGGGCCGGGAGGGTCGGGGTCGGCGACGGCGGCGCCTCGGCCACCGAGACGCTGCCGGAGACCTTGCCGTCGGGGCCGATGAAGACGGGGCTGCCGCCCGGGACCAGGCCCAGTTCCCGGGCGCGGCGCTGGAGGGCGTCGGGGGCCGAGTGGGCGTCCACGTCGCGCTGGAGGGCCTGCTCCTCGTCGGTGAGGGCGGTGGTCTCCTTCTTCAGCCGGGTCAGCTGGAAGGAGCCCTCGTTGAGGGCCGAGTTCAGCAGCAGCAGGCTGATCAGGCCGCCTGCGAGCAGGGCCACGACCAGCAGGACGAACGGCATCCGCGCCGCCTGCCCGCCGGGCCGCGGCCGGGCCGGGCGGGCGCCGAGGGCCCGCCCGATGCGGGCCGCCTGCCCGCGGGTCAGCGTGGCGACCTTCCCGGCCTTGGTCACAGTTGCGCCTCCCGGATGCGTTCGACCCCCCGGAACCTCGCCGGGGCGGCCCGCCGGTTCTCGGCGATCTCCTCCTCGGTCGGCAGCTCCGCGCCGCGCGTGAGCAGTTTGAGCTTCGGCTGGTACTTCTCCGGCACCACCGGCAGCCCGGGCGGCGCGGTGGAGGTCGCGCCCGCCGAGAAGACCTGCTTGACCAGGCGGTCCTCCAGCGAGTGGTACGAGAGCACCGCGATCCGGCCCCCGACCGCGATCCGGTCCACGGCCGCCGGGATGGCCCGCTCCAGGCCGGAGAGCTCGCCGTTGACCTCGATCCGCAGCGCCTGGAAGGTGCGCTTCGCCGGGTTGCCGCCGGTCCGCTTGGCGGCCTGGGGCAGGGCGTCGCGGATGAGCTCGACCAGCCGGGCGCTGTTGCTGAAGGGGGCCTTCTCGCGTTCGCGGACGATCGCGGACACGATCCGCTTGGCCTGCTTCTCCTCGCCGTACTGGCGCAGGATCCGCACGAGCTCGCCCGGCGCGTAGGTGTTGAGGACCTCGGCGGCGCTGATGCCCGTCGTCTGGTCCATGCGCATGTCCAGCGGTGCGTCCTGCGCGTACGCGAACCCGCGGTCGGCCTCGTCGAGCTGCATGGAGGAGACGCCCAGGTCGAAGAGGACGCCCTGGACGGTCGGGAGGCCCAGGCCGTCGAGCACCTCGGCGAGGTCCGCGTAGATCGCGTGGACGAGGGTGGCCCGGTCGCCGAAGGGGGCGAGCCGTTCGCCGGAGAGCCGCAGGGCCTCCTTGTCGCGGTCGAGGCCGATCAGGCGCGCCTCGGGGAACCGGGTCAGCAGGGCCTCACTGTGGCCGCCGAGGCCGAGGGTGCAGTCGACGACGACGGCCCCGGGCCTCTCCAGCGCCGGGGCCAACAGGTCCAGGCACCGCTGGAGCATCACCGGGACATGTCGGGACTCGCTAGTCAAAGCGCCCTCTCAGATAACGGCGCGGCAGGCGTACGCACCGCCCGCTCCCCCGGCCGGTGAGCGGAAGAGGGCCGGGCCGTACGTACGCGCCGCGCACGCGGAGTCTTCATCGGTGGCCGGACGGCCGGTCAGGGCCGGGCTCCGGCCGGTTCGCGTCACTTTAGTGCAACGGTCGCCGCGGTCAACGAACCGGCCCGCGCGCCGTACGCGCCTCTCGGACCGAAGCCGCAAATGATGCCGAACCACCCGGACGGCCGCTCCCCGCCCACCCCTGTGGGTTAGCTCACAACAAGCCCCGTTGACGTTCTTTGTCCAACCTCACGCCCGGACGGCGCCGCCCGTGACCACTACCGTCGTACCCATGACGACTTCCGCATCCCTGCCTGCAGACTCCGCACCCGAGGCATCCGTCGGCGGATCCGTCACCGACCGGCTGGTCGAGGCGAATCAGCGTTACGCCGCCAAGTTCGCCGACCCCGGCATGGACGCCCGCCCGGTGCTCCACGTGGCCATCGTGGCCTGCATGGACGCCCGCCTCGACCTGCACGCGGCACTCGGCCTGGAGCTCGGCGACTGCCACACCATCCGCAACGCGGGCGGCGTGGTCACCGACGACACCATCCGCTCCCTCACCATCAGCCAGCGGGCCCTCGGCACCCGCACGGTGATACTCATCCACCACACCGGCTGCGGTCTGGAACGCCTGACCGAGGACTTCCGCCACGAACTGGAGGACGAGGTCGGCCAGCGTCCCGCCTGGGCCGTCGAGGCCTTCCGCGACGTCGACCAGGACGTCCGCCAGTCCATGCAGCGCGTGCGCACCAACCCGTTCCTGCCCCACAAGGACGATGTGCGAGGCTTCGTCTTCGACGTGCACACCGGACTCCTCCGGGAGATCGATCCCAGCTCCTGAGTGACACAAGGCCGTGACGCCGTCAAGAATGCGGGAAGACACCCCCCGGGAAACCCCGGGTCCGGTGTCCGTGTTTCGGGGTGGGCCGGTCATGCGCCAAGGGCGTCGGCCCTGAGAAATGGGCCGAGGAGAACCAGGTGACGACGTATGACGATCGAGCGAGCCTCGCGGATCTGACCAGCACGGCGGAGCGGGTCCGCCAGTCGGTCGAGAGCGTGATCGAGGGCAAGCCCGAGGTCGTCCGCCTCGCGCTGACCGTGCTCCTCGCCGAGGGACACCTGCTGATCGAGGACGTTCCCGGCGTGGGCAAGACGATGCTCGCCAAGACGCTGGCCAAGTCCATCGACTGCTCGGTGCAGCGCATCCAGTTCACGCCGGACCTGCTGCCGTCCGACATCACGGGCGTCAGCATCTACGACCAGCAGCGCCGCGAGTTCGAGTTCAAGCCGGGCGCGATCTTCGCGCAGATCGTCATCGGCGACGAGATCAACCGCGCCTCGCCGAAGACGCAGTCCGCGCTGCTGGAGTCGATGGAGGAACGCCAGGTCACCATCGACGGCACCACCTACACGCTGCCGAGCCCCTTCATGGTCGTCGCCACCCAGAACCCGGTGGAGATGGAGGGCACCTACCCGCTGCCCGAGGCCCAGCGCGACCGCTTCATGGCCCGCGTCTCCGTCGGCTACCCCAGCCCCGAGGCCGAGCTCCAGATGCTCGACGTGCACGGCGCGGTCAACCCGCTCGACGACCTCCAGTCCGTCGCGCACGCCCATGACATCGTCAAGCTGATAGAGGCCGTGCGCGAGGTCTACGTCGCCGAGCCCGTCCGGCGCTACGTCGTCGACCTGGTCTCCGCCACCCGCAGCCACCCCGACCTGCGGCTCGGCGCCTCACCCCGGGCCACCCTGCACCTCCTGCGCGCCGTGAAGGCCTCCGCCGCGCTCGCCGGCCGGGACTACGTCCTGCCCGACGACGTCCAGTCGCTGGCCGCACCGGTCCTCGCGCACCGGCTGCTGCCCACCGCGCAGGCCCAGCTGAACCGGCGCACCTCCGAGCAGGTCGTCGGCGAGATCCTCCAGCGCACCCCCGTCCCGGCCGCGCACGCCCGCGGCGAGATGCCGCCCGGCGCCGGCGCCCGGAGCTTCTGATGGGTGCCGGTGCCCCACGCGGCGCCGGCGGCCCGGGGGACGGCGGCGGACTGCGCGCCTCACTGTCCGGGCTGACCACCCGCGGCCGTTCGTTCGTGGCCGCCGGGATCGCCGCGGCCGCCTGCGCCTACGTCCTCGGCCAGGGCGCACTGCTGCGCGTCGGCCTGCTCCTCGCCCTCCTGCCGCTGATCTGCGTCTACGCCCTGCACCGCACCCGCTACCGGGTCTCCGGGAGCCGCCGGCTGACCCCCGGGCGGGTGCCCGCGGGCGCCGAGGCCCGGGTGCAGCTGCGCATGGACAACGTCTCCCGGCTGCCCACCGGCCTGCTGATGCTCCAGGACCGGGTGCCCTACGTACTGGGTCCGCGTCCGCGGTTCGTCCTGGACCGGGTCGAGCCCGGCGGCCGCCGCGAGGTGTCCTACCGGGTCCGCTCCGACCTGCGCGGCCGGTACCCGCTGGGCCCGCTCCAGCTGCGGCTGACCGACCCCTTCGGGCTGGTCGAGCTGACGCGCTCCTTCAGCACCTACGACACCCTCACCGTCATACCGCGCACCGAACCCCTGCCCCCGGTCCGGCTGGCCGGCGAGTCCAACGGCTACGGCGACGGGAGCCGCCGCTCCCTGGCCCTGGCCGGCGACGACGACGTGATCCCGCGCGGCTACCGGCGCGGCGACGACCTGCGCCGCGTGCACTGGCGCTCCACCGCCCGCTACGGCGAGCTGATGGTCCGCCGCGAGGAACAGCCCCAGCGCAGCAGGGCCACCGTCCTGCTCGACACCCGCCGCCTCGCCTTCGACGGCGCGGGCCCCGACTCCGCCTTCGAATGGGCCGTCTCCGCGGCCGCCTCCAGCCTCGTGCACGTCCTGGAACAGGGCTTCTCCGCACGGCTGCTCACCGACACCGGCAACGCGGTGCCCGGCGAGGGCGGCGGCGGGTTCTCCGCCGGCGGGCAGGAGTCCGCCGAGGCCGCCGGGCTGATGATGGACACCCTCGCCGTCGTCGGGCACTCCGACGGCGCCGGACTCTCCCGGGCCTACGACGCGGTGCGCGGCGGCGGCTACGGCGAAGGCGGCGGGGACGGGCTCCTCATCGCCTTCTTCGGCGACCTGGACGACGTACAGACCGAACTGGCGGCCAGGATGCGCCAGCGCGCCTCCGGCGCGGTGGCCTTCGTACTGGACACCGGGGCCTGGGGCGGACGGCCCGTGCCCGGACACGACGTGGTCCCGCTGGAGGAGCGGCTGCGCAGACTGCGCGACGCGGGCTGGACCGCGCTGGCCGCCACTCCGGGCGTGGCCTTCGGCGAGCTGTGGCGACAGGCCGGGACCGCGCGGGTCGGTACGGGAACGAGCGGAGGCCGGGAATGAGCGGACGGGCGAAACTGACGGTCTTCGCGGCACTCGCGACGCTGCTCACCTCGTGGTCGCTGAGCCCGCTGGTGGAATCGCAGGCCTGGCTGCTCCAGGCCGCGCTGCTGCTGGCCGTGCAGAGCGCGGTGGGGGCGGGGGCCCGGCGGGTGCCGCTGGCGCGCTCACTGACCGTGGGCGCGCAGCTGCTGGTGTCGCTGCTGCTGCTCGCGCTGCTCTTCGCGGGCAAGGTCGAGTCCACCGGCAGCGGACCGCTGGCCTACTTCGTGACGGACTTCGGCTCGCTGTTCGCACAGGGCGTCCACGACGTGGGCGAGTACGCGATACCGGCCCCGCTGACGGACGGCATCCAGCTGCTGCTGGTGTCCGGGGTCCTGCTGATCGGCCTGCTGGTGGACCTGCTGGCGGTGACGGCCCGCACGGCCGCCGCGGCCGGGCTGCCGCTGCTCGCGCTGTACTCGGTCGCCGCGGGCCTGTCGGGCGGCGGGGAGGCCTCCTGGTTCTCCTTCCTCCTGGCGGGCTGCGGATACCTGATGCTGCTGCTCTGCGAGGGCCGCGACCGGCTCGCCCAGTGGGGGCGGGTCTTCGGCTCGGCACCGCGCGGACGCGGAACGGCCGACTCCGGCATCAGCAGCGGGAACGTCCAGGCGACGGCCCCGGTGCGGTTCGGCCGCCGGATCGGCGCCCTGGCCCTGGGCCTGGCGCTGGCGGTGCCGGCGGTGCTGCCCGCCCTCGACGACGGCCTGCTGGGCGGTCCGCAGGACGGCGAGGGCGCCGGCGGCTCCGGCGGCACCATCTCGGCGGTCAACCCGCTGGTCTCCCTGCAGAGCAACCTGAACGCGCAGGACAACCGTGTGGTGCTGCGGTACCGAACGGACAGCCCGCAGCAGGGGGACCAGTACCTGCGCATCCTGGCCCTGGACGAGTTCAACGGCTCCAAGTGGGAGGCGTCCGGCCGGGCCCTGACCGACGTGCCGCAGCAGATGCCGGTCCCGCCCGGTCTCGGTGACCAGGTCCGCCTCGGCTCCAGCGAGGTGACCACGAACATCACGGCGTCCGACGGCTACAACCAGCGCTACCTCCCCATGCCGTACCCGGCGACCGCGGTGGAGATCGACGGGAAGTGGCGGTTCGAGCCGGTCGGCCGGACCCTGGTCGGCGACCAGCTGGGCCGGGACAAGTACCAGACCGTCCAGGGCGCCGAGTACAAGGTGCGCAGCCTGCTGCTGAAGCCGACCGCGCAGCAGCTCCAGAAGGCCCCGGCGCCGGACCCGGCGTTCCGGGAGGAGTACACGAAGGTTCCGGACAACCTGCCGCCCGTGGTCGCCGAGACCGCCCGCCAGGTGACGCAGGGGACGAAGGACGACTACTCGCGCGCGGTGAAGCTCCAGGACTTCTTCGCCGTGAGCGGCGGGTTCCGCTACGACACGCAGACCGCCTCGGGGACGGGGCCGCAGGCCGTCGCCCGGTTCCTCGCCGACAAGGAGGGCTTCTGCATCCACTTCGCGTTCTCGATGGCGGCGATGTCCCGCACGCTGGGCATCCCGGCCAGGGTCGCGGTGGGCTTCACCCCCGGCGAGAAGCAGTCGGACGGCGTCGTGAACGTGTCGATGCGGGACGCGCACGCCTGGCCCGAGCTGTACTTCCAGGGCGTGGGCTGGACCCGGTTCGAGCCGACGCCCCGGTCGGGCCTCAACGTGCCGGACTACTCCCGCACGCAGGCCCCGGCGACCCAGCCGTCCGCGCCCGCGCCCGTGCCCTCGCAGGGCGCGGTGCAGCCGGCGCCTGCGCCCTCGATGTCCGCCGAGTGCCCGCCCGAGCTGAAGAAACTCGGCGAGTGCGGAGCGACCGCCCCGCAGCAGAGCGCGGCCGGCGACGACGGGCCGTCGGTGGCGACGGTCCTCGGCTGGACGGCGGTCGTGGTCGCGGTCCTGGGCCTGCCGCTGCTCCCGCTGCTGTGGCGCAGCCGGCTGCGGGCCCGCCGGCTGGGCACCGGGGAGGTCCTGGCGGCCTGGCGCGAACTGGGCGACGCCGCCTGGGACGTGGGCGTGGCGCCGGACGAGGCGCTGTCGCCCCGCCGGGCGGCGGACCGGGTCGTGGATCTGGGCCGTCTGGAGCCGGAAGCCGCCGCGGCGGTGCACCGGGTGGCGGGTGCCGTGGAGCGGGCCCTCTACGCGCCGCCGGGCGCGGAGGTCTCGTACGCGGGCCTGGCGGACGACGTACTGGCGGCCCGTGCGGGCCTGCTGGCCGCGGCGGGCCGCCCGACCCGGCTGCGCGCCCTGCTGCTGCCGCGCTCGGCGAGCCGGATCTCCTGGGCGGTCACGGCCCGCTGGTCGGCACTGGCCTCGGCGGCATCGGCCCGCCTGACGGCCCTCCGCCTCCCCCTCCGGGGCCGCGGCTAGTCCCCAGCCCCCGGCGCGCTACCAGCGCCGGGGGCTGAGGCGCCCTTCCGGCTTTCAGCCCCGCCGGCGTTCGATGCGCGGGGGCTCGGGGGCAGCGCCCCCGCGACGGCGCCGCACCCGGCACCGAGAGCCTGCCGAACCCGCGGACGCGAGAACGCGGCGAGGCCCGATCCCCCCGGGCCCCGCCGCGTCCGCGCTTCTCCCACCGGGTCGGTCCCCCGCACCTCCCCCGGTTCCGGATGGAGGTACCCGGTCCGCTCCGCAGCCCCGTGTCGGCGGTGCGGACCGGGTCTCTCCTGTCCGTGGCTCCCAGTCTGGCGTCCGCGCAGGTGGGAGCCCATCCGCGTGCGTACTCATTTCCACACCTAGGTACGGATACTCAGCGGCCGCGGCGGGCCCCACCAGTTGTACGGGCCGGCGCGCCCGCGCGGCACCGCCGACTGGGGGGTGCCGCGCCGGTCAGCGGTTTCCGCTGACCCGGCCGCGCAGCAGCAGCGACAGCGCCGAGTGCACGTCGTCGAGGGACCGCTCCCGCTGGAAGGACTGCCAGTCCAGGGCGGCCACCAGCACCATGCCCACCAGCGCGGCGGCGGTGAGCTGCACGTCGATCTCGGAGCTGAGCTCCCCGCGCTCGACGCCCTCGCGCAGCACCTTCTCCACGACGGCCACCGCCTCCTGGCGGACCACCATCAGGGTGGACTGCCAGGTGCGGTTGGTGCGCCACAGCTCGGCGACGTACAGCTGGGTGAAGGCCGGGTAGCGGTCGATGAAGACCAGGCCCGCCCGGATCATCGCGTCGAGCGCCTCGACCCGGCTGCCGCCGCGCGCCTCGGTCTCCTCCGCCGAGGTCCGCAGCGATGCCGTCAGCAGTCCGACGCCGTGCCGCAGCAGCTCCTCGAACAGCTCGTTCTTGCTCGCGAAGTTGTAGTAGACCGTGCCCTTCGCCACGCCCGCCCGCTCGGCGATCTCATCGACCGTGGTCGCGGAGAAGCCCTTCTCGGCGATCAGGGTGACGGCCGCTTCGTAGAGCTTCTGCCGGGTGGCCGCACGACGGCCCCCGCCGGTACCCGTACCGGTGCTGCTGCTGTCCATGGCGCTGATTGTCACAGGTCAACACATCCCTACAGGCTCAGTTCCGGGTGCAGTCTGTCCATGGTCCACACCTGCTTGCCCCGGGCGGCGAGCGCGGTCAGCGCGAGGGCTCCGACCGTGAAGGCCACCAGGACCAGGCTGCCCTGCCAGACCGGGGTGAGGTCGCCGCCGGTGATGAGGCGGCGCAGGCTCTCCACGACGTACGACATCGGCAGATACGGGTGGACGGCGTTGAAGAAGTCCGGACTGGTCTGGACGGGGTAGGTGCCGCCGGCCGAGGTCAGCTGGAGCATCAGGACGGCGAGGACGAGGATCCGCCCGGCCGCGCCGAACTTGGCGTTGAGCCACTGGATGATAGCCGCGAAGCAGCCGGTGACCAGCAGCAGGAAGCCGACGGTGAGGACCGGGTTGGCCATCTTGAGGCCGAGGCCCGGAGCCCAGTGCAGGACGGACATCAGCAGGGTGACCTGGGCGGCGCCGATGCCCATGACCGGCAGCCAGCCGGCGAGGGCGATCCGCCAGGGCGAGGCGCCCGCGGACAGGGCCCGCTTGTTCATCGGGGTGATCAGCATGTAGGCGACCATCGCGCCGACCCAGAGGGACAGCGGGATGAAGTAGGGCGCGAAGCCGGTGCCGTAGTTGGGCGCCTTGTGCAGGGACTGGTTGGCGAGCTTGATCGGGTCGGCCATGACCTCGGTGCGGGCGTCCCGCTGCTGCTGGTCGTAGTCGGGGATCTTGCCCACGCCCTCGTGCAGGCCGCCGGCGAGCTCGCCGGTGCCGTCGACGAGCTTGTACATGCCGCCGTCGAGGCGGTGGGCGCCGTCGCCGAGCTTGCCGACGCCGTCGGTGAGGGCGCCGGAGCCGGTGGTGGCGGTGCCGAGGCCGGTGTGCAGCTGGGACATGCCGGTGGCGACCTTGTGGGCGCCGGTGTTGAGGGCGTTGACCTTGACGACGGCCGCGTCGAGGTCGCTCGCGAGGTGGGGGGCCTTGTCGGCGAGCTCGCGGGCCTTGTTCTCCAGGTCGGTCAGCTGGGTGCGGAGCGTGGCCACGTCGCCGCCGGCGTTCTTGGCCAGGGTGCTGACGTCACCGCTGAGTTCGGCGGCCTCGGCCGTGTCGTCCCGGACCCTCTTCAGCTCGGGGCAGGAGGCGAGGTGCGGTTCGGCGCCGGGGGTGACGCAGTGCTTGGTGTAGTAGGCGTCGGCTCCGGTGGAGGCCCGCTTGGCGACGGCCGCGGCGGCCGGGGCCTTCTCCACGAACTTGTCGAGGTGGTTCTTGACCACCTTCGCGCTGTCGGCGACCAGCTCGGCGGTGGCCGCGAGGCTCTTGGGGTCCTTGACGAAGGGGCGGGCCTTGTCGGCGGCGCCGTTGACCTTGTCGGCGACGGCCTGGGTGCCGTTCGCGACGTCCCGCGTGCCGGTCTCCAGCTTGGCGGCGGCCGTGTTGAGCTTCTTCAGTCCGCTGTTGAGCTCGCCGCTCTTCTCCCCGGCGGTGTCGAGGCCGTCGGCGAGCTCCTTGGCGCCCTCCTGGGCCTTACCGGCCCCGTCCTTGAGCTTGTCGGCGCCGTCGGCGGCCTCGGCGGTCTTGTCGTGCAGGTCGGAGAAGCTGACGAAGATCTTGTCGAGGAAACCGCGGGAGGCGTTGGCGGACGCCGCCGAGCGGACCTCGGAGAAGACGGAGCGCGAGATCGAGCCGACGACGTAGTTGTTGGCGTCGTTGGTGCGGACCTGCAGGGCTCCTGTGGCGGGGTCGTCGCCCGAGCTGGAGGCGATCTTCTCGCTGAAGTCGGCCGGCATGGTCAGGGTCAGGTAGTACGAACCGTCCTCCAGGCCCTTGGCCGCCTTCTCGGCGCTCACCTCCCGCCAGTCGAAGGTCTTGCTGTCGCGGAGCTTCTTGGTGATCTCACCGCCCGCGTCCAGGTGCTTGCCGTCGACGGTCGCGCCCCGGTCGGAGTTGACGAGGGCGACGGGCACCCTGTCGAGGCGGCTGTACGGGTCCCAGAAGGACCAGAGGTACAGGGCTCCGTAGAGCAGCGGCAGCAGGAGCAGCGCGACGAGTGCGGCCCGGGGCAGCTTCCCCCGCCCGAACCGCTTCAGCTCAAGCGCGGCCAGCTTCGGCGAGCGCATCGTCCGCCCCCTTCGTGTCGTCGTTGTCGGTCGTGCCGGCGCCGGCGCCGGGCCCGGATTCCGCGCCGTCCTCGGCTCCGGTGTCCGCGTCCTTCTTCGGGCCGGAGTCCTTCTTCGTGCCCGCGGTCTTCTTCGTGCCGGAGGCCTTCTTCACGTCCGGTTCCGCTTCTGCCTTCGCGTCCGGTTCCGCTTCCGCTTTCGCCTTCGCGGTGCCGGCGGCGCCGCTCGACGGTTTCGTGTCCGGCGCGCCGCCGTCCTGCGCCGGGCCGGTCCGCAGGACCACGGCGTCGGCGGGGGCCTCGCTGCACACCGCGAGGACGGTGATCCCCCGGGCGGCGATCGAGCGGAGCAGGGCCCAGACCTCGGTGCGTTCGGTGTCCGAGAGCTTGATGTCGAGGTCGTCGAGGGCCAGCAGCTGCGGCGAGCCGAGCAGGGCGATGGCGACCGACAGCCGTATGGACTCCAGGCGTTCCAGGTCCCGGACGGTGGTGCGCTCACCCTTGGGCAGCGTGGCCAGATCCAGTCCGGCGGCTTCCAGGGCGGCCTCGATCCGGGCGGCGGCGGTGGCGCGGCGCTCGGCCCGGGACCGGAGCAGGGAACGGATCGGGGCGCCGTAGTGGCGCTGGAGCAGCGCGCCCTCGCGCAGCTGCTCGGCGACGGTGAGGGACTGGTCGAGGTCGTTGACCCCGGGAACCGGGCCGAGACCGGCGATCCTGCGGACCGCGGCCATCTTCTTCGGCAGCCGGTGAAGGCCGACCTCGGCGTGGCCCTCGGTGGGCTTCATCCGGCCGGTGAGGGCCAGGAGCAGGCAGGTCCGGCCGCTGCCGGAGGGGCCTTCGACCGCGATGAGCGAGCCGGGCGCCGCGTCGAGGCCGATCCCCCGGAAGGCCCAGCCGCGCGGTCCCTTGAGTCCGAAGTCCTCGGCCTTGACGGCCGCGCCGTGCGGGCTGTCCACGCCGTCCCCCTTCTTTTTGAACTGACCGGTCAGTTCAAAAACTACCACCTCATTCCGCACCAGGTGTGCAGGAGGGGGCAGTTGCTCTGCATTTGACGGAAAACATGCAGGTCAGGCTGATTGTCAGTGGGGCCCGTCACGATGGGGGCAACGCACAACGCATCGACAGGAGGTTCGTCATGGCCACACCGTCCCCGTCCCCTGTCCACCCCGTCCTGCGGAAGTCGGCGGCCCCGCCGGCTGCCCTCGACCTCCTCGCCAAGGCCCACAGCGGCCTGGCCGAGGCCGCCCGGCTGACCCGGCCCAACGAGCGCTACGCCACCGCACACCTCTCCGCGCTGCGCACCGCCGCGGCCGTGCTCGCGGCGCGCGCCCGCCCCGAGCCGGTGTCCCCGCGGCGGCGGCCCCGGATCCGCAGCGCGTGGGAGGTGCTGCCGGAGCTGGCGCCGGAGCTGGCCGAGTGGAGCGCGCTCTTCGCCTCCGGCGCCGCCCGCCGGGCCCGGGCCGAGGCGGGGATACCGGACGCGGCCAGCGCCCGGGACGCGGACGACCTGTTGCGCGCCGCCTCGATGTTCCTGCGCCTGGTGGAGCGGATGCTCGCCGTCCGGGCACCCGACCGGACACCGCCCCAGAACCCGGCGCAGACCTTGCCGCAGCCACGGCCGGAGCGTCCGGACGCGGGATGACCTGCCCGCCTGCGGAAGGCAATAGGGTGGGGCACGGACCGCTCACCCTTCCCTCGCCGAGGAGCCATCAGCCGTGTCGGACACTTCCCGCCCCCGTGCCTCCCTCCGCACCGCCGTGGTGTGGGAGGTCCTCAAGGAGGCGCTCGACCGCCGGGTGAAGGCGACCGGACGGGACGTGCTGGACGTGCTCGACACCGGCGGCGGCACCGGCAAGTTCGCCGTGCCGGTGGCCCGCCTGGGCCACCGGGTCACCGTGGTCGACCCCAGCCCGAACGCGCTGTTCGGGCTGGAGCGCCGGGTGTCCGAGGCCGGCGTCGCCGACCTGGTCCGCGGCGTCCAGGGCGACGCCCAGGGCCTGTTGGACGTGGTCGAGCAGGGTGCGTACGACGTGGTGCTCTGCCACGGCGTCCTGGAGTACGTGGACGACCCGGCCGAGGGCGTCGCCAACGTGGCGGCGGCCCTGCGGCCCGGCGGCACGCTCAGCCTGCTCGCCGCCGGCCTCGGCGGGGCCGTGCTCGCCCGCGCGCTGGCCGGGCACTTCACGGAGGCCCGTACCGCCCTCACCGACCCGGCCGGCCGCTGGGGCTCCGGCGACCCGGTACCGCGCCGGTTCACCGCCGGGCAGCTCTCCGAGCTGGTCGCCGACACCGGCCTGGCGGTCGGCGCGGTGCACGGCGTGCGGATCTTCGCCGACCTCGTCCCGGGTGTCCTGGTGGACACCGAGCCGGGAGCGGTGGAGGCGCTGCTGCGTCTGGAGGAGGCCGCGGCGGAGCTGCCCGCCTTCCACGCGGTGGCCACGCAGCTGCACGTCCTTGGCGAGAAGCAGGCCTGAACTGCTGCTCTTGCGCGCACAGAGTCTGCCGCTCACCCTCCGTTCGGCCGGTCCGCCCCGTATGATCGGGAGCAGTGACCGGCATGGTGAACGGGCCATTGGGGAATAACGGCCTCAGTGACCGCTCCCGCGGCGGTACGGTTTTCACGCAGTGGCTTTACCGGCTCTGTCTCTGTGCTTTGTCATTTTGGAACGTGTGCGTCGAGGGCGGGTGTCACGGGGGCGATTCCCCGCCTATCCTGAAGGGGACCCCTGGTCGCTACCCCCGCGACCGACGGATGAGGAGGACTCCCGTGCCGCTCTCGGAGCACGAGCAGCGAATGCTCGAGCAGATGGAGCGAGCGCTGTACGCCGAAGACCCCAAGTTCGCGACAGCGCTTGAGGGAAGCGGCCTGCGTACGTACACCCGGCGACGGGTCTACCAGGCAGCCGCAGGCATTGTGGTGGGTATCGCGCTCCTCATGACCGGTGTGATCATTCCGAACGTGCTGTGGATCAGCGTGGTGGGCTTCCTCGTCATGCTGGGATGTACGGTCCTGGTGGTCACCGGTTGGCGCAAGGCACCCAAGCCCGGCGAGCAGCCCGTCTCCGGAAGTACCGGCGGTTCGGCCCGCGGCCACAACCGGCAGCGTCGGTCGATGATGAACCGCATCGAGGACCGGTGGCAGCGCCGCCGTGACGAGCAGGGGCAGTAGCCCCGGGAACACGTGAGTGAGGGGATGGCCGCCGCCGTGCGACCGTCCCCTCACCGTTCTGCGCCCACCTCCGGTCGGCGCGTGCCGCCGTACGGCATGATGATCCGATGAGTGTGCTCCCCCTGGTCTTCACCAGCGGCTGGGCCAGCGGGATCAACGCCTACGCCGTGGTCCTCCTGCTCGGCATCTTCGGCCGTACCGGCCTGACCGACGAGGTCCCCGCGTCGCTGCAGCGCACGGACGTGCTGATCGTCGCCGCCGTGCTCTTCCTCTGCGAGGCCGTCGCCGACAAGATCCCGTACGTCGACTCGATATGGGACGGCGTCCACACCGTGATCCGCCCGGTGGCGGGTGCGGTGATCGGCGCCCTGCTGGCCGGACAGAGCGGCTCGCTCTCCGACATCACCGCCGGGGCGGTCGGCGGCACCACAGCGCTGGCCAGCCATTTCGTGAAGGCCGGCACCCGGATGGCGATCAACACCTCGCCCGAGCCGTTCACCAACGTGGCGATGAGCATCGCCGAGGACCTCGGCGTGGCGGGCCTCGTCACCTTCGCGATCTTCCACCCCGTCCCCGCCGCGATCATCGCGGGCTCCCTGCTGGTCGTCGGACTGGCCATAGTGGTCTTCCTCTGGAGCCGGATCCGCCGCTTCCTTCGCCGCCGGGCCCAGCGCCGCGAGGAGAAGCGGCTGGCCGCCGAGGCCCGTGAGGCCACGGCGGCGCCACCCCGCTGAGCGCGGGCGCCCGTACGGGGTCATAGGCTCGGCCGCATGGCACGAATTGCGGTGATCGGCGCCGGCATGGGCGCGATGGCGACGGCGGCCCGGCTGGCCGTGGCGGGGCACCGGGTGACGGTGTACGAGCGGAGCGCGACCTACGGCGGGGCCGTGGGCCGGTACGAGCGCGACGGCTTCGCCTTCGACACCGGGCCCGGGCTGCTGCACCTGCCCGCCGTCTACCGCGACCTCTTCGTGAAGACCGGCAAGCGGTCCCTGGCGGACTGCGTCGACATGGCGCAGGTGAACCCGGCCGTGCGGCACGTCCTGCCCGGCCACGGCATCGATGTCACCCTCCCGGGCGCCTCGCACGGCGGAGTCGCCGCCGCCCTCGACGGCGCCTTCGGCCAGGGCGCCGGCGAGCGCTGGAACGCCGTGCTGGGCCGCGCCCGGGACGTCTGGGACGCCACCCGCCGCCCGCTGCTGGAGGAACCCCTGCGGGACGGCGCCCGGCAGGCGCTGGGCGGCGACCCCTACCCGGCCGTGCGCCGCAGCGGCCTGCTCCGCCGCCGCAGCCCGACCCTCGCCGAGGTGGCCGGGCGGGAGCTGGGCGGGCCCCTCGCGGAGGTGCTGACCGGCGTGGTCCGCGGCTACGGCCTCGACCCCGCCACCGCTCCCGGCTCGGCCGCCGTGCTGCCGTACATGGAGCAGACCTTCGGCAGCTGGTACGTGCGCGGCGGGATGCGGGCGCTGGCCACCGCGGTGTACGAGCGCTGCCTGGAGCGGAAGGTCGCCTTCGTCTTCGGGGCGGAGGTGCGGGAGGTGCTGGTCCGGGGCGGCCGGGCGGCCGGCCTGCTGCTGGCCGACGGCACGGAGGCGGCCGCCGACTCCGTCGTCTGCGGGATCGACCCGCGGCGGCTGCCGGCCGGCTCGCTGCCGTGGCCCGCCGGGGCGGTGCCGGCCCGCGGCGACGGCGTGCCCGGCCGGATCACTCTGCTCCTCGCGCTGCGCGGCGCCCGCCCCGCGGGGACCGTCCACCGCACCCTCGTGCACTCGGCCGGGGCGCAGGTCGCCGTCATGCGGCCGGACGATCCCGCCACCCGGCCGGACGCGGAGCACGAGGCGGTCACCGTGAGCGCCGTGCACGGCCCGGGGACCTCGGAGCCCGGGGAGCTGCTGAAGCTCGCGGAGAAGGCCGTACAGGGCCTGCAGGAGCGGCTGTTGTGGCAGGAGGTGCGCACCCCGGCCGACGTCGAGGCGGCGACCGGTGCGGTGGGCGGCGCGGTGCCCCCGCCCGCGCTCGCGGGTGCGGGGGGCCGGCTGCTGTACCCGGCGAACGCCACGGGCGTGCCCGGGCTGTACCTGGCGGGCGGCTGGGCGCACCCCGGCGGCGGGCTCGCGCACGCCGGGATGACCGGGGCCCTGGTGGCCGGGCTGATCGTGGAGGGCGCGGACTTCCGCGGCTCCCAGTGACCCGGCCGCGGGCCCGGCCGGCTCAGTAGCGGTACTGCTCGTACTCGCCCTGCTGCGGGTACGGGTACTGCTGCGGCGGCTCGCCCTGCCCGTCCGCCGGGTAGGACTGGCCCGCCCCGTCGGTGGACCGCTGCTGGGGGACCCAGACGCCGCCGGGCGGGGTGTCCGTGGAGTACTGCTGCTGGCCGTAGTCGGCGTACGGGGTGTAGTCGTACGGCTGGGGCGGGACGACGGCGCCGCCGGTGCCGATGTACGGGTCCGAGTAGGCGGCGTAGACCTGCTGCTGCTCGCCCGTCGGGTAGCCGCCGGAGTAGTCGTAACCGCCCTGGTTGTGCTGGTCGTAGTACGCCGCGTACTGGTGGGCGTCCTGCTCGGCGGTGGTGAACGGCGAGGCGAAGGCCGCCGTCCGGTCGGCCTCGGGGGCCGGGGTCGCGAAACTCTGTATGCCGTAGGACCCGGTGTCCTCGGGCACGGGCTGCGGGCTGTAGACCTCTTCGGCCGGGGCCTGGAACGGCCGCTCCTCCGAGGCCCCGTCCGTGTCGCCGTACTCGAGGGCGGTGACCTGGAGCGCCGGTTCCGGCGTGGAGGTCCCACCTCTGCGGCGTCTGGCCTGCCGCACGGGCTCCCCGCCGCGGCGCAGCGCCCAGCCTGCGACGAATCCCTTGCGGAAGGAGAGCGTGACCAGGGTCTGGCCCACGGCGAACGCCGCCGCGCCGGCGCCGATGACCGGCACCGAGGGCAGTATCACGCCGGCGACCACGCCGAGGAAGCCGGCGAAGGCGAGCAGGCGCCAGCGGAGCCGGGCCTTGTACTGCATCAGTACCTCGGCAAGCAGCCACAACGCGACGATTCCGAACGCGATGTAGAGGACCGTCATACCCATGCAAGGCCCCTCTCGGTACGGCCGTCACACGGGTACGGCCGGTCAAGCCCGCTGGTGCAGGCCCAGGTTCTCGTAGATCTCGAGAGTCGCCGTGGAATTGTTCAGCGTGATGAAGTGCAGTCCCGGTACACCTTCGGACAGCAGCCGCGCGCAGAACTCCGTGGCGAACTCGATGCCAATGGAGCGTACAGCGGCCGGGTCGTCCTTGACGGCGAGCATGCGCTCTTTCACGTCCGCGGGGAAGACCGCGGTGCTCAGCTGGGGCAGTCGGTCGAGCTGCTTGATGCCCACAACAGGCATGACCTCGGGGATGATCGGGGTGTCGCAGCCCGCCTTCTCGACGCTGTCGCGCAGCCGAAGATAATTCTCGGGATCGAAGAACATCTGGGTGATCGCATAGTCGGCGCCTGCGCGGCACTTGTCCACGAAGTGCCGGATGTCCGTATCCCAGTCCGCGGAGCGCGGGTGCATCTCGGGGAAGGCCGCGACACCGACGCAGAAGTCCCCCGACTCCTTGAGCAGCCGCACCAGGTCGGCCGCGTAGTGCACGCCCTCGGGGTGGGCCACCCACTCGGCCATCGGGTCGCCCGGCGGGTCTCCGCGCAGGGCGAGCATGTTGCGGATCCCGGCGTCGGCGAACTGGCCGATGACGTGGCGCAGCTCGGCGATGGAGTGGTCCACGGCGGTCAGGTGCGCGACCGGGGTCAGCGTGGTGTCCGCCGCGATCTCCTGGGTGGCCTTGACGGTGCCGCCGCGGGTGGAGCCGCCGGCTCCGTAGGTCACGGAGACGAAGCTCGGGGATACCGCCTCGACCCGGCGGAGGGCGTTCCAGAGGTTGCGTTCGCCCTTCTCGGTCTTCGGGGCCCAGAACTCGAAGGAGTACGAGCGCCCGGACGCGAGGAGGTCGCGGACCGTGTGTGCGCGGTCCGACCAGGTGGAAGCGGTACCAGAGGCCATGTGGGCAGGTTAGACGCGCCCCGGCGCTCCCCGAAGCGGCGTCCGCCTTTTGGACACGTTTTTGGACACCGGTGGCCGTGCCTCTGGCCGGAAGTGGCTTCTACGGGGTATGGCGGCGCGGAATGCCACCGTCTGCCACGGTCGTCGCCGGCTGTCCGGGCGGACGGGAGCCGTCCGTCGGGCCGGGGCTCAGCCGAGGCGGGCCCGGACCCGCTTGGCGAGGTCCGCGGCGGCGGCACCGGGGTCGGAGGCCTCGGTGAGCGCGCGGACGACCACGACGCGGGTGGCGCCGGCGTCCAGCACCTCGTCCAGGTTCGTGGCGTCGATGCCGCCGATGGCGAACCAGGGCCGGTCCTGCCGCAGGGAGGCCGCGTAGCGGACCAGGTCCAGGCCGGGGGCGTGGCGGCCGGGCTTGGTGGGGGTGGGCCAGCAGGGCCCGGTGCAGAAGTAGTCCACGCCCGGTTCGGCGGCGGCCGCGGCGACCTCGTCCTCCGCGTGGCAGGAGCGGCCGATGAGCACCTGTCCGCCGAGGATGGCGCGGGCCGCGGGGACGGGGATGTCGCCCTGCCCGAGGTGCAGGACGTCGGAGCCGATGGCGTGGGCGACGTCGGCGCGGTCGTTCACGGCGAGGAGCCGGCCGTGGCGGCGCGCGGCCTCGGCGAACACCTGGAGGTGTTCGAGTTCCTCGCCCGCCTCCATGCCCTTGTCGCGGAGTTGGACGATGTCCACGCCCCCGGCCAGGACGGCGTCGAGGAAGTCGGGGAGGTCACCCTGGCGCTTGCGGGCGTCCGTGCACAGGTAGAGCCGGGCGTCGGACAGCTGCATGGGTGTACCCCCCGTGTGGAGGCGGTGTACGGGCGCGGGGGCCCGTACACCGCGGTGGAGCTACTGCGGATCAGGTCAGAGGGCGAGCGCCTGAGCGCGGCGCTTCACCTCCGTGCCGCGATTCTCGCTCAGCGCCTGGGCGGGGGTGCCGGGCAGGGTCGGGTCGGCGGTGAAGAGCCACTCCAGGATCTCCTCGTCGGAGAACCCGTCGTCGCGCAGGACGGTCAGCAGGCCGACGAGGCCCTTGACCACCTTGTCGCCGTCGATGAAGGGGGCCGGAACCTGCAGGGCCCGGTTCTCGCCCCGGCGCACGGCGATGAGCTGCCCTTCCTTGACCATCTGGCGGACCCTCGTCACCTCGACGTCGAGCATCTCCGCGATGTCGGGGAGGTAGAGCCAGTCGGGGACGAGGGAATCGATCTTTGCGTCAATCTCGGTCACAGGCCAAGCCTGCCACCTCCCACCGACAGCCGGTACCCGGGCGGACCGTCCGTGGCACGCCCCCGCCCGGACCGCGGCTACGCGGTGGCCGATTTCAGCGGGGTGCCCGGGTCGGCGACCTTCGCCGGGTCGACCGGGGCGCCCGTCTCGATCAGCTTGCGGCCCTGCGCCAGGTCGCGGGGGCGGCCGACCGCGAGGACCGCGGCCAGGGCGCCGTCGCGCAGCCAGCACACCGACCAGGCCTCCTCGGCCGGGTCCCCGCGCCACACCAGGGTGTCGGCCCCGCCGTGGTGGCCGGCGTACTGCACGAAGCGCCCGAACTGCTCGGACCAGAAGTACGGCACCGGGTCGTAGACCGCGGTGGGCTCCCCGGCGAGGATGTTCGCCGCGACCGCCCGCGGTCCCTGGAGCGCGTTGTCCCAGTGGTGCACGAGCAGCCGCGCCCCGTACCGCCCGGACGGGAAGGAGGCGCAGTCGCCGACCGCGTACACCCCCGGCAGGGAGGTCAGCAGGTGCGCGTCGGCGGTGACCGAGCCGTCGGCGCCGCGTTCCACGCCAGACCCGGCCAGCCATCCGGTGGCGGGCCGTGCGCCGATCCCCACGACCACCGCGTCGGCGGGCAGGGCGCGCCCGTCCGCGAGGAGGACCCGCCCCTCCTCGACGCCGGCCACCATCGCGCCGGTGATCAGCTCGGCGCCGGCCTGCCCGTACCAGCGCGCCATCGGCTCGGCGACCTCGCCGGGCAGGGCGCCCGCCAGCACCCGCTCCGCCGCCTCGACGACGGTCACCGCGCAGCCGGCCTCCCGGGCAGCGGTGGCGAACTCCGCCCCGATCCAGCCGGCGCCGACGACCACGACCCGGGACGCGGCCGCCAGGACCGGGCGCAGCCGCGCCGCGTCGTCCAGCGTGCGCAGCAGGTGGACGCCCGGGACGCCCTCGGCGCCGGGCAGGGTCAGCGGCTGCGCTCCGGTCGCGAGGACAAGGACCTCGTACGGGACCGGTCCGGCCTCGGTGTCCAGTTCGCGGTCGGCGGCCCGCAGCCCGGTGACCTCCGTCCCGAGGCGGAGCGCGATGCCCAGGCCTTCGAAGTCCACGTCGAAGGCGGAGTCCTCGGCCTTGCCGAGGAGCACCGCCTTGGACAGCGGGGGCCGGTCGTAGGGCTGGTGGGGTTCGGCTCCCAGCAGGGTCACGGGGCCCGTGAAGCCCTGTTCGCGCAGGGCGACCGCGGTCTGCACCCCGGCCATTCCGGCGCCGACGATCACGACGCCGCGCTGATTCTGTTCCGTCTGCTCGCTCACGCGGCCACCCTAATCATCTGACGCTCCGTCAGGAATAGGTGCCGCCTTACCCGCCGTCCACCACCGGGATAGTCTGGCCACCGTACCTATCGCGGGAGTCCGGCGCACCGGGCTGAGAGGGAGGCTGGCCGGCCTCCGACCGTACGAACCTGATCCGGGTCATGCCGGCGAAGGGAGGGGCTGGACGCCCATGCACTCATCTCGGAAGGAAACCGACCGGGGATCCGACGTCCTCGTCGTCGGAGGCGGGATCATCGGCCTGGTCACCGCCTGGCGGGCCGCGGAGCGCGGACTGCGCACCGTACTCGCCGACCCGGCACCCGGCGGCGGCGCCGCCCAGGTGGCGGCCGGCATGCTCGCCCCCGTCACCGAACTCCACTACGGCGAGGAAGCCCTCCTCGGCCTCGGCCTCGCCTCCGCCGAACGCTATCCGCGGTTCGCCGCCGAGCTCGCGGAAGCGAGCGGCGGGATGGACATCGGCTACCGCGCCTGCGGCACCCTCGCCGTCGCCCTCGACGCCGACGACCGCCTCCACCTGCGCGAACTGCACGCCCTCCAGCGCCGCTGCGGCCTGGAGCCCGAATGGCTCACCGGCCGCGAGTGCCGCCGCCTGGAACCCATGCTCGCCCCCGGCGTGCGCGGCGGCCTGCGCGTCGACGGCGACCACCAGGTCGACCCGCGCCGGCTCGCCGCCGCCCTGCTGGCCGCCTGCGAGGGCGCCGGAGTGCGCATCCACCGGGCGGCCGCCGAGCAGCTGCTCACCACCTCCGACCGGGCGACCGGCGCCCTCCTCGACGACGGCACGGAGCTGCGCGCCGACCAGGTGGTCCTGGCCGCGGGCTCGCTCAGCGGCCGGCTGGCGGGCGTACCCGCCGATGTGCTGCCGCCCGTACGGCCCGTCAAGGGGCAGGTGCTGCGGCTCGCCGTACCCCCCGCCTACGCGCCGTTCCTCTCCCGCACCGTACGGGCGGTCGTGCGCGGCAGCCACGTCTACCTCGTGCCCCGCGAGAACGGCGAACTCGTCATCGGCGCCACCAGCGAGGAACTCGGCTGGGACACCACCGTCACCGCGGGCGGTGTCTACGAACTCCTGCGCGACGCCCATGAACTGGTCCCCGGCATCACCGAGCTCCCGCTGACCGAGACCCGGGCGGGCCTGCGCCCCGGATCGCCCGACAACGCCCCGCTGCTGGGCCCCACCGACCTGCCCGGCCTGCACCTGGCCACCGGGCACTACCGCAACGGGGTGCTGCTGACCCCGCTCACCGGCGAGGTGCTGGCCGAGCTGCTGGTCACCGGCGAACTGCCCGGGATCGCGCGCCCCTTCACCCCCCGCCGCTTCTCCGCCGCACGTCAGGAGTCGTACGCATGACCATCTCCGTCAACGGCGAGCCGCGCGAGGTCGCGGCCGGCGCCACGCTCGACACCGTCGTCGCCACCCTGACCGCGGCCCCCTCCGGGGTGGCCGCCGCACTCAACGAGACCGTCGTCCCCCGCGGGCAGTGGCCGGCCACCCCCGTGGGCGACGGCGACCGCGTGGAGATCCTCACCGCGGTCCAGGGAGGCTGACCGGCATGGCCGACGACCTCTTCACGCTGGGCGACCGGACGTTCTCCTCCCGCCTGATCATGGGCACGGGCGGCGCCCCGAGCCTGGACGTGCTGGAACGCGCCCTGGTCGCGTCCGGCACCGAGCTCACCACCGTGGCCATGCGCCGCCTCGACCCGACGGTGCAGGGCTCGGTCCTCTCCGTCCTGACCAAGCTCGGCATCCCGGTCCTGCCGAACACGGCCGGCTGCTTCACCGCGGGCGAGGCCGTCCTCACGGCCCGGCTCGCGCGGGAGGCCCTCGGCACCGACTGGATCAAGCTGGAGGTGGTCGCGGACGAGCGGACCCTCCTGCCCGACGGCGTCGAGCTGCTGGACGCCGCCGAGATCCTGGTGGACGAGGGCTTCACCGTCCTGCCGTACACCAACGACGACCCGGTGCTCGCGCGCAAGCTGGAGGACGTGGGCTGCGCGGCGATCATGCCGCTCGGCTCCCCCATCGGGTCCGGCATGGGCATCCGCAACCCGCACAACTTCGAGCTCATCACGGAGCGGGCCTCGGTCCCGGTGATCCTCGACGCCGGCGCGGGCACGGCCTCCGACGTCGCCCTGGCGATGGAACTGGGCTGCGCGGCGGTGATGCTGGCCTCGGCCGTGACCCGGGCCCAGGAGCCGGTCCTGATGGCGTCCGCCATGCGGGACGCCGTCTCGGCGGGCCGCCTCGCCTTCCGGGCGGGCCGCATCCCCCAGCGCCGCTTCGCCGAAGCCTCCTCCCCCACGGAAGGCCGCGCGACCCTGGACCCGGAGCGCCCGGCGTTCTGAGAGGCGGGGCGGGCGTGCGGCTGCCGACTGCGGGGCGGGAGCGGGGTGATGGGGGGCGGCGAGCCGGGGCGAGTGGCACGGCGGCGGTGCGGAAGGGGCGGGGTTCCGGCGGGGCGGGGTCGGAACACCGCTCCCGCACCACCGCCGCGCGCTCCCCCACCCCCGCCCCAACCGGAAGCCGCCCCCGGACCCCCGCCTCCTTCGCCCCCGCCCTCCGAGAATTCCGCTTTCCCGGGCCCCTGCCGCCTCTCCCGCCCCCACCGCCACCACCGTCCCGCGGCCCCGCTCCCCTCGCCCCGCCGCCGTGCCCTGCGCCCCCGACCGTGCTGGTCACGGCCGGTTCGGACGGGTGGGAGACCGCCGGGGCGGCGCGGGGGTGCCGAGGGGGCGCAGGCCCCGCCCAGCCCCCTCCCCACGTCACAGCTGCGCTGCAACGAGACCCGCCCCCGCCGGGGTACCTGCGTCGGCTCGTAGAATCGGCGGGTGGATACGACCCTGGAAGACCCCCTCGTCGGGCGCGTGCTCGACGACCGCTACCGCATCGATGCCCGCATCGCGGCCGGCGGCATGGCCACGGTCTACCGGGCCGTCGACACCCGCCTGGACCGGATCCTCGCCCTGAAGGTGATGCATCCGGCGCTCGCCTCCGACGTCGCCTTCGTCGACCGGTTCATCCGCGAGGCGAAGTCCGTGGCGCGCCTCGCGCACCCCAACGTGGTCGCCGTGTTCGACCAGGGCACGGACGGGCCGTACGTCTACCTGGCGATGGAGTACGTCTCCGGCTGCACCCTGCGCGACGTGCTGCGCGAGCGCGGCGCGCTCCAGCCGCGGGCGGCCCTCGACATCCTCGAACCGGTCCTCGCCGCCCTCGGCGCCGCCCACCGGGCCGGCTTCGTGCACCGCGACATGAAGCCCGAGAACGTCCTGATCGGCGACGACGGCAGGGTCAAGGTCGCGGACTTCGGACTGGTCCGGTCCGTGGACTCGGTGACCAACACCACCGGCTCGGTCCTGGGAACCGTCTCCTACCTGGCTCCCGAGCAGATCGAGAACGGCGTCGCCGACACCCGCGTGGACGTCTACGCCTGCGGTGTCGTCCTCTACGAGATGCTCACCGGCTCCAAGCCCCACGTCGGCGCCACCCCCGCGCAGGTGCTCTACCAGCACCTGCACGAGGACGTCCCGCCCCCGTCCGCCGCGGTGCCCGGGCTGCCCGTCGGTCTCGACGGGCTCGTGGCCTCCGCCACGGCCCGCAACCCCGACCTGCGCCCCTACGACGCCGCCGCCCTCTTCGGCCTCACCCGCGAGGCCCGCGCCGAGCTCACGGACGCCGAGCTGGACGCCGTACCGCCGCAGGCGCGCGCCGTGGAGCGGTCGTCCACCGAGGACCGCACCGGCGTGATCCCGCGCCCGGTGGACGCGCAGCCCGTGAACCTCACCTCGCGGTTCGAGACCCCGCCGCTGGACCCGCCCGCTCCGTCCGGGCACCGGTCGGCGCCCGCCGGGCGGCCGCGCCGCGGCGTGCTGCTGGTGGTCGTCGGCGTGCTGCTGGCGCTGGGCATCGGTACGGGCGTCTGGTACATCAACTCCGGCCAGTTCACCAAGGTCCCCAACCTGCTCGGCAAGACCGAGGAGCAGGCCCGCGCCCAGCTGTCCGAGGCAGGCCTCGGTGTGAAGGGGGTCGACCGGAAGTTCAGCGACGCCTTCGAGCGCGGGACGGTGATGAACACGGATCCGCCGGGCGGCCGGCGGATCCGCGGCAACGGCGCGGTGCTCATCACGATCTCCCGCGGCCCCGAGGTCGTGTCCGTGCCCAACCTGAAGGGCAGGCCCCTGGAGGAGGCCAAGCAGGAGCTGGCCAGGACCGGGCTGGCCCCCGGGGTCGTCACGCAGGCCTTCAGCCAGGACGTCGCCCAGGGCTCGGTGATCAGCACCAACCCGGCGGGGGGCGAGAAGCGGGCGCCCGACACCGCCGTCGCGTTCGTCGTCAGCAAGGGCCGGCCGGTGCCGGTACCGGGTGTGACGGGTCTGCCGTTCGAGCAGGCGAAGGGCACTCTGGAGGGTCTGGGCCTCAAGGTCGTGACGGCTCCCGAGCAGGTCAACGCCCCGTCGGATCCGGGTACGGTCGCCAATCAGTCGATCGGAGCCGGCACCCAGGCGGCGGCCGGGGACACGGTCACGCTGACCGTGTCCAAGGGCCCGCGCCAGCTGCCGGTCCCGAACGTGGTCGGCCAGGACGTGGACGATGCCCGCAGGACGCTGGAGGCCGCCGGCTTCAAGGTGAAGGTGGACAGGCCGCTGATCACCTTCAGCAGGACCGTGGACGCGCAGTCGGTGCTGCCGGGGCAGACCGCCGCCGAGGGCCTCACGATCACCATCCGGATCAAGGGGCTGTAGGCGCACGTGGTACGCAATCCAGTGGGCGGGCACGTCCCCGTCGCGGGCGGCCTCGCCTCGGTCGGGCTGACGTACGCCCGGGAGATGGGCGCCGAGGCCGTCCAGGTCTTCGTCGCCAATCCGCGGGGCTGGGCCACCCCGGTCGGCAATCCGGCGCAGGACGAGCGGTTCCGCGAGGAGTGCACGCGGGAGGACATCCCCGCGTACGTGCACGCTCCGTATCTGATCAACTTCGGCTCGCACACCGCGGCCACCGTGGAGAAGTCGGTGGAGTCCCTGCGCCACTCGCTGCGCCGGGCCCGGCGGATCGGAGCGCTCGGGGTGGTCGTCCACACCGGCTCGGCAACCGGCGGCCGCCCGCGGGAGGTGGCGTACGCGCAGGTCAGGGAGCACATGCTGCCGCTGCTGGACGAACTGACGCATGACGACGACCCGTTCCTGCTGCTGGAGTCGACGGCGGGGCAGGGCTCCTCGCTGTGCTCGCTCGCCGAGGACTTCGGCCCGTACTTCGATGCGCTGGACCACCATCCGAAGCTGGGGATCTGCCTGGACACCTGCCACATCTTCGCGGCCGGCCACGACCTGGCGGAGCCGGGCGGGACGAAGGTGATGCTGGACCTGCTGGTGGACACCGTGGGCGAGGGCCGGCTGAAGCTGGTCCACGCGAACGACTCCAAGGAGGGTGTGGGCGCGCACAAGGACCGGCACGCGAACATCGGCCAGGGGCACATCGGCCGGGACGCCTTCGCCGAGCTGTGCACGCACCCGGCGATGGACGGCGTACCGCTGATCATCGAGACGCCCGGCGGCAAGGAAGGGCATGCGGCGGACGTGGCGCTGCTGAAGGAGCTGCGCGGCGCCCAGTGATCCACTGATCCTTGAGGAATACCCCAGGGGGGTATACGGTTCGGTCAAGTCGACGGACCGCTACCCGGCTTTTCCCACCAGGGGGTTGTCATGGAGCAGAAGCACGAAGGACACGACCACCAGCACCACGGGCACGAACACGGAACCGGACCCGGACAGGCGCACGGACACGGCACCTCCGCCTCCGCCCCGGTCAGCTGGGCGATGGCCGCCCGGGCGACCCTCCACTGCCTCACAGGATGCGCCATCGGCGAGGTGCTCGGCATGGTCATCGGCACCGCACTCGGCTGGGGGAACGTCCCGACGATGGTCCTGGCGATCGTCCTCGCCTTCTTCTTCGGCTACGCGCTCACCCTGCGCGGGATCCTCGCCGCGGGCGTCGGCCTGCGTACGGCCGTCCGGGTGGCGCTCGCGGCGGACACCCTTTCGATCGCCGTCATGGAACTGATCGACAACGGGGTGATCGCACTGTGGCCGGGCGCGATGGACGCGCACCTCTCGGACCCGATGTTCTGGATCGTCCTGGCGATCGCGCTGGCGGCCGCCTTCGTGATCACGACCCCGGTCAACAAGTGGATGATCGGCCGCGGCAAGGGGCACGCGGTCGTCCACCAGTACCACCATTGAGGGAAGGGCCCGTGGGGCCCTGCTAAAGCTCGGGGCCCTCTCCCGGTTCCTCCTGGTACGAGTAGCGCTGCTCGCGCCAGGGGTCGCCGATGTTGTGGTAGCCGCGCTCCTCCCAGAAGCCGCGGCGGTCGGCGGTCATGTACTCGATGCCGCGGACCCACTTGGGGCCCTTCCAGGCGTACAGGTGCGGGACCACGAGCCGGACCGGGAAACCATGCTCGGCGGTGAGCAGTTCGCCACCTTCGTGGGTGGCGAAAACGGTCCGGTCGGAGGCGAAGTCGGCCAACCGCAGGTTGGAGCTGAAGCCGTACTCGGCCCACACCATCACGTGCGTGACCTGCGGCGCGGGCGGCGCCAGGGCCAGCACGTCGCGGGCGAGCACGCCGCCCCATTCGGCGCCCTGCATGCTGAACTTCGTGACGCAGTGCAGGTCCGCCACGACGGAGGCGAACGGCAGGGCCGTGAACTCCTCGTGGTTCCAGCAGTGCTTGTCACCGTCGGCGGTCGCGCCGAAGACGCGGAACTCCCAGCGGTCCGGCTTGAACTTGGGAACGGGACCGTAGTGGGTGACGGGCCAGCCCTTCTGCAGCCGCTGCCCCGGTGGAAGCTCCAGCTGCTCTGCTCCCGGAGATTCCCGGCTTTCCGGCTGACCCATGACTCCATGGTGACAGACTGGGCAGGGTGGTCATGACCAGGTCTGGGCCGATTCGGGCAAGTCACGGCAACTCCCACTAAGGAGGCACTTACTGGACGGCCCTCAGCGGCGGTGCAAGGATGCGCGCAACTGCCCCGTCACATAGCTGACATTGCCTGGAAGGAGCCTCTGCGATGCAGGGCGACCCCGAGGTCCTTGAGTTTCTGAACGAGCAGCTGACCGGCGAGCTGACGGCCATCAACCAGTACTGGCTGCACTACCGCATCCAGGACAACAAGGGCTGGACCAAGCTCGCCAAGTACACGCGTGAAGAGTCCATCGACGAGATGAAGCACGCGGACAAGATCACCGAGCGCATCCTGATGCTCGACGGTCTGCCGAACTACCAGCGCCTTTTCCACGTACGCGTCGGGCAGACGATCACCGAGATGTTCCAGGCGGACCGCCAGGTCGAGGTCGAGGCCATCGACCGGCTGAAGCGGGGCATCGAGGTCATGCGCGGGAAGGGCGACATCACGTCGGCGCGGCTCTTCGAGGACATCCTGGAGGACGAGGAGCACCACATCGACTACCTCGACACCCAGCTGGAGCTCATCGAGTCCCTGGGCGAGGCGCTCTACATCGCGCAGCTCATCGAGCAGCCGAGCTGACCCGAGCCGAGTTCACCAGACCCTCCACCGAACCTGCCGCAGGCCGGCCCCGGGCCGGTTCCTAGGCCGCTTCCGCCAGCTCGGGCGAGCGTGCCGGCTGCGCGTCGGCGGCGAGCACGGACACCGCGTCGCCCTTCTCCAGCAGCTCCCTGCGCGGGCACGCCCCGCGGCCGAGAATGCCCTGGATGGTGCGCACGCAAGAGCCGCAGTCGGTGCCGGCCTTGGTCGCCGAGGCGATCTGGCGGGGCGTGCAGGCCCCGGCAGCCGCGTGTTCCTTGACCTGCTTGTCGGTGATCCCGAAGCAAGAGCAGACGTACACGCGGTTCACCTCCTGGCGCTGAGCGGTGCGGCGAGCCCTCCCCTATTCGGTGAGGCTTACCTAACCGTACCCAAAGTTAGGGTGGCCTAAAAGCCCCGGGTACGACAGTGGGGCGCGGATCACATCGATCCGCGCCCCAGAGTCGTAGGAACGCACCTACTGATCTCGACGACTAGTCGCGGTAGAGCTCCGCGACCAGGAACGCCAGGTCCAGTGACTGGCTGCGGTTGAGCCGCGGGTCGCAGGCCGTCTCGTAGCGCTGGTGCAGGTCGTCGACGAAGATCTCGTCGCCGCCGCCCACGCACTCGGTGACGTCGTCACCGGTGAGCTCGACGTGGATGCCGCCCGGGTGGGTGCCGAGGCCCTTGTGGACCTCGAAGAAGCCCTTGACCTCGTCGAGCACGTCGTCGAAACGGCGCGTCTTGTGACCGGAGGCCGCCTCGAAGGTGTTGCCGTGCATCGGGTCGGTGACCCAGGCGACGATCGCACCGGAGGCGGTGACCTTCTCGACCAGCTCGGGGAGCCTGTCGCGGACCTTGTCGGCGCCCATGCGGACGACGAAGGTCAGCCGGCCCGGCTCGCGGTCCGGGTCCAGGCGGTCGATGTACGTCAGCGCCTCGTCCACCGTGGTGGTGGGGCCGAGCTTGATGCCGATCGGGTTGGCGATCTGCGAGCAGAACTCGATGTGCGCGTGGTCCAGCTGGCGGGTGCGCTCACCGATCCAGACCATGTGGCCGGAGGTGTCGTACAGCTTGCCGGTGCGCGAGTCGGTGCGGGTCAGCGCACCCTCGTAGTCGAGCAGCAGCGCCTCGTGGGAGGCGTAGAACTCGACCGCCTTGAACTCGGCCGGGTCGGTGCCACAGGCCTTCATGAAGTTCAGCGCGTTGTCGATCTCCCGGGCCAGCTGCTCGTACCGCTGACCGGACGGGGAGGACTTCACGAAGTCCTGGTTCCAGGCGTGCACCTGGCGCAGGTCGGCGTAACCACCGGTGGTGAAGGCGCGCACCAGGTTGAGCGTGGAGGCGGAGGCGTTGTACATGCGCTTCAGCCGCTCGGGGTCCGGGACGCGGGCCTCTTCGGTGAAGGCGAAGCCGTTGACGGAGTCGCCGCGGTAGGTCGGCAGGGTGACGCCGTCGCGGGTCTCGGTGTCCTTGGAGCGCGGCTTGGAGTACTGGCCGGCGATGCGGCCGACCTTGACGACCGGCACGGAGGCCGCGTACGTCAGGACGGCACTCATCTGGAGCAGCGTCTTGAGCTTGGCTCGGATGTGGTCGGCGGAGACCCCGTCGAAGGCCTCGGCGCAGTCGCCGCCCTGGAGCAGGAACGCCTCGCCCTTGGCGACGGCTCCCAGACGGGCACGCAGCTGGTCGCACTCACCCGCGAAAACGAGCGGAGGATACGACTCGAGGTCCGCGACGACAGCGCGCAGAGCCTCGGCATCGGGGTACGAAGGCTGCTGCGCCGCGGGAAGGTCTCGCCAGGTCGCCTTGGCGGCGGGGGCTTGGGTTTCAGCGTTCACGGTCACCTCGTACACATTACGGCGTTACGTGGGGCATCCGGCCCCCCGCCCACAACGTGAGACGGATTTCTCGAAGGCCGTGGACGCCCAAGGGAACGGAATCCATGGTTCAGCCCGCGGGTCCGGGACGGAACCGGGGCCGCGGCGACGGTCTGGGCTATGGTTGACCGCATGTATGCGCACACGAACCAGAACTGGTGGTGGCCCGCTCCCGGCGGCCCACTTCCTGCGCGTACCTGAAGACACGCACGACGCGAAGGCCGCCCCCAGGGGCGGCCTTCCGCGTTCCCGGCCCCGGCGCCGGCAGCGAGAGCCGCTCCTCCCCCGACGGAAGGACGCTCCGCCATGGACACCAGCCGACCGAACCGCCCTGACGTACCCGGCCCGCTGGGCCGGCTGCTCGACGACTCCTGCCCGGCGTTCGCCCTGCTGCGCCGGCGGACCCCCGGCCGCGACCACGACACCGTCGAGGTGCTCCTCGGCGCGGTCCACGAGGCCGAGCACCTCGCCGACCTGCCCGTCGGCCCTCTGCCCACGCTCGCGCTCGTGCCTTTCCGGCAGATCCGGGAGCGCGGTTTCGACGTGCGCGACGACGGCACGCCGCTGAGCGCTCTGGTCGCCGAGGAGGTGTACGAGATCCCGCTCGCCGAGGCGCTGGCCGCACTGCCGGCGCACGCGGTACGGGTCGAGGACGGCCGCTTCGACATCTCCGACGAGGCGTACGCGGACACGGTGGAGCGGGTGATCCGGGACGAGATCGGCCGGGGCGAGGGGGCGAACTTCGTCATCCGGCGCACGTTCGAGGGCCGGATCGACGGCTTCGGCCGGGCGGACGCGCTGGCTCTGTTCCGGCGGCTGCTGGAGGGCGAGCGGGGCGCGTACTGGACGTACGTCGTCCACACGGGCGGGCGCACGCTGGTCGGGGCGAGCCCCGAGGTCCACGTGCGGATGTCCGGGGGCACGGTCGTGATGAACCCGATCAGCGGGACGTACCGTCATCCGGCCACCGGACCGACCGCCGCATCGCTCCTCTCCTTCCTCGGCGACCGCAAGGAGACCGAGGAGCTGTCGATGGTGGTCGACGAGGAACTGAAGATGATGTGCACGGTCGGGGACCGGGGCGGGGTGGTCGTCGGACCGCGGCTCAAGGAGATGTCCCACCTCACGCACACCGAGTACGAGCTGCGCGGACGCTCCTCGCTGGACGTGCGGGAGGTACTGCGGGAGACGATGTTCGCGGCGACGGTGACGGGCTCGCCGGTGCAGAACGCCTGCCGGGTGATCGAGCGGTACGAGAGCGGCGGGCGCGGCTACTACGCGGGGGCGCTGGCCCTGCTGGGCCTGGACCCGGCGGGCTCGCAGACCCTCGACTCGCCCATCCTGATCCGGACGGCCGACATCGCCCGGGGCGGGCGGCTGCGGGTACCGGTGGGCGCCACGCTGGTGCGGCACTCCGATCCGGCGGGCGAGGTCGCGGAGACGCACGCGAAGGCGGCGGGGGTGCTGGCGGCGCTCGGGGTACGGCCGGCGGCACCCCGGCCGGCCGCCGCGGGGGCGCGGCTGGCGGACGACCCGCGGGTGCAGGCGGCCCTCGCCGCCCGGCGGGCCGACCTGGCCCCCTTCTGGCTGCGGATGCAGGAGCGGCCGGCCGCTCCGGAGGGCCATGCGCTGGTGGTGGACGGGGAGGACACCTTCACGGCGATGCTGGCGCACGTGCTGCGGGTGGCCGGGCTGGAGGTGACCGTACGGCGCTTCGACGAGCCGGGACTGCGGGAGGCCGCCCTGGCCTGGGAGGGGCCGATCGTGCTGGGGCCCGGCCCGGGCAATCCGGCGGACTCCGCCGACCCGAAGATGCGGCTGCTGCGCGGGCTGACCGCCGAACTGCTGGCCGGGCACCGCCACGGCCTGCTCGGGGTGTGCCTCGGGCACGAGCTGCTCGCTGCCGAGCTGGGCCTGCCGCTGGTCCGCAAGGCGGAGCCGGCGCAGGGCGCGCAGACCCGGATCGAGCTGTTCGGGGCCGAGGAGGTGGTCGGCTTCTACAACACGTACACCGCGCACTGCGACGAGGACCTGGCCGCCGGGCTGGCCGCCCGGGGGGTGGAGGTGGCCAGGGACCGGTCCTCGGGAGAGGTCCACGCCCTGCGCTCCCCGGCCGGGGGCTTCGCCGGGGTCCAGTTCCATCCTGAGTCGGTCCTCACCCTGCGCGGCGCGGACCTGCTGCGCGAGCTGGTCGCGGAGGTGACGGCCGCTCCGGTCTGACCGCGCCACGGCGTCCCGCCCGTGGGACGCCGGTCACGCACCGGCCACGGCACGGGCCGCGCCGCCGGGGCCGCCCCGCACGCGGAGGGCGAGGCCCCTGCGGACCGCGGGCCGGGTGCCGGGTGCCGGGCCGGGGCCGTTCCGGGCTCCCGGCCGGGCCAGGTGCGGTGCCGGGCGCCACGGGCCCCGGCAAGGTCCGAGAGCGCGACCTAGTCCCCCGCGGGGACGGCGCCTTCACCTGAAGGCGGGGCCGGCTTCGCCGCGCGGCGGGCGAGGAGGGCCCTGATCACCTTGCACGCCCCGATCGCGAGCAGCACCGGGCCCACGGCCAGCAACACGTCGAGGGAGCCGAGCGCCAGCCCGACGGACAGCGCCACTCCCGCCACGCCGTCGGCGAGCGAGAGCCACGGGTCCGTCCGTCGGCCCGGCTCGGCCCGGCGCAGCAGCTGCACGCCGCGGTAGACGAAGATCAGCTGCACGGCGGCGAAGACGCAGAAGGCCCACCGCACCCACTCGGGTATGTCCACACCGTGAGGGTAGGGCCGCAGAGGAACTCCGCCGTGGACGGGAAGGTGAACGGGACCGGAATTCCGGGGGCTACGGGGTCTGCGGCGGGGCCGGGACGAGGGTGTTCTCGGAGCGGCGGCCCGCGAGGTAGTCGGCCACGTTGGCGGCGGTGGTGTCGATGATCTGGCTCACCGCGTCGGTCGTGTAGTAGGCCTGGTGGGAGGTCACCACGACGTGGGGGAAGGTCACCAGCCGGGCCAGGGTGTCGTCCTCGACGGTCTCCAGGGAGCGGTCCACGAAGAAGATCCCGGCCTCCGCCTCGTACACGTCCAGGCCGACGCCCGTGAAGCGTCCGGCGCGCAGCTCCGCGACCAGGGCTTCGGTGTCGATGAGGCCGCCGCGGCTGGAGTTCACCAGGATCGCGTCGTCCTTCATCAGCCGCAGCGCCGCCGCGTCGACGAGGTGGCGCGTGGACTCCAGCAGCGGCACGTGCAGGCTGATCAGGTCCGAGGAGGCGAACAGCTCCTCCTTGTCCACGTACTTCATGCCGAGCTCGACGCAGGCCGGGTTGCGCACGACGTCCCAGCCCAGCAGGTGCATGCCGTGGCCGTGGGCGATGCGGGTGAACGCCTCGCCGATCTTGCCGGTGCCCAGCACCCCGACCGTGCGGCCGTGCATGTCGCGGCCCATCAGCCCGTCCAGGCGGAAGTCGAAGTCCCTGGTCCGGATCGCGGCCCGGACGATGCGCCGGTTCACGGCCATCGCGAGGGTCCAGGCGAACTCGGCCACGGAGTACAGGGAGTAGTACGAGACCCGGCTCACCGTCAGGCCGAGCTGCCGCGCGACGTCCAGGTCGATGTTGTTGAAGCCGGTGGAGCGCTGGGCGATCATCCGGGTCCCGCCGGCGGCCAGGATGCGCAGCACCCGCCCGTTCAGGTCGGCGTTGACGCTGGAGGAGACGACCTCGTACCCGGCGGCGATGGGGGCGGTGTCCTCGGTGAGGAAGACGTCCAGGCAGCGCACCTCGTGCAGGCCCGCGAACGCGGCTTCGAGCATGGGCTTCTCGTCCGCCTGCACGCCGAACGCCAGGATTTCCACGTTCACTCCCGTACGTAGGACCATGGGCCGTTCGTCACGATACGGCCCATGGTGTGCCAACGCCCGGCGGCTCAGCCGAGGAAGCGGCTCAGCCGAAGAAGACGCCGACCTCCTTGTAGAGGGCGGGGTCGACCGTCTTGAGCTTCGCCGTCGCGTCCGCGATCGGCACGCGCACGATGTCCGTCCCCTTCAGCGCGACCATCTTCCCGAAGTCCCGGTCGTGCACGGCGTCGATCGCGTGCAGCCCGAACCGGGTCGCAAGCCAGCGGTCGAAGGCGCTCGGGGTGCCGCCGCGCTGGATGTGCCCGAGCACCGTCGTGCGGGCCTCTTTGCCGGTGCGCGCCTCGATCTCCTTGGCCAGCCACTCGCCGACGCCCGACAGCCGGACGTGCCCGAAGGAGTCCTTGGTGCCGTCCTTCAGCACCATGTCGCCGTCCTTGGGCATCGCGCCCTCCGCGACGACGACGATCGGCGCGTAGCTCGCCCTGAAGCGGGAGGTCACCCAGGCGCACACCTGGTCGACGTCGAAGCGCTGTTCCGGAATGAGGATGACGTTGGCCCCGCCGGCGAGCCCGGAGTGCAGGGCGATCCAGCCGGCGTGCCGGCCCATGACCTCGACGACGAGGACCCGCATGTGCGATTCGGCCGTGGTGTGCAGGCGGTCGATGGCCTCGGTCGCGATGCCGACGGCGGTGTCGAAGCCGAAGGTGTAGTCGGTGGCCGACAGGTCGTTGTCGATGGTCTTCGGCACGCCCACGCAGGGGATGCCGTACTCCTCGTGGAGGCGGGCGGCGACCCCGAGGGTGTCCTCGCCGCCGATCGCGATGAGGGCGTCCACCTCGTACTTGGCCAGGTTCTCCTTGATGTCGCGCACGCCGTTCTCCGTCTTGAACGGGTTGGTGCGCGAGGATCCGAGGATGGTGCCGCCGCGGGGCAGGATGCCGCGGACGGCGGGGATGTCGAGGGGGACGGTCCGCCCCTCGACCGCGCCCCGCCAGCCGTCCTTGAACCCGACGAACCCGCAGCCGTACTCCTGCTCGCCCTTGCGGACGACGGCCCTGATCACCGCGTTGAGCCCGGGGCAGTCGCCGCCACCGGTCAGCACTCCGACCTTCATTGCATCTCCCTTCGCCATGACGGTCACGCTAGTGGTGACGCAGGTCACAGCAAGGGATCTGGAGGGTCAATTCCGGTGGAATCGCAGGGCGTTGCGTACGCCCGTTCACTCGTACGAGGACGTAAGTACGATCGACGGCCGCGTGAGCGGTGCTCACGCGTCGTCGAGGCCGGCCTCTATCGCGTACCGGACGAGCTCCACCCGGTTGTGCAGCTGCAGCTTGCCCAGGGTGTTCTGGACGTGGTTCTGCACGGTGCGGTGGGAGATCACCAGCCGCTCCGCGATCTGCTTGTACGAGAGCCCCTTGGCCACCAGCCGCAGCACCTCGGTCTCCCGGTCGGTCAGTTGCGGCGCCTTCGGCTCGTCCGAGGCGGTCGGCACCGGGTCGGTGGCCAGGCGCCGGTACTCGCCGAGCACCAGCCCGGCCAGGCCCGGGGTGAAGACCGGGTCCCCGGCGGCGGTGCGGCGGACGGCGTCGATCAGCTCACCGGCGCCCGCGGACTTCAGCAGGTAGCCGGTCGCGCCGGACTTCACCGCCTCCAGCACGTCCGCGTGCTCGCCGCTGGCCGACAGGACCAGGACCCGCAGTGCCGGGTTGGCGCCGACCAGCTCCTTGCAGACCTGCACCCCCGGCATGCCGGGCAGGTTGAGGTCGAGGACCAGGACGTCGGGGGTGACCGCGCGGGCCCGGCGTACCGCCTCGGGGCCGTCGCCGGCGGTGGCCACCACGTCGAGGCCGGCGGCGGCCAGGTCGCGGGCCACGGCGTCGCGCCACATCGGGTGGTCGTCGACGACCATCACCCTGATCTCGCGCTGCTCCTGCGGCTGCTGCGGGTTGTTCACGTCGGTTCGCTCGCTCACTTCTTGTCCGTCCTGCCCCTGGGTACCTTCAGTTCCACTTCGGTGCCCTGCCCGGGGACGGACACCAGATCGGCGCTGCCGCCGAGGTCGCGCAGCCGGCCGCGGATGGACAGGGCCACGCCCATCCGCCCCTCGCCCTCGGCCTGGTCGAGGCGGCCCGCGGGGATGCCGGGGCCGTCGTCGCGGACGGTCACTATCACCTCGTCGCCCCAGTCCTCGACCAGGATCCAGGCCCTGGCCCCTTCTCCGGCGTGCTTGCGCACGTTGTCGAGGGCGGCGCCGACGGCGGCCGCCAACTCCTTCGCGGCGGGCACGGGCAGCGGTACCGGAGTGCCCGGCTCGGCGAAGCTCACCCGGGACCCGGCGTGCGGGGCGAGGAGCGTGCGCAGGTCCAGCTCGCCGTCGTCCGCGCCGGGCTCGTCGTCCTCGTACGTGTCCACCAGCGCGCCGCGCGACTCGTCGCGGGAGACCCGGGAGGGCTGCACCAGGCCGCTGGAGACGAGCGTGCGCAGCGCCACCTCCTGCTCCCCCGCCATCCTGCCGAGCTCCTCGGCCTCGCCGCCCAGTTCGGAGCCGCGGCGCTGGACCATGGCCAGGACCTGGAGGACGCCGTCGTGGATGTCGCGGGCGAGACGCTCGCGCTCACGGGTGGCGGCCTCGATCTCCAGGGCGCGGGCGAGGGTGTTCTCGCTGGCCCGGGCGACCTCGACGACGTAGCCGATGGCCACGGAGGCGACCCAGACCAGCAGGACGTTGTGCAGGGTGTCCCGGGTGGGCTGGCCGCTGTGGATGAGGATGTTGGCCATGGCCACGAAGGTGGAGGCGAAGCAGGCCCAGCGCCAGCCGCCCTTGATGGCGAAGCCGAGGACGGCGCCCGCCGTCCAGATGGTGGGGAGGGTGGGACCGCCGCCGATGATCCGCTCGTGGGTGTCGACGAGCGGCGTCAGCAGGATCCCGACGATGGCGACGGTGAGGTCGGCGACGAGGAACCCCTTGGTGCAGCTCGCGGCGTTCGAGACCTTGCGGAAGGTCACGAGCGTCCACACGGCGAGGACCGCGAGGTATCCGGCCGCGGGCCAGGGGTGCGGGAACTCCCGGTACGCCGAGGCGAACAGCAGCACCGCGTAGACCATGGTCAGCAGCCGGTAGCCGGTCAGGGCACGCCAGAGCGGCTGCTCGACCGACATGCGTACGACGCGTTCGCGTTTCGCCATCTCCCCCACCCCCCTGACGGGCGGTACCGCCCGCCGCTACTCGCTCTTGTCGGCCTTGTCCGCCTTGGCCGCCTTCTCGGCGTCCTTGGCGGCCTTCTCGGCGTCGGCGATCTGGCGCTTGGCCGCCGTCGCGTAGATGTCGACGTACTCCTGGCCGGAGAGCTTCATGATCTCGTACATGACCTCGTCGGTCACCGAGCGCAGGATGAAGCGGTCGCCGTCCATGCCGTGGTAGCGGCTGAAGTCCAGCGGCTTGCCGATCCGGATGCCGGGGCGCATGAGCTTGGGGATGACCTTGCCGGGCGGCTGGATCTTCTCCGTGTTGATCATCGCGACGGGGATCACGGGCGCGCCGGTGGCCAGTGCCACGCGGGCGAGGCCGCCGGGCTTGCCGCGGTAGAGGCGTCCGTCGGGTGAACGCGTGCCCTCGGGGTAGATACCGAACAGCTCACCGCGTTCGATGACCTCGATGCCGCTGTTGATGGCGGCCTCGCCGGCGCCGCGGGCGCCGGAGCGGTCCACCGGGAGCTGGCCGACGCCCTTGAAGAACGCGGCGGTCAGCTTGCCCTTGACCCCGGGGGAGGTGAAGTACTCCGCCTTCGCGATGAAGGTCACCTTCCGGTCCAGCACGGCCGGCAGGAAGAAGGAGTCGGAGAAGGACAGGTGGTTGCTCGCGAGGATCGCCGGCCCCTCCGCGGGAATGTTCTCGAGGCCCTCCACCCACGGCCTGAACGCGAGTTTCAGCGAACCGCCGATGGAGAACTTCATTGCGCCGTAGATCAACTCGAAAGCCTTCCTGTGTCTGTCGAACAGACCTTATCCCGTGCCCCCGCCGGCAGGGGCCCGACGACCCTGGCCGGTGCCACCCCGGTCGCGTACCTTGAAGTCACACAGAGCAACGCACCCGCCCGACGTACGTCATGATCAAGGAGACCCCTGGTGCCCGTCCTCCCTGGAGCCGAGCCGTTCCGCCACGAGGGCGGAGAGGTCGGCGTCCTTCTCTGCCACGGCTTCACCGGTTCCCCGCAGTCCCTCCGTCCCTGGGCCGAGTACCTCGCCGGGCGGGGCCTGACGGTGTCGCTGCCGCTGCTGCCCGGGCACGGGACGCGCTGGCAGGACATGCAGCTCACGGGTTGGCAGGACTGGTACGCCGAGGTGGACCGCGCCCTGCGCGAGCTGCTGGACCGGTGCACGCAGGTGTTCGTCTTCGGGCTGTCGATGGGTGCCGCGCTGACCCTGCGGCTGGCGGCCAAGCACGGGGACGCCATCAGCGGCATCGTGCTGGTCAACCCGGCCAACAAGCTGCACGACCCGATGGCCTTCGCCCTGCCGGTGGCGCAGCACTTCATCCGGTCGACGCCGGGCATCGCCAGTGACATCGCGAAGCCGGGCTCGGTGGAGATCGGCTACGACCGGGTCCCGACGCGGGCCGCGCACTCGCTGCGCAAGTTCCTGCAGCTGGTGGACGCCGATCTGCCGCAGGTGACCCAGCCGCTGCTGCTCCTGCACAGCCCGCAGGACCACGTCGTGCCGCCCGTCGACTCGGCGCGGGTGCTGGCCCGGGTCTCGTCGACGGACGTCACGGAGACCCTGCTGGAACAGAGCTACCACGTCGCGACGTTGGACCACGATGCGGAGCGGATCTTCGCGGACAGTTTTGCGTTCGTCGGCCGACTGGCGGAGAGCGTGGGCAGGGAGGGGGCGCAGGCCGGTGGCTGAGCACGAGGAGCAGTCGGGCGGCATCCCGCCGCTGGACGAGGAAGCGGCGTGGGCCGCGATCGTGGCGGGGTACGGGCAGGAGCCGCCGGACCCGCCGGGGTCCCGGCCGTTCCGGCCGATCGAGAACCTCCTGCTGCCCGAGGAGGACGTCAAGCCGCTGCCCCCGGAGCCGGGCCCGGACGCCAAGGCCGAGCCCGAGTCCGGGTCCGGGTCCGGGTCGAAGCCGGAGCCGGAGCCGCCCGCGGCGCCTGCGCCCGCGCTGGGCAGCTCGGTGGTCTTCGCCCCGGGCGTGGGCATGGCGGGTCCCCGTGACCACTCGCTGGCGGAGCCTGACGACGACGACCTGACTCCGGCGGACGAGGGCCACTTCGTCCAGCCCGAGCCGGAGCTCCCGCCTGCGGACACGACGGCGAAGTTCGCGTGGCTCGCGGTGGTCGGCGGTCCGGTGCTCCTGCTGCTGGCGGTGCTGCTGCAGTGGGACATGACCTGGTGGCTGACGACCCTGGGCATCGGCGGCTTCCTGGGCGGCTTCGCGACGCTGATCGCCCGCATGCAGCACGGCGACGACGAGGACGACGACCCGGGCCGCGGCGCGGTCGTCTGACGGGACAAGGCCGGCGGGGCTGGATTTCCGGCCCCGCCGCACCCCGGTCCCCGCACCCGGCGGAGGCATGCAGCGCCGCTGATCCCATCCGCCGCCCGGGGCTACCGCCGAGCGGTGGCCGGGGCGGTGACGGGGGAGATTGAGGCGCAAGGGTCCGGGGGCAGGGCCCCGCGGCGGCGGCGCACCCGCGCTCCCCGCCGGGGCTACGGCACGGCCGGGAGGCGGAGGGCCGCCAGCACCGGCAGGTGGTCCGTGGCGGACCGCAGGTCGGCCCCGGACACGCCCGCCAGCCCCGCAGGGACCCCGCAGGCCAGTACTTCCACCCCCGCCGTGGCGAAGACCGCGTCGATCCGCCGGTCCGGCGCCGCCGCCGGGAAGGTCCGTTCCCCGCCCCAGGGGGCCACCGACCAGCAGTCCTGCAGCGCGCCGGCCAGCCGCCGGAAGGCGGGGCCGTCCGGCCCCTCGTTCACGTCGCCCGCGGCGATCCCGTACGGGGTGTCCAGTGCGGCGACCCGGTCGAGGAGGAGGTCCGCCTGCTCCCGCCGCTGGACCCGGTCGAGGGACAGGTGCGCCGAGACCAGGCCCAGGCGCGCGCCGCCGATGCGGACGACCGCGGTGGCCAGGCCCCGGCGGTGCAGTCCGGGCGTGTGCGGCAGCAGCACGTCCTGCGTCCGCTCCACGAAGACCCGCAGTGAGCACAGCAGCAGCGGCCCGGTCGCGGTCGCGCCCCCGCCCAGCACCACCAGGTCGCACTTGGCGGCGAGCCGCGCCGCGTGTTTGCGCCAGCGGAAGAACCGCGGCGCCTCCTGCACGAGGACCAGGTCGGGTTCGCAGGCCCGGATGACCCGGACCAGCGCCTCCTCGTCGTCGCGCAGCGAGCGGATGTTGTAGCTGAGCACCCGGATCACGGCGGAACCGTCGGGTTCCGTACGGGACTTCGGCAGCATGGGCGGCAACTGGTCCATGCAACGCAAGATACGCAGCCGCCCGCCGCTCCCCCAAGGGGCGCGGCGGGCGGTCCGGGTGGAAGGGGTCAGCCCCGGGGTCAGCCCTGGCGGGCCAGGTCGGCCGCGCCGACGAGTCCGGCCTTGCCTCCGAGCTGCGCGGCGAGCACCTGGGCGTGCGGGCGCCAGGCGCCGCCGACCAGCCAGCGCTTGAAGGACTTGCGGATCGGGTCGAGCACGAGGTCGCCCTCGTCGGAGACGCCGCCGCCGACGATGAAGGCGGACGGGTCGAAGAGGGAGGCCAGGTCGGCGAGTCCGGCGCCGGCCCAGCGGGCCAGTTCGCGGAAGGCGTCGACGGCCACCAGGTCGCCCTGCCGGGCGGCCTCGCTGATGTGCTTGCCCTCGATGCCGTCGGGGGTGCCGTCGCCGAGCGCGAGCAGGATCGTCGCGTGCTCGGGGGTGGCGTTGGCGCGCTGCTTGGCGTAGCGGACGAGGGCGCGGCCGGAGGCGTACTGCTCCCAGCAGCCCTGGCTGCCGCAGCCGCACAGCAGGCCGTCCGGGACGACCCGGATGTGGCCGAACTCGGCGGCGACGCCGAAGCGTCCGCGCCGCAGCTTGTTGCCGATGATGATGCCGCCGCCCAGGCCGGTGCCGAGCGTGATGCAGATGACGTCGTCATGGCCCTGGCCGGCACCGAAGCGGTACTCGCCCCAGGCCGCGCAGTTCGCGTCGTTCTCGACGACGACGGGCAGGCCGATGCGCTGCTCGACCTTGTCCTTGAGCGGCTCGTGGCGCCAGTTGATGTTCGGCGCGAAGAGCACGGTCGCGCGCTTGTCGTCCACGTATCCGGCGGCGCCGATGCCGACGGCCTCGATGGTGTGGTTGCTGCTGACCTCGGACACGGCGGCGCAGATGGCCTCCGTCACTCCGTCCGCGGTCGGCGGGGTGGGCACCTTGTACGTCTCAAGGATCGTGCCCTCTTCGTCGACCACGCCGGCCGCGATCTTCGTGCCGCCGATGTCGACGCCGATGGTGAGTCCCATTAGTCCCTCGGTTTCCGGTCAAACCCCGCCACGGCCAACGGTACCCGAGGGCGTCGGGGGTTCAGTCGAGATCGATCCGCTCGGCGGGACCGTCGTCGGGGCCGTCCCGGCGGGGGTCGCGGTCGTCGGACGCCTGCCGCGGTGCCCGGGTCTCGCCCCGGGTCCAGCGGCCCTCGTGGCCCTCGACGGCGGAGCGGTAGGCGGCGAGCAGCTCGGAGCCGGCGGCCGCGAGGTGGTCGAAGACCTCGGGGTTGCGTTCGATGACGGGCTTCGCGGCGGTTTTCGCCTGGTCGACGATCTGGCGGACCGCACCCTGTGCGGCGGCGCCGAACAGGGGGTTGTTCAGGCCGGAGACCTTGTCGGCGACGGCCTCGAAGAGCTTGAACAGCTCCTCGGCCGCGGTGCCGGTGGCTGCGGAGCCGGCCTGCCCCTGCCCGCGCAGACGCTCCTTCTCGGCGGCGAGGTCCTCGGCACAGGCCTTGGCCCAGGCGTCGTCGTCGGTGGGGCGATCGGTGGCCTCGCTCATGGCGGACTCTCCCTGCGGCGGCTGCTGGGCGTACGTGCTGTCTACCTTCGACGGTACCCGAACGGGGGTATCCGGTTCAGCGCGTGCGGGGCCACAGGCCGGGGTCGGGGGTGAAGCGGATACGGAGCTCGCCCTCGGTGAGGGCGGCGCCGGAGACGGTGCACCGGCGCAGCGCCGAGGGCAGCGGAACGATCCTGCGGTACGGGCCCGCGGTGAGCAGCAGCTCGTCGCCGCGGCGGACGAGGTCGAGGTCGCGTTTGTGCGCGCCGGGCAGCGGAACCACCCAGACGAGGACGCCGTCCTCGGCGAGCCGGTCCTCGACGGTCCAGGCCCGGCGGGGCGCGGGCGCGTCCGGGACGAGGCCGCCGGGGGCGGCGAGCCGGTCGAGGTCGTCCTGGCCCTGGGGGTCGGGGCCGAGGTGGGCGAGGGCGACCACCGGGCCCTCGCCGGACCATTCGGCGGCGTACTTCTCCTGCTGGGCGGCGAGGCCGGCGAGCCAGGGGTCGGCGGAGCCGTGCGGGACCATCCGGTTGGCGACGACGGCGCGGACGGGCAGCTGCTGGAGGGCGAGGCCCAGGCGTCCCAGCCGGAGCGTGTCGGCGGAGGCCGGTCCCGGCTCGGCGACCAGGCGCACTTCGGTGGTGTCGGCCTCGATGACGGCCTGGACGGCGGCCAGCTCCTCGTCCCAGCGCGCGGCGGCCTCGTAGAGCCACTGGGCGGGCATGGGTACGCCGGCCAGCTGGGCCAGGACGGGCCGCAGGGCGCGGGCGGCCTGCTTCTCGGCGGGGAGCAGGCGGGCGAGGTAGCGGCGCAGCTGGGCGGGGAGGGCGAGGGTGGCGACGGCCTGGTGGAGCGGGGGCAGGTCGACGACGACGAGGTCGGTGGCGGGTGCGGCGGCGGCCCGTCGCAGGGCGCGGAGCAGGGCGAACTGTTCGGAGCCGGGCAGTTCGGTGAGTTCCTCGGCGCCCAGCGGCCGGGCGCCGACCATGGCGAGGAGGGCGGATCCGCGTTCCTGGAGGGCGACGAGTTCGTCGCGGAACTCCTGGCCGGAGTCCACCCTGGCCACGCTCAGGCCGGGCGGGAGCGGGTCGCCGAGGAGGCCGGCGAGCGGGTCGCCCGGGTCGCCGGAGAGCAGCAGCACCCGCCGCCCCTCGCGGGCCGCGGCGAGGGCGGTGGCCGCCGCCACGGTGGTCCGCCCGGCCCCGCCGGGGCCGGTGATGAGCAAGGTGTGCATGTGCGGGTGCTCCGGATCGGTGGGGTGCGCCGCCGCGCGGGGCCGCGGCGGGACGCCGCGGGGCGGGGCCGCGCCGATGTCGGGCGCGGCACCGCCCCGGGTGCCGGGTCGGACTCAGACGGACTCGACGCGCTTCTTCAGGCCCGCCAGTGCGCGGTCGATGATGACCTTCTCGGCCTTGCGCTTGATCATGCCGAGCATGGGGATCTTGACGTCGACGGTCAGCTGGTAGGTGACCTCGGTGCGCGTGCCGCCGTCCACCGGGGCCAGCCGGTAGGAGCCGTCGAGCTGGCGGAGCATCTGGGACTTGTCCAGGGTCCAGCTGACCTCGTCGGTGCCCTTCCAGGTGTAGGCGAGGGTGTGGTCGTCCTTGATCGCGCCCGCGTCGAGCAGCAGCCGGACCTTCTCGGCCCGGCCCGCGGCGTCGGTGGCGAGGACCTCCGCCTCCTTCACCTCGCCGGTCCACTCGGGGTAGCGGGCGAAGTCGGCGATCACGGCCATCACGTCGCCGGGCGCGGCGTCGATCGTGATGCTTGAGCTGGTGTGTTCCGCCATCGCGGTCGCTCCTCCGGAGTTTGTTCGAGGATGTGTACGGCCTCCGGCCGCCGCGTGAAGGCTACCGCGCGTGTGGACGCCGCCACTCCAGTGGCTCCCCGGGCCCGGTGCGGGCGGCGCGGAACCGGCCGGTTCTCACCATTCCATGGCCCACGGGCGTCCGGTCGAGGCGAAGTGTCCGACGTTCACGCACTCGGTGGCGCCGATCCGCATCCGCCGGGCCAGCGGCTGGTGGACGTGGCCGAAGAGGGCGTAGCGGGGCCGGGTGCGGCGGATGGCGGCCAGCAGGGCCTCGCTGCCGCGTTCGAAGCGGCGTGCGACGGTGTCGTAGCAGAGCTCGGGCACTTCCGGCGGGATGTGCGAGCACAGGACGTCGACCTCGCCGAGGGCCTCGACCTTGGCGGCGTACTCCTCCACGTCCACTTCGTAGGGGGTGCGCATGGGCGAGGGCAGTCCGCCGCCGACGAAGCCGAAGACGCGGCCGGCGATCTCGACGCGCTGCCCGTCGAGCACGGTGAGGCCGTGGCGGTCGGCGTACTCGGGCCACAGCGTCGGGATGTCGACGTTGCCGTAGGTGGCGTAGGTGGGGCGGGGGAAGGCGGCGAACATCTCCGCGTACTGGCGGCGGACGGCGTCCTCGATCATCCGTTCGCGGTCGAGGCCCGCCCAGAGCCGCCGGCCGAGGGCGTGGGCCTCTTCGAAGCGGCGCTGGGTGCGCAGCTCGACGATGAGGTCGGCGTTCTCGACGCCGAACAGGTCGGGGAAGATCCCGCGCGAGTGGTCGGCGTAGTCGAGGAAGAGGACGAGGTCGCCGAGGCAGATCAGGGCATCGGCGCCGTCGCCGGCGCGGGCGAGGGCTTCGGTGTTGCCGTGGACGTCGCTCACGACGTGGACCCGTGTGCGGCTCGATCCGCTCGTGCCGCCGCCGTTCCCGCCCCGCTTGGTGCCAGCCATGCGGACAACCCTAGGGGGACTCGTGAGGGCCGGGTAGTGGGGGTGTGAAAGGTCGGCCTACCTGCGGTTACTTCCGAGTCGCCAGAGGGGTCGACTACTGTCGGCACGTTGGGGCCGGGCCCCGTGGGTGCAGAATGTGACGCACGGAACATCTGGCCGGTTCCCTCTATCGGGAACCCACTACCGGTGGGTAACGTCCGGTCGGTCCACATGGTGGCGATGGCGCCCAGAGGAGCAGCAGTCTTGCGCGAGTTCAGCCTTCCGGCCCTGTACGAGGTCCCGTCGGACGGGAACCTGACGGATCTCATCCGCCGCAACGCCGCTCAGCACCCAGACACGGCCGTGATGAGCCGCAAGGCCGACGGCCGGTGGCAGGACGTGACGGCGACCGAGTTCCTGGCCGAGGTGCGTGCCACGGCCAAGGGCCTGATCGCGGCCGGCGTCCGTCCCGGCGACCGCGTCGCCCTGATCTCCCGCACCCGGTACGAGTGGGTGCTGATCGACTTCGCCATCTGGAGCGCGGGCGGCGTCACCGTCCCCGTGTACGAGACCAGCTCCCCCGAGCAGATCCAGTGGATCCTCGGCGACTCCGGCGCCGTCGCGGTGGTCGTGGAGAGCGCCGGCCACGGCGCGGCCGTGGCCTCGCTGCGCGACCGCCTGCCGGAGCTGCGCGAGGTCTGGGAGATCGAGCAAGGGGCGGTGGAGGCGCTGAAGGCCGCGGGCGCGGCCGTCACCGACGCCGAGGTCGAGGAGCGCAGCAGCCTCGCGAACGCCGACGACCCGGCCACCATCGTCTACACCTCGGGCACCACCGGCCGCCCCAAGGGCTGTGTGCTGACCCACCGCAACTTCTTCGCGGAGTGCGGCAACGCGGTGGAGCGCCTGAGCCCGCTGTTCAAGACCGGCGAGTGCTCGGTGCTGCTGTTCCTGCCGGCCGCGCACGTCTTCGGGCGCCTGGTGGAGGTGGCGGCCGTACTGGCGCCGATCCGCCTGGGCTGCGTACCGGACATCAAGAACCTCACCGACGAGCTGCAGTCCTTCCGCCCCACGCTGATCCTCGGCGTCCCCCGGGTCTTCGAGAAGGTCTACAACTCGGCGCGCGCCAAGGCGCAGGCAGAGGGCAAGGGGAAGATCTTCGACGCGGCGGCCGACACGGCCATCGCCTACAGCCGTGCGCTGGACACCCCGCGCGGCCCGTCGTTCGGGCTCAAGCTCAAGCACAAGCTCTTCTCGAAGCTGGTCTACAGCAAGCTGCACGCGGTCCTCGGCGGGCGCGGCGAGTACGCGATCTCCGGCGGCGCGCCGCTGGGCCAGCGGCTGGGCCACTTCTTCCGCGGCATCGGCTTCACGGTCCTGGAGGGCTACGGCCTGACCGAGTCCTGCGCCGCGACCACCTTCAACCCGTGGGACAAGCAGAAGATCGGTACGGTCGGCCAGCCCATGCCGGGCTCCGTGGTGCGCATCGCGGATGACGGCGAGGTGCTGCTGCACGGCGAGCAGATCTTCACGGGGTACTGGAACAACGAGGCGGCGACCGCCGAGGCGCTGACCGACGGCTGGTTCCACACCGGCGACGTCGGCACCCTCGACGAGGACGGCTACCTGACGATCACGGGCCGCAAGAAGGAGCTCATCGTCACGGCGGGCGGCAAGAACGTGGCCCCCGCGGTGATCGAGGACCGGATCCGGGCGCACGCGCTGGTCGCGGAGTGCATGGTGGTCGGCGACGCGAGGCCGTTCGTGGCCGCGCTGGTCACGATCGACGAGGAGTTCCTCGGCCGCTGGGCCGCGGAGAACGGCAAGCCGGCCGGGGTCACGGCGGCGGAGCTGCGCGAGGACGCGGACCTCATCGCCGCCGTCCAGAAGGCGATCGACGACGGCAATGCGGCGGTCTCCAAGGCGGAATCGGTGCGGAAATTCCGCATTCTGCCCTCCCAGTTCACGGAGGAGTCGGGCCACATCACGCCGTCGCTGAAGCTCAAGCGCAACGTGGTGGCGAAGGACTACGCGGACGAGATCGAGGCGCTCTACCGCGGCTGATCCGGTCTACCTGGGCACGCGGCCGGAGGCCGCTGTCAGCGGGGGTCCTCGGCGAGGATCCGTGCCATGTTCCGCTCGGCGAGGGCGGTGATGGTGACGAACGGGTTCACGCCGAGCGACCCCGGGACCAGGGAGCCGTCCACCACGTAGAGGCCCTGGTAGCCCTTGGCCCGCCCGTAGGCGTCGGTCGCGTCCCCGAGGACGCAGCCGCCGAGCGGGTGGTAGGTGAAGTCGTCGGCGAAGGCCCGGTTCCCGCCGAAGAGGTCGTAGCGGTAGATCGTGAAGTTGCGCCGGTTGATGCGGTCGAAGAGGTTCTTCGCCGCGTTGACCGAGGGCGCGTTCTGGTCCCGCCGCCAGTTCAGGCGTGCGGAGTCGGTGGCCGCGTCGTAGGTGAAGTGCCCGCGCTCCGGGTTCCTGGTGATGGCCAGGTACATCGAGATCCAGTGTTCGAGGCCCATGGGGAGCGGGGCGATCTCGGCGAAGACCGGGTTCGCGGCGTTGTCCCAGTCGTCGATGCCCAGCGCCGGCATGGTGGCCTGGTTGGCTCCGACCGTGTCCCAGAGGTGGTTGGCGCGCGCGGTCATGACGTTGCCGTTGGGGCCCCAGCCGCGCCCGACCTTGTCACTGAGCGCGGGCAGCGCGCCGGTCTCCCGGGCCCGCAGCAGGATCTCGGTGGTGCCCAGGCTGCCGGCGCCGAGGAAGAGCTGCCGGCAGCCGAGTTCGCGGACCTGGGTGACCTTCCCCGTCACGTCGCTGGTCCGCACCGTCAGGACGTACCCGCCGGCCGGGTCGGGCCGTACGCCGACCACGCGCTGCATGGTCTCGATGGTGACGTTTCCGGTGCCGATGGCGGCGGCGAGGTAGGTCTTGTCGACGCTCTTCTTGCCGTGGTTGTTGCCGTAGATGACCTCCCCGGCCAGTGCCGAGCGGGGCGCGGTGCCGGCGGCCTCGCGCTTCATGTGGCCGAAGTCGTAGACGTTGGGCACGAAGACGGTCTTCAGGCCGGTGTTGTGGGCGTGCTTGCGGGAGATCCGGGCGAAGCGGTACCACTCGGTGGACTCGAACCAGGCCGGGTCGATGTCGTTCACGCCGAGCATGGCGCGGGCGCGCGGGTAGTAGGTGCCGTACATCTCGTCGGCGTCGACCCCGGGGAAGACCTCGGTGAAGTAGGAGCGCCTGGGGGTGGGCGCCATGCCGCCGTTGACGAGGGACCCGCCGCCGACGCCGCGTCCGACGTAGACGGACATGTCGCCGTAGTGCACGCGGTCCAGGACGCCGGGGTACGGGCTGATGTCGCGGTTGACCACGTCGAGCCAGAGGAACTGCGCGAGCGGGGCCTCGGTGCGGGTGCGGAACCACATGGAGCGGTGGTCGGGGGCGGAGGTGGAGGGGAAGACCTTGCCGTCGGGCCCGGGGGTGTCCCACAGCCGGCCCATTTCGAGGACGACGGTACGCACGCCCGCCTGCCCGAGGCGCAGGGCGGCGACGGCGGAGCCGTAGCCGGAGCCGACGACGATGGCGGGGGCGTACGCGGCGGCGGCGGGCTCGACGGCGGCGGGCTCGACGGCGGCGGCGGAGGCCGCCCCGATCCGTGTGAAGCCGAGCGCTGCGGCGGTCGAGAGTGCGCCGAGTCCCAGCATTTGACGGCGCGTCAGGTTGGGTGTCATGGCCGCATCATGAGCGGATTCCGGCCTTCCGCCCAGACGCGGTGTTGACAGACATCTGAGGAACAGTCAGGCGTGGTTGCGCGGCCCGTCGGACGCGGCTGCGCGGGCCGGCCACCCGGGGCGGAGCGGCCGCCACCCCGGGGCGGGGTCCCGCTAGAGCAGCTCGCGCAGGCGTTCCGCCAGGAGGTCCCAGCGCCATTTCTCCTCGACCCAGGCGCGGCCGCGCTCGCCCATGCGGGCGCGCAGGTCCGGGTCCTGGAGCAGGGCGACGATCCGGTCCGCGGCCTCCGCGGGCTCACCGCCGCGCACGACCCAGCCCGTCTCGCCGTCCAGGACCGCGTCCGGCGCACCGCCCGAGTCGCCCGCGACCACGGGCAGCCCCGTCGCCGAGGCCTCCAGGTAGACGATCCCGAGCCCCTCCACGTCGAGGCCGCCCCGCCGGGTCCGGCAGGGCATGGCGAAGACGTCGCCCGCGCCGTAGTGCGCGGGGAGTTCGGACCACGGGACGGCTCCCGTGAAGACCACCGACCGGGCCACGCCCGTGGACTCGGCCAGCGCCCGCAGGTCCGCCTCGTACGGGCCGCCGCCGACGACCAGCAGCACGGCGTCGGGCACCGCGGCCAGGATCCGCGGCATGGACTCGATCAGCGTGTCCTGGCCCTTGCGCGGGACGAGGCGCGACACACACACCACCACGGGCCGGTCCGAGAGGCCGAGCCGGGCCCGGATCTCGTCGCCGCCCGACGAAGGGTGGAAGGTCTTCTCGTCCACTCCCGGCGGGAGTTGGACCATCCGCGCCGCCGCCCGGTCGGTGACCGCCGAGGCGATCCGGGAGCGCGTGTACTCCCCCAGGTACGTCAGCGTGTCCGTGCCCTCGCCGATCCGCCGCAGCAGCTGCCGCGCGGCCGGCAGCTGGGCCCATCCCGCCTCGTGCCCGTGCGTGGTCGCCACGATCCGCCGGGCGCCCGCCCGCCGCAGCGCCGGGCCCATCAGGCCGAGCGGGGCGGCGGCCCCGAACCACACCGACTCGCAGCCGTGTTCGCGCAGCAGGCCGACGGCCCGCCGCGTCACGCGCGGGGTCGGCAGCAGCATCGTCGTACGGTCGCGGACCACCTGGAACGGCTGCTCCGCGTCGAAGGCCGCGGTGGCCTCGCGGCCCTCCGCGCCGTGCTTCCACGTGGAGGCGTAGACGACGACGCGGTCGGGATCCAGCCGTAGCGCCATGTTGTGGAGGAAGGCCTGGATGCCGCCCGGTCGCGGCGGGAAGTCGTTGGTCACGATCAGGGTCTTGTGCATCGCCTGCCGACAGTACCCGCTCAGCGCAGCTCCTCGCGAAGGGACTCCTGCCATGCGGCCGTCAGCCCGGCCCGGTCCACCCCGAGGGTCGCCCGCAGCGCGGACTCCAGCGGCTCGCGCCCGGCCCGTCCGTACAGGTCCACCAGGGCCTTCTCGCCCCACTCGGCCGCGATCAGCCGGCAGGCCAGCCACGCGCCCTCGTACGCCCGCGCCGCCGCATCCGGGTCCCCGCCGAAGGCGAAGTCCTCGGTCCGGGGCAGCTCCCCCGGCAGCTCGCCGTGCCGCACCGCCCTGGCGAGTGCCGGGGCGGCCTGCGCGGGGGCCGTGGAGGCACCCCGGTACGCCGCCCAGTCCGCGAAGCCCTCGGAGAGCCACAGCGGGGTGGTCGCGGAGGTCGCCGCGCGCGTGGCCACGTGCGTGACCTCGTGGGTCAAGATGATGCGCCGGCCCTCCGGGCCCAGTCCGGCGTACCCCTCCGGATTGACCACGACCCGGTCCGCGGGGGCCGGGCCGGTGCCCACCCGGCCGGTGGTGACGGCGCCGAGCCCCCGGTAGGTGTCGGCGGGGCGGCCCAGCAGCCGCGCCATCGCGTCGAGGGAGCCGGGGACCAGTACGACCACCCGCCCCGCCCAGGGCCCGGGCCAGGCGGCGCTCGCGGCGGGCACCGCCCGGTCGGCCTCGGCGGCGATCTCCCGCAGCGTCCCGGCGCTCTGCCCGGCTCCGCCGAGGACCAGCGAGTGCGTACCGGTGGCCACCGAGACCGGGCCCTGGTCCCACAGCTGAGGCAGGGCGCCCGGCGCGGGGCGGTCGGCGCTCACCCGCCAGGCGCCGCCCTCCCGGACCAGCTCCAGCTCGCGCGCGGATTCCTCGGGGGCGGTGTCGTAGCCGGCCAGCCGGTGGCGCAGCCGGGCCGTCGCGAGGGCGCGCTCGCCGTTGCCGTCGCCGTCGAGCCGTACCGAGGAGACCTCGTACGCCCAGTCCGTCAGCGGGATCCCGGCGAGCGGCTCGGGCACGGCCCGCGACCAGTCGGCGACGGCCCGGCGGACCTCCCGCTCGGCGGTCTCGGCGCCACCGGCCGGCCGCGGACCGCAGGCGGCGAGCAGCGCGCCGAGGAGGAGCACCACGAGCGGCAGGATGCGCGGCGGACGGCGGACGGGGAGCATCCGCCGATCGTACGCAGGGCGGCGCGGGGCGGGCGCGGGCGGCGGTCCGCCGCCCGCGGGGTCAGGGGCCGTCCGCCGCCGCCCGCGGGGTCAGGGGCGGGTCACCGCCGACACCGGCATCATCCCGACCGGGTCGTAGCGCACTCGGGCCCCGGGGTAGGGGGCGTGGACCACCTGGCCGTTGCCGACGTACATGCCGACGTGGCTGGCGTCGGAGCGGTACGTCACCAGGTCGCCCGGGCGGGCCTGCGACAGCGGCACCTGGCGCCCGGCGTGCCGCTGGGCCTGCGAGGTGCGCGGCAGCGAGACGCCCGCCTGCCGGTAGGACCAGACCATCAGCCCGGAGCAGTCGAAGCCGGAGGGGCCCGTGGAGCCCCACACGTACGGGCGGCCGACGGCGGCCCGGGCGGCCATCACGGCGGCCGCCGCGCGGCCTGAGGAGGGGCCTGCGGCCCCCATGGGGCCGAGGTCGGGCAGTGCCTCGTGGCGCCCGCCGGAGCGCGAGGAGCGCTCGAAGTCGGCCCGCTCCTCGGACGGCATGGAGTTGAGGAGCCGCTGGGCCGCGGCGAGCTTCGCGGTGACGGAGCGCTTGTGGCGGGCGACGTCGGAGCGCAGGGCGTCGAGTTCGGCGAGTTTGCGGGAGGCCTCCGAGCGCACCTGGCCGAGCCGGCGCTGCTCCTGGCGCAGGTCGTGGAGCTGCCGGGCCTGACGCTCGGTCAGCCGGTCCAGGGCGGCGGCCTGCTCCAGGTAGGCGTCGGGGTCCTCGGCCAGCATCAGCCCGACGGCGGGGTCGATGCCGCCGCTGCGGTACTGGGCCCCGGCGAAGGTGCCGAGGACGCCGCGCATCGTGTTGATGCGCTCCTGGCCTCGGGCGACCGCGTCCTGGGCCCGGTTGACCTCGATGCGGAGCCTGTCGGCCTTCTCACCCGCCTCGTTGAAGTGCTCGGTGGCCTGTTCGGCCTCCTCGAAGAGCCGGTCGACCTGGGCGCTGACGCCGGATCTCGCGCCGCCGCCGGGTTCGTGCGGGTGGCCGGGGGCCGCGCTCGCGGGTGCGCCCGCCATGGCGACCGCGGCGGTGGCCGCGGCGGCGGTGAGGACGGTGACCTTCGTGTTCCGGTCGAGGCCGCCGAGCCCGGGCCGACGATGGGACGCCACGTGGAGCCGCTCCCTTCCGCTGGGCGGGGCCCGGGTCCGTCCTCCGTGGACGGCCGTGTGCCGGGTTCCGCGCTGGCAGACAGTAGCCGTGCGACCACGCACCGACCAACGACCGCCTGAGGGCGCACACACCGACGCCCCGCCGGAGACGCAGGTCACCGGCGGGGCGTGTGGTCAGAGCGGGGCCGCGGAATTCGCCCGGATGGGCGGTGTGCGGCGCGTCAGCCGATGCGGACGCCGAACTGGAACGGCATGTTGTCCATCGACTCGTACTTGACGCCGCCGCGCGGGTTGGAGGCGTGCAGCGTCATGTTGTTGCCGGCGTAGAGGCCGACGTGGTGCAGGTCCCCGTAGAAGAAGACCAGGTCACCGGGCTGCAGCTGGCTGCGGCTGATGCGCGTGCCGTCGTTGGCCTGGGTGTAGGTCACGCGGCTGATGCTGACGTTGGCCTGCTTGTACGCCCACTGCGTCAGCCCGGAGCAGTCGAAGGAGTTGGGGCCCTCGTGGCCCGATATGTACGCGCTGCCGACCTTGGTCTTGGCGGCCGCGAGCGCGGCACCGGCGCGGCCGGAGGCCTTGACGTCGCCGAGGTCGACGCGCTGGCTGTCGGCGCGGCTGGCGCGCGTGTCCTCGTCCTTGAGCGCGGCACGCTCCTGCGCCGTAAGGGTGTTGAGGAGGGCCTGGGCCGCGGCGAGCTTCTCGCCCGAGACCTTCTTCTTCTCGCCGAGCTCCTTGCGGGTGGCGTCGAGGTCGGCGATCTTGCCGGAGGCCTCCTGGCGCTGCTGCGCGAGGGTGCGCTGCTTCGCCTGGATCTTCTGGACCGCTTCGACCTGCTTGCCGCTCAGGTGCTCCAGGGTGGAGGCCTTGTCGAGGTAGCTGTCGGGGTCCTCGGAGAGGAGGAGCGCGAGGGAGGGGTCGATGCCGCCGTTGCGGTACTGGGCGCTCGCCATCGAACCGAGCGCGCTGCGGAGGTCGTTGAGCTCGCTCTGGCCGCGCGCGACCTGGTCCTGGATCTGCCCGATCTCCTTCTCGAGGGTCTCCTGGCGCTCCTTGGCCCCGTTGAACTTCTCGGTGGCCTGCTCCGCCTCTTCGTAGAGGGCGTCGACCTGGCTCTTGACCTCGTCCTTGCTCGGCTTCGCCGGAGCGGCGGAGGCGCTCTGCGCGGTGAGGGCGACGGCCGCGGCCGCGACCGAGGTGAGCACGGTCACACGAGCGCGAGTCGGCTGCTTGGGTCGACGGTGGGACGCCACGAAGGCGAGCTCCTTCTTCCTGTAGCCGCCGAAGAACGCAACTCGGCAGCACCTTCGCTGCCACCCCGAATGAGTGATCTACCGCACGAAGGTTTGAGCAGACCCTAGTGACCCAGCTGTGATCAGTTCAAATCCTGTCGGCAAAAAACTCGGCCTCCGACCAGGTTCTTTACCTTCACCGCACGCTCCGTGCCGAGCACTTGACGGTGCGTCCTCCACATGACCCACCAATTCCGGCATTCGGAGCGGGAGTTAGGAAACGCGCGAAAGCCGCTTCAGCAACAAAGCGGACGTTACGGGCCGCGCCCCGGCCTTGGCCACTCCGTCGGCGACCTCGCGGTCCGTGGAGACCACGACCACCGGCCGGCCGGGCGGCTCGGCCCGCACCAGCTGCCGGATCAGCTCGTCCGCCGTCACCCCGGCCTTGGAGAACAGCACCCGCACCCCGCGCGGCGGCGCGAGCAGCACCGGGGCGGCCAGCTCCGCGCCGTCGAAGACGCACGTCATCTCCGCGCCCGTCTGCGCGGCCAGCATCGACAGTCCGCCCAGCAGCCGCAGCCGCTGCTTCTCCAGCGGCATCGTCGGATAGCCGGTCTTGGTCACGTTGTAGCCGTCGACCACCAGATGAGCCTGCGGCAGCGCCAACAACTGGTCCAGCAGGGCCGGATCGGTCTCCGACAGGGCGCGCGCCGCGATGTCCTTCGGCGTCATCCGGCCCGGCTCCACGGCGTCCACCGTGTCGGCCGGGCGGGTGTTCACCGGAGGCAGCGCCAGCTCGCGGCGCAGCCCCTGCGCCGCGTCCAGCACGGTGTCCAGCAGCAGCCGCAGCCGCATGTCCTCGATGCTGCGCCCCTCGCGAGTGGCCCTGCGCGAGGTCTCCAGCGACGCCTCCACCTCCGCGAGACGGGACTTGAGCCGCCGGCTCTCGCTCTCGGCGGCCGCCACCCGGGTCGCCGCCTCGCCGCGGATCCCGTCGATCTCGGCGGTCACCTTGCGCAGGGCCGCCTCGCCGCGCTTGACGTCGCTCAGGGCGCTGCGCAGCCGGCGCTGAAGCGATTCCGCTTCCTTCCGCGCCGCCTCCAGCTCGACCCGTACCTGCTCACCGCCCGTGCGCTGCAGTTCCCGTACGTGCTCCAGCTCCTCGCGCAGGCGCTCCAGCTCGCGCCGGCTCTCCTCGCCGACCCGCTCGGCGTCGGCGCGCTGCGCCTCCTCGCCCGCGGCGGCGACGAGCTTGACCCACCCGGCGGGCCGCAGGACGAAGGCGGCGGCCGCCACGTCCAGCGGGTCCGCCGCGGCCGGCGGGGCTCCGGACTCCAGCGCGCCGGCCAGGTCCGCCTGGGCCTCGCGCAGCTTGTCGGCGACCCTGCTGCGGAACACCGGGTCGGTCTCCACCGCCGCGGCCATCGCGTTGCCCGCGAACTTGGCGCGCCGGGTCGGGGTGAAGCGGGCGTACTGGCGCAGCTGCGCCGGAAGGTCCGCGACCGTCAGCGCGCCGAAGGCGTCCGAGACGAGCGCGACGACCCGGCGCCGCACGCCTTCCGGCAGCGGGCGGTCGAGCGCCTCCGCGGCGTCGCCGGCCGCGTCGGCCGGCCCAGCGCCGCTTGCTGGCTCCACAATCCGTCACCCCTACCGTGATGGTCTACCTGCGGACGGGGCTCCTTAGGAGTCCGCGCCCGGCCTGTCCACGAGCTCGATCTGGTCCACCGCGTTGCACCAGCGGCAGCGGACCGACTCGATGGTCTCATTGACCACCTCGCGCTCCTCGACCTTGGGCTCCCCGGCGAGGTCCAGGTGGACGTACTCGACGACCTTCGACGAACGGGTGACGTCGAAGCGCGTGAGGTTGCCGCACAGGGTGCAGCGCCACCGGGTGGTGTCGGTCGGCAGGGGAACCGTCATCGGGCTGCTCACTCCTTCGTAGCTGATTCAATTAAAGCGGTCCGTTCGGCCGTCCGCGTCGGCCTCGCACCGCAGCTCGTAACCCTACGGCCTGCCACCGCTTCAGGTGGGTCGCGTTGCGTCATGCTCTGTCACATGATCGTAAGGTGGCGGGCCCTGCGCGAGGCTGCCCGGGGACCGGTGGTCACCCACGCGCTGATCGCGGGCTGCGGTGTGGTGTTCGTCCTGAGCCCCGCCTCGGGGCTCAACCCGGTCTACGGGACCGGCGACGAACTGCTGGCCGCGGGCACCGCGTACTTCCGGCGCTGGGGCGTGGTCCCGGACGAGCTCTTCACGGACACGCCGCGCGCCTGGCTGACGCCGCTGACCGCGCTGTTCGTCCACGGCAGCTGGCTGCACCTGCTCGGGAACATGCTCTTCCTCTTCGTCTTCGGCGCGATGGCCGAGGAGCGGATGGGCCGCCCGGCGTTCCTCGTCTTCTACCTCTGTACGGGCTACCTCGCGCTGGCGGCGTACGCGGCGGCCAACGCGGAGTCCGCGCAGACGCTGGTGGGCGCGTCGGGGGCGATCTCGGCCGTCCTGGGGGCGTTCCTGTACCTGCTGCCCCGGGCGCGGGTGACGAGCCTGTTCCCCTTCCTGTTCTTCCTGCCGCTGCGGTTCCCGGCGTGGATCGTGCTGCTGTTCTGGTTCGCCCTGCAGTGGGTGGCCGCGCACCGCGCGGAGAGCGGGCCGGGGGTCGCCTATCTGGCCCATCTGGTGGGGTTCTCGCTCGGCTTCCTCTACGCATGGGCCCGGTATCGGGGTACGACTAGAGTGAGTCGACCAGCGACGGCCACCGAGGGAGACAGCCAGCCGTGATCACCGCGATCGTGCTCATCAAGACCAGCGTGGACCGCATCCCCGAGATCGCCGAGTCCATCGCCGCCCTCGAAAACGTCAGCGAGGTCTACTCCGTCACCGGAACGTACGACCTGATCGCGCTGGTCCGCGTGAACCGCCACGAGAACCTGGCCGACATCATCCCCGGCCGCATCAGCAAGATCCCGGGCGTCGAGGCGACGGACACGCACGTGGCGTTCCGCACGTACTCGCAGCACGACCTGGAGGCGGCGTTCGCGATCGGCCTCGACGCCTGACGCCTGACGCCTCCGGCGCGGTCTGCGGATCAGGCCCGGGCTCGGCGGCTCGGCCAGGTCCGACCGTCTCCCGGGCGCTGCCCGGACCCGCGCCGGTGCCCTGCGGACGGCTCGGCAGGGCGGGGACCTCGGTCGCGCCCCGGGCGCTGCCCGGACCCGCGCCTCAAACGCCGGCGAGGCTGAACAGTGCGGGCCCGTCGTTCTGGTCGGGGTGTGGGGCCGCCGCCGGGGTGTCTCCTCGGCTCGGCGCGTGCGGGGATGTCTCGGCTGTGGCCCGGGGGTTGCGCGCTCGTCCTGCGGGGACACCCCGCCACGTCCCCACCCCCCTCGGCCGGGCCGTGCCAGGGGCTTCCCGGGTACTTGCCGGAGCGCTGCCGTGGGGCGGGGACACGCAGGAGGGTCCCCGCAGGACGAGCGCGCAACCCAGGCCGAACGGCAGAACCGCGGCCGCCCGGCGCGAGCCGAGGAGATCCTCGTGCGGGGCACCGCCCCACCCCCCGACACCGCCAAGCCCGCGCAGCGACCCCGCAGCCGCGACCCGGATACCGCCGAGCCCCCCGCAGGGGTACGGTCTCAGACCGCGGGGACGCAGCGGCCTTCCTCCGTGCGGTACTGCCACTTCGCGCCGTTCGTGACGAGTTCCCGGACCGCGCCGAGGAAGCGGTCCACGTGCTCGTCCGGGGTGCCCGCGCCGAAGCTGACGCGGATCGCGTTCAGGGAGCGCTCGCCCGGGGCGGCCTCGGGGGCCCCGCACTCGCCCTGGGCCTGCGGCTCGCTGCCCAGCAGGGTCCGCACCAGCGGGTGGGCGCAGAACAGGCCGTCCCGTACGCCGATCCCGTACTCGGCGGAGAGCGCGGCGGCGAAGTGGGAGCTGTTCCAGCCGTCCACGACGAAGGAGATGACGCCGACCCGCGGGGCGTCGTCCCCGAAGAGGGACAGGACCCGGACGGCCGGGACCTCGGCGAGGCCCTCGCGGACCCGGGTCACCAACTGCTGCTCGCGCGCCACCAGGTTGTCGAAACCGGCCTCGGTCAGGGCCCGGCAGGCGGAGGCGATGGAGTAGACGCCGATGACGTTCGGGGAGCCGGCCTCGTGGCGGGCGGCGGTGGTGTGCCACTCGACGTCCACGCCGCCGTCCTCGCGGCGGGAGACCTTGCGGGAGGCTCCGCCGCCGGCCAGGTACGGCTCGGCCTCCTGGAGCCAGTCGGCGCGGCCGGCGAGGACGCCCGAGCCGAAGGGCGCGTAGAGCTTGTGGCCGGAGAAGGCGACCCAGTCGACGTCGAGGTCCCGGACGGAGACGGGGTGGTGCGGGGCCAGCTGGGCGGCGTCCAGGACGATCCGCGCGCCGTGGGCGTGCGCGGCGGCGGCGAGTTCCTTCACCGGCCACAGCTCACCGGTGACGTTGGACGCGCCGGTGACGCACACGAGCGCCGGGCCGTAGCCCTCTTCGATTGATGCAGTGCGGTCGGCGAGCGCCCGCTCCAGGGTGGCGACGGCCTCGGCCGGGGTGCGCGGCGCGTTGAGGTAGGTGACCTGCGCGTTCGTCCACGGCAGGAGCGAGGCGTGGTGCTCGGTCTCGAAGACGAAGACCTGGCAGTCGGCCGGGAGCACCGCGGCGAGCAGGTTCAGGGAGTCGGTGGTGGAGCGGGTGAAGACGACCTGGTCGCCGGGGCGGCAGTCGAGGAACTCGGCGACCGTGACGCGGCTCTGCTCGAAGAGGTCGGTGGACAGCTGCGAGAGGTATCCGGCGCCGCGGTGGACGCTGCCGTAGTACGGGGCGTAGGCGGCGACGTCGTCCCAGACCCGCTGGAGGGCGGGGGCGCTGGCGGCGTAGTCGAGGGCCGCGTAGGTGACCTCGCCGCCGGTGACGAGGGGGACGGTGACGTCGCGGCCGAGGACGGCGAGCGGCTCGCCACATGCGGGGTCCTGGGCGGCGGCGACGGTGGTGGCGGTGGCGGTGTTCAGGGATGCGGACATGGCGGTTTCTCCCGGCAGGCAGGGCTGAATGGCTTCGGTGTGCCCGTACGCGGGTACGGCCGTGCGGCCGTCCGGGGTACGGGAGTGGCCTCGGACGGGACGTCGCGGTACGCGGAAGTGACCCTGGTCCGAGGGTGAAGAAGGGGCGTCAGTCGCCCTATCGCATTCGCTTGCTCACGGAAAACGCTCCTCGAGAGACCAGGACCCCTGGTGTCGAGGGATCCGCGCTTGCCGTAGGCCTTGCTGCCTACGACCTGGTCATCACCCGGGGCACCCCGCCACGGAAGGAGGGTTGCCGGACAGCAAGCCGGGGCCTAAACGCTGTCACTCGTGACCTGGTCAGCATCCTGCCACAAGATCCCCCGAGCACAAGACCCCGGTCCGAATGGCGGACCGGGGTCTGGCCGGAAACGGGCGCCGGGTCAGGCGTTGCTGGCCGTCACCCAGCGCTCCAGTGCGGCCCTGGCGGCGCCGGAGTCGATCGACTCGGCCGCGCGGGTCATGCCGGCGGCGATCTGCTCCTCCAGGCTGCCCGCGCCCGGGTCGAGGGCCACCAGGGCGGCCGCCGAGTTCAGCAGCACGGCGTCGCGTACCGGGCCGGCCTCGCCGGCCAGCAGGCGGCGGGCCACGTCGGCGTTGTACGAGGGGTCGCCGCCGGCCAGGGCGGACACGTCGACCAGGGGGATGCCGACGTCGCGCGGGTCGAAGGACTGCTCGGCGACCTTCCCGTCCCGGACCCACCAGACCCGGGAGGTCGCCGTGGTGGTCAGCTCGTCCAGGCCGTCGTCGCCGCGGAACACCAGCGCGGACGAGCCGCGCTCGGCGAGCACGCCCGCCACGATGGGGGCCATCCGGGGGTCCGCCACGCCGGTGGCCTGGGAGCGGACGCGGGCCGGGTTGGTCAGCGGGCCGAGGATGTTGAAGGTGGTCCGGATGCCCAGTTCGCGGCGGGCCCCGGCGACGTGCCGCAGGGCCGGGTGGAACTTCACCGCGAAGCAGAAGGTGATGCCGGCCTCCTCGGCGACCTCGACGACCCGTGCGGTGCTCAGGTCGAGGTTGACGCCGAGCTTCTCCAGGACGTCCGAGGATCCGCTCGCGGAGGACGCGGCCCGGTTTCCGTGCTTGACGACCTTGGCGCCGGTTCCGGCCACGACGACGGCCGACATCGTGGAGATGTTCACCGTCTTGGCCCCGTCGCCGCCGGTGCCGACGATGTCGACGGTGCGGCCGGGTACCTCGATGAGGTTGGCGTGCCCGTACATGGCCCGTACCAGGCCGTTGATCTCCGCGACCGTCTCCCCCTTGGCGCGCAGGGCGACCACGAAGCCGGCGATCTGGGCGTCGGTGGCCTCCCCGCGCATGATCCGGTCCATGGCCCAGGCGGTGTCGTCGGCGCGCAGGTCCTGGCCGGTCAGCAGGGCGTCGAGGACGCCCGGCCAGCCACGGGCCGCCACGCTGTCGCCGCCTGCCGGGGTCGCAACGTTCATGGTCAGCTCCTGCTGCTGTAGGGGTTCCCCGTCGAATGGGTCGGAGATCAGCCTATCCAGCCCCGGTTACGGCAAAGAGCCCCGTCCAGACACTGGACGGGGCTCTCGCCGTGGCGACACCAGGACTGACCGGAATCAGTCCCTCATGCGGTGGTGCGGGGGATCAGTGGTGGCCGTGGCCGGACTGGATCTCCTTGTACTCCTCCACCGTGGGCTTCGGGATCTGGTTGCCCTCGGCGTAGAAGCCCTTGCTGAGCTTCGCGCGCAGCTTCTCCATGGCCTTCACCTTGCGCTCGACACCGTTCTCGTCGACCGTCGGGCCGATCTCGATCGGCTTGTACTGCTCGTGCGCGGTGAGGGTGTGCAGCTTGCCCTGCGGGAGCGGCTCGTGGACCTCGACGAACTCACCGTGCGGCAGACGCTTGATGATGCCGGTCTCGCGACCGTGCAGCACCTTGTCGTGGTCCCGGCGCTGGAGGCCGAGGCAGATCCGCTTGGTGACGATGAAGGCGAGGACCGGGACGACGAAGAAGCCGATCCGGACGAACCACGTGATCGAGTTGATCGACAGGTGGAAGTACTGGGCGAACATGTCGTTGCCGCCGCCGATGAGGAGCACGATGTACTCCGCGATCCAGGCGACACCGAAGGCCGTACGGGTCGGGACGTTGCGCGGGCGGTCCAGGATGTGGTGCTCGCGCTTGTCGCCGGTGACCCAGGACTCGATGAACGGCCAGACGGCGATCGCGCCGAGCACCAGCGGGAAGAGCAGCAGCGGGATGAACACGCCCAGGACGAGCGTGTGGCCCCACAGGTTGATCTCCCAGCCGGGCATGGCACGGATCAGGCCTTCCGGCATACCCATGTACCAGTCGGGCTGCGCACCGGTGGACACGTGGTCCGGGCGGTACGGGCCGAGAGCCCAGATCGGGTTGATCGAGGCGACGCCGGCGACGACCGCGATGACACCGAAGACCAGGAAGAAGAAGCCTCCGGCCTTGGCCATGTAGACCGGCAGCAGCGGCATGCCGACGACGTTGTTGTTCGTCTTGCCGGGGCCCGCGTACTGGGTGTGCTTGTGGTAGAAGACCAGGATCAGGTGGGCCACGAGGAGGCCCATCATGATGCCGGGCAGCAGCAGGATGTGCACCGAGTAGAAGCGCGCGACGAAGTCGCCGCCCGGGAACTCCCCGCCGAACAGGAACATCGACAGGTACGTGCCGACGACCGGGACGGACAGGATGGCGCCCTGCATGAAGCGGACACCGGTACCCGAGAGCAGGTCGTCCGGCAGCGAGTAACCGGTGAAGCCGGTGAACATGCCGAGGACCAGCAGCAGGAAGCCGAAGATCCAGTTGACCTCGCGCGGCTTGCGGAACGCGCCGGTGAAGAAGACGCGCATCATGTGCACGATCATCGCCGCGACGAAGATCAGCGCCGCCCAGTGGTGGATCTGGCGGATCAGCAGGCCACCGCGGACGTCGAAGCTGATGTCGAGCGTCGAGGCGAAGGCCTCGGACATCAGGACGCCCTGCATCGGGACGTACGAACCGTGGTACTCCACCTCGTTCATGCTCGGGTGGAAGAACAGCGTCAGGTACACACCCGTGAGGATGATGATGATGAAGCTGTAGAGGCAGATCTCACCCAGCATGAAGGACCAGTGGTCCGGGAAGATCTTGCGCATGTTGGCCTTGGCGAGGCTGTAGATGCCCAGGCGGCCGTCCGCCCAGTCCGCTACCCGCTCGCCGGCCGGCGCTTTGCGCGCCTTGTTGTCAGTGGCGGTGCTCATCCGCGCTCCCAGAATGCAGGGCCGACGGGCTCTTCGAAGTCGCCGAGCGCTTCGAGGAAGCCTTCGTCATTCACACCGATCCGCAGCTGCGGAAGGGCGTGACCGGCCGGGCCGAAGATGACACGGGCGCCGTCGGAGAGGTCGAAGGTGGACTGGTGGCACGGGCAGAGCACGTGGTGCGTCTGCTGCTCGTACAGGCTGATCGGGCAGCCGACGTGGGTGCAGATCTTCGAGTAGGCCACGATCCCGTCGTGGGACCACTCGAGTTCCTGCTTGTCCTTGATGTCCTCCGGCTGGATGCGGACGATCATCAGGGCGGCCTTGGCGATCTGGACCTGGAAGTCGTGCTGGTGCTCGTCCAGGCCCTCGGGCATGGCGAACGTCAGCGAACCGACGAGCACGTCCTCGGGACGCAGCGGCTCCATCGTGTTCTGGTTGATGAGCATCTTGCCCTTGGCCCACAGGGTCTTGCGCAGCTTCTCCTCGGGCAGCGGGCCCAGGTCGCGCATGATCACGACGGCGGAGAGCGGCAGCATGGCCAGCGCGCCCAGCATCGTGTTGCGGATCAGCGGGCGGCGGCCGATGCCGGACTCGTTGGCGCCGTCGGCGAAGTCACTGAGGACCTGCGCCTTGACCTCCGCCGGAGCGGCGATCTCGTGGCGCTCGGCGGCGACCTCGACGTCGGACATCAGGGTGCGGGCCCAGTGGACCGCGCCCGCGCCGATGCAGAAGAGGGCCGTACCCAGCGTCATGCCCAGCGAGAAGTTGAGCGCGCTGACCTTCCCGATGGGGAAGATGTAGACGATCTTGTCGACCGGGAAGATCACGTAGGACGCGATGAAGCCGATCGTCGCCAGCATCGACAGCGTGAAGAGCATCGCGACGGTGCGCTCGGAACGCTTCGCCGCACGCTCGTCGATGTCCTGGATGCGCGGCTTGTGGACCGGCAGGCCCGGGTCGGCGAACGGGTCGTCCGCCACTGCTACGCCACCGTGGTGGGCGTCGCCCTGCTCGCTCGGCAGGTGCTTCTCTTCGGGAATCTCTTGGCTACTCATGACTTCTTGGCCTTAGCGGTGTGGGCCGCGACCCAGACGGCGACAGCGATCAGCGCACCCAGAGCGAAGATCCAGCCGAACAGACCCTCGGAGACGGGGCCGAGGCCACCGAGCTTGAGACCACCGGGGTTGGTCGACTTCTCACCGTTCACGTTCTGGAGGTACGCGATGATGTCCTTCTTCTGCTTCTCCGGCATGGTGCTGTCGGGGAAGGAGGGCATGTTCTGCGGGCCGGTCTGCATGGCCTCGTAGATGTGCTTGGGCGAGACGTCCTCAAGGTTGGGGGCGTACTTGCCGTTCGTCAGCGCGCCGCCTTCACCGGTGAAGTTGTGGCACTGCGCGCAGTTGTTGCGGAACAGCTCACCGCCGTTGGCGATGTCGGCGTCCGCCGGGTCGTACTGCTTCTCGGTCGGCGTGATCGGGCCGGCACCGAGGGAGGCGATGTACGCGGCCAGCTGGTCGATCTGCGCCTGGGTGTAGATGACCGGCTTCTTCGGCACCTGGGCGCCGGGCTGCTGGGCGGGCATGCGGCCCGTGCTCACCTGGAAGTCGACGGCCGCGGAGCCGACGCCGACCAGGCTCGGGCCGTCAGAGGAACCCTGACCGCCGGTTCCGTGGCAGCTTGCGCAACCCACGGCGTAGAGCTTCTTGCCCTCCTCGATGGCGAGGGACTGGGCGGTTTCATCGGCCTGCGCCTTGCCCGCGGGAGCAAAGGCGGCGTACAGCCCCCCAGTGGCCGCCAGCGCGAGGAGTAGAACGACGACCGCCGCCAGCGGATGGCGTCGTCGTGCGGAGAGCTTTTTCACGGATTACCCCGGTGTCAGGATCTTCTGCGTCGGTGTGTCTGGATGGAGTGCCGGGTCGGACCCGGTGACGTGTTCGCTACTTGATCAGGTAGATCGTGGCGAAGAGGCCGATCCAGACGACATCGACGAAGTGCCAGTAGTAGGACACGACGATGGCCGACGTGGCCTGTTCGTGGGTGAACCTCTTGGCCGCGTACGTCCGGCCGAGGACCAGCAGGAAGGCGATGAGACCGCCCGTCACGTGCAGACCGTGGAAGCCGGTGGTCAGGTAGAAGACCGAGCCGTACGGACCGGACGAGAGGCTCATGCCCTCGTGCTTGACCAGCTCGGTGTACTCGAACACCTGGCCGCCAATGAAGATCGCACCCATGACGAACGTGATGATGAACCACGTCCGGAGCTTCTTCACGTCACCGCGCTCCGCGGCGAAGACGCCGAGCTGGCAGGTGAGGGAGGAAAGCACCAGGATCGTCGTGTTCGTCGCCGAGAAGGGCAGATTCAAGGCCGAAGCCTGCTCTGTCCAGTACTCGGGACCTGTCACGGATCGCAGGGTGAAGTACATCGCGAAGAGGGCCGCGAAGAACATCAGCTCGGAACTCAACCAGATGATGGTTCCGACGCTGACGAGGTTCGGCCGGTTGACCGTCGGGTGCGCGTGCCCGGTATCTACTGTCGTTGCTGTCGCCACGACCGACATTATGTCGGTCGCTTATCCCGCCCTCACCCCGGGGGGTGCCGTTCGGAGTGTCAGGGGCGTGTGCAAGGCCCGAACGGCCCATCAGATCACCTCTCCGAACAGCTTCGTGCACATGTCCGAACCGATGCTGACCGGGCGGCGGGAGGAGTAGCATCCCGCGCAACATCAACGTGATTCATGGGACACGTGGAGGATCGAAATGCGGGCGACTGCGCGGGTTCTGGTCTACAGCGACGACACGAGCACCCGGGAGCAGGTGAGACTGGCGGCGGGCCGCCGTCCCGCCGCGGATCTGCCGCCGGTGGAGTTCCTGGAGTGCGCGACCCTGCCGGCGGTCCTGTCGGAGCTGGACGCGGGCGGCATCGACGTGTGCGTGCTGGACGGCGAGGCGGTTCCGGCCGGGGGCATGGGCGTGTGCCGGCAGATCAAGGACGAGATCTTCCGGTGTCCTCCGGTGCTGCTGCTGATGGGTCGCCCCCAGGACGCCTGGCTGGCCACCTGGAGCCGCGCCGACGCCGCCGTGACCCTTCCGGTGGATCCGGTGGCGTTCGCGGACGCCCTGGCGGGTCTGCTGCGTTCCCGGCTGTCCTCCTCGGCGGCCTGACCCCCCGACGACGGCGGCGGGCCCCCGGACAGGGTCCGGGGGCCCGGCCGGCTGCTCAGACCGTCGGCCGGAGGCGGGCCTGGTCGATGTGGCTGCGGCCGTCCTGGGTGCCCTTGAGGAGGGCGCTGCCCTCGCGCCAGTCCTTCCAGTCCATGTTCCAGTCCCCGAACCCGTTGCCGAAGATGTCCATGTCGTCGCCGATGCTGTTGATCACCTGAACGATGTCGCCCTCGGTGATGTTCTCGTAGAACCAGGCGGCGTTGCCCGTGCTCATGCCGGTGCAGCCGTGGCTGACGTTCGCGTAGCCGTGCGAGCCGACGGACCACGGCGCGGCGTGGACGTATTCACCACTCCAGGTGACGCGGGTGGCGTAGTAGACGGGCAGGTTGTAGTACTCGCTGCCGCCGATGCCGACGGTGTCCCCGCGCATCTGTACGTAGTACTGCTTCCCCAGCACCACCTTGATGCCGTTGCGCGTGGAGAATCCGGGCTTGCCGGTGGTGACCGGGATGGAATTGATCACTTCTCCGTTGCGCTTGAACGTCAGCCAGTGCGCGGAGGCGTCGGTGGTGACCTCGACGCGGTCGCCGATCTCCAGTTTGAGCGGCTTGGCGGCGGCTCCGTGGAGGTCGTCGGTGACCTTGATGCCCTCCAGGTTGCTCCGTACGGAGACCGTGGTGTTGGCGGGCCAGTAGTCCTTCGGGCGGTAGTGCAGGTTCTTGTCGTCGACCCAGTGCCAGGCGCCTTCGACCCCGGGCGGGGCGTCGACGACCAGGCCGCGTTCGACGACGGCGCGGGCCGCCTTGTCCTTGACGGGTTCGTTGAGTTCGGCGGTGAGGGGCTGGCCGACGCCGTACTTGCCCTCCTCCGGGCCGAACTCGACCTTCAGGACGCCCTTGGACGGGGTGGTGTCGAAGGCCATCGTGCGCTGGCCCGGGGTGCCCCTCTGGTCCTCCGTGCTCACGGTGACGGTGTAGCGGACGCCTGCGGCCATGGGGACGGTGCTGTGCCAGCGGTCCCCCTTGGCGCTGAGTTCGCCCGCCAGGCGGCGGCCGTGGGTGTCCACGACCGTGACGTCGGTGATCCGGCTGCCCTTGGCCTTGGCGGTGATCTCCAGGGGCCGGTTGGGGTCTACGGGGCGGCTGCCTGCGGTCTGGTTGAAGGCGACCTGCTCGCCCGCGTCCACCGGACGGGCTGACAGCGGGTTGTCGCCGGACCCGCATGCGGTGGCGCCGGCCCCGAGGGACGCGACCAGCAGGGAGCAGCTGAGTACCGTCCAAAGACGCGGTGAGTGCTTCATGGAGCCAACGCTATGAAGATATGACAATTACGGCGCGCGGGGTGACTGCAAACGAGGGGCCCGGACTCCTCCGAAGAGGTGTCCGGGCCCCACGTGGTGCGCGGACGGGCCGCGCGGGTACTGCTTTGTGACTACTGGTTCGCGTTCTCACCGCGGTAGTACTCGTACACCCAGCCCCACAGGCCGATCAGGATGATCGGGGCCGAGAAGTACATGAGCCACCAGCCGAAGATGACGCCCATGAAGGCGAGCGCGCCACCGACGCCGAGCGAGAGCGGCTGCCAGCTGTGCGGGGAGAAGAACCCCAGCTCGCCGGCCTCGTCGGCGACGTCGGCCTCCAGGTTGTCCTGGGCCATCTCGTCGACGCGCTTGGCCGTGAAGGCCAGGTAGTAGCCGATCATGACGCTCAGGCCGAAGGCCAGGAAGAGCGCGGTGGTTCCGACGGGCTCCTTCGACCACACGCCGTACACGACGGCCATGATCAGGATGAAGAAGGAGAGCCAGAGGAACATCTTGCCCTGGATCTTCACTTGCCGGCCTCCTTGCCACCGGTGACGGCAGCCTTGGCGCCGTGGTCCTCGAGGTGGTCGAGCGCCGCGATCTCCGGGTGGTGGAGGTCGAAGGCGGGCGACTCGCTACGGATGCGCGGCAGCGTGAGGAAGTTGTGCCGCGGCGGCGGGCAGGACGTCGCCCATTCGAGCGAACGGCCGTAGCCCCACGGGTCGTCGACCTCGATCTTCTTGCCGTACTTGGCCGTCTTCCACACGTTGTACATGAACGGCAGCATCGACAGGCCGAGCACGAAGGAGCTGATCGTGGAGATCGTGTTCAGCGTGGTGAAGCCGTCGGCGGCGAGGTAGTCCGCGTAACGGCGCGGCATGCCCTCGGCGCCGAGCCAGTGCTGCACCAGGAAGGTGCCGTGGAAGCCGATGAACAGCGTCCAGAAGGTGATCTTGCCGAGGCGCTCGTCCAGCATCTTGCCCGTGAACTTCGGCCACCAGAAGTGGAAGCCGGCGAACATCGCGAACACCACGGTGCCGAAGACGACGTAGTGGAAGTGCGCGACGACGAAGTACGAGTCGGAGACGTGGAAGTCCATCGGGGGCGATGCCAGGATGACGCCGGTCAGGCCACCGAAGGTGAAGGTGACCAGGAAGCCGATCGTCCAGAGCATCGGGGTCTCGAAGGACAGTGAGCCCTTCCACATGGTGCCGATCCAGTTGAAGAACTTCACACCGGTCGGTACCGCGATCAGGAAGGTCATGAAGGAGAAGAACGGCAGCAGTACACCGCCGGTGACGTACATGTGGTGGGCCCACACGGTCACCGAGAGGCCGGCGATCGCGATCGTCGCGGCGATCAGGCCGATGTAACCGAACATCGGCTTGCGCGAGAAGACCGGGATGATCTCGGAAACGATTCCGAAGAACGGCAGCGCGATGATGTACACCTCTGGGTGTCCGAAGAACCAGAAGAGGTGTTGCCAGAGCAGTGCGCCGCCGTTGGCGCTGTCGAAGATGTGCGAGCCGAACTTGCGGTCGGCCTCCAGCGCGAAGAGCGCGGCGGCCAGGACCGGGAAGGCGAGCAGGACCAGGACACCGGTCAGCAGCACGTTCCAGGTGAAGATCGGCATGCGGAACATCGTCATGCCCGGAGCGCGCATGCAGATGATCGTGGTGATGAAGTTGACCGAGCCGAGGATCGTACCGAAGCCGGAGAAGGCCAGGCCCATGATCCACATGTCCGCGCCGATGCCGGGCGAGCGAACCGCGTCCGACAGCGGGGAGTAGGCGAACCAGCCGAAGTCGGCGGCGCCGTTCGGGGTCACGAAGCCGGCCACCGCGATGGTCGAGCCGAAGAGGTACAGCCAGTACGCGAACATGTTCAGCCGCGGGAACGCCACGTCGGGCGCACCGATCTGCAGCGGCATGATCCAGTTGGCGAAGCCCGCGAACAACGGGGTGGCGAACATCAGCAGCATGATCGTGCCATGCATGGTGAACGCCTGGTTGAACTGCTCGTTCGACATGATCTGCGTGCCCGGACGGGCCAGCTCGGCGCGCATGAAGAGCGCCAGCAGACCGCCGATGATGAAGAACACGAACGAGGTGACCAGGTACATCGTGCCGATGGTCTTGTGGTCGGTGGTGGTGAGCCACTTCACGACCACGTTGCCCGGCTGCTTGCGCCGCACCGGCAGCTCGTTCTCGTACGAGTCAGCTGCGGCGGCACCCTGGGATTCGTTGAGGATGCTCACAGTTTGTTCACTTCCGCATTCCGGGCCGGGTCGGTCTGCTGGATGCCGGCGGGGAGGAAGCCGGTCTGACCCTTCTCCGCCAGGTCCTTCAGGTACTCCTGGTACTTCTCGGGCGAGACCACCTTGACGTTGAAGAGCATCCGGGAGTGGTCGACGCCGCAGAGCTCGGCGCACTTGCCCATGAAGGTGCCCTCTTGGCTCGGGACGACCTCGAAGACGTTGGTGTGGCCCGGGATGACGTCCTGCTTGAACAGGAAGGGGACCACCCAGAAGGAGTGGATGACGTCGTTCGACGACAGGATGAAGCGGACCTTCTCACCCTTGGGGAGGACCAGGGTCGGACCCGGGTTGCCCGTCTGCGGGTTGCGGTCGCTCGGGACGCCCTTCTCGTAGACGCCCTCGGCGCCCGCCGGGAAGTCCTTGGTGAAGCGGTCCGGGATGGAGGCGAGCTCCTTGGGAACCGCACCCGCCTTCGGGGTCGCCGCGTCGCCGTCGACGTTCTCGATGTAGTTGAAGCCCCAGCTCCACTGGAAGCCGATCACGTTGATCGTGTGCGGCGGCTTCGGGGTGAGGGCGAGCAGCTTCGACTCGTCACGCGCGGTGAAGTAGAAGAGCACCGAGACGATGATGAGCGGGACCACCGTGTACAGCGCCTCGATGGGCATGTTGTACCGGGTCTGCGGGGGGACCTCCACCTTCGTCCGGCTGCGCCGGTGGAAGATGACGCTCCAGATGATCAGGCCCCACACCAGGATGCCCGTGATCAGCGCGGCGGCCCAGGATCCCTGCCACAGGGAGAGGATGCGCGGCGCCTCCTCGGTTACCGGAGTCGGCATTCCGAGGCGGGGGAAGTCTTTCCATGTATACGAGCAACCAGTGGCGGTCGCCAGGACCACGCCCGCAGTCAGCGCCTGCAGCAGCTTCCGCCGCATCGGGCGCCGCGGCGAGCGGTCGGAGCCGTAGGGACTCACGTAGCGCCTTCCCGAGAGTCTCGGCCCGCGCGGCCGGCCGCGGCCGTGTTCGGGTCGGTCGCCGGCCCTGACGCAGGCAGGGGTTTGGATGTTTATGCGGACCAAACCCTACTGGACGCTATTTGGGGTCGCGCGGGGAGGGTGCCCAACGCGCCGCTACTGCCCCCGAAGGGATGGATCCGCCGTACGGGGGACGGTGCGAATGGCCCTGAATGGCGGGCTCCGGGGCCCATCTGACGCCCCCTGACCTCGAACGCTCGGGGGTCGGCGCTAGCGTGGCCGGATGCCGTACTTCGACAGCGCGTCCGCCGCTCCCCTGCACCCCGTGGCCCGGCAGGCGTTGCAGGCCTCCCTGGACGAGGGCTGGGCCGATCCGGCCCGGCTGTACCGGGAGGGCAGGCGCGCGCGGCTGCTCCTGGACGCGTCGCGGGAGGCCGCCGCGGAGGCGGTGGGATGCCGCGCCGACGAGCTCGTGTTCACTCCTTCGGGGACGCACGCGGTTCACACGGGCATCGCCGGCGTCCTCGCCGGGCGGCGGCGCGTCGGCGACCATCTGGTCGTATCAGCGGTCGAACACAGTTCTGTACTGCATTCGGCGGCGGCGCACGAGGCGCGCGGCGGGAGCGTTTACGAGGTCCCGGTGGACCGGTGGGGTGCGGTGTCCGCCGCCGGGTACGCGGACGCGCTGGGGCCGGCGACCGCCCTGGCCTGCCTGCAGTCCGCCAACCACGAGGTGGGCACGGTCCAGCCGGTGGCCGAGGTGGCCGAGGTCTGCGGTGCGGCCGGGGTGCCGCTGCTGGTGGACGCGGCACAGTCGCTGGCCTGGGGTCCCGTGGAGGGCGCCTGGTCCGTCCTGGCGGCGAGTGCGCACAAATGGGGCGGCCCGCCCGGGGTCGGCCTGCTGACGGTTCGCAAGGGGGTGCGGTTCTCGCCCCAAGGCCCCGCGGACGAAAGGGAGTCGGGCCGCTCCCCCGGCTTCGTGAACCTTCCCGCGATCGTGGCGGCGGCGGCCTCGCTGCGGGCCGTACGGGCGGAGGCGGACGCGGAGGCCGCCCGGCTGCGGACCCTCGTGGACCGCATCCGGCGGCGGGTGGTGCGACTGGTCCCGGACGTCGAGGTGGTCGGCCACGCGGACCGGCGGCTGCCGCACCTGGTCACCTTCTCCTGTCTGTACGTCGACGGGGAGGCGCTGCTGCACGAGCTGGACCGGGCGGGCTTCTCGGTCTCCTCGGGCTCCTCCTGCACGAGCTCCACCCTGACCCCCAGTCACGTGCTGCGGGCGATGGGCGTGCTGTCGGAGGGGAACGTACGGGTGTCCCTGCCGCCGGGGACCCCGGCGGCGGACGTCAACGCGTTCCTGGAGGTGCTGCCGGGTGCGGTGGCGGGCGTACGGGAGCGGCTCGGCGTCTCGGAGCCGGCCGCGGTGGCACCGGAGGCGGATGCACTGGAGCTCGACACGCTCGGGCTGCGCTGCCCGCAGCCGGTGATCGAGCTGGCCCGGGCCATCGTCCGGGTCCCGGTGGGCGGCACGGTGACCGTCCTGTCGGACGACGAGGTGGCCCGGCTGGACATCCCTGCGTGGTGCGCGATGCGGGGGCACGCGTACCTGGGCGAAACCCCCCGCCCGGCCGGCACCGCCTACACGGTCCGCCGCGGAGCGTAGCCACGGCGGGGCGAAATCCGGCTCCGCCGGGCACCGGGCTCGCCCGGACCCGCGCCTCAAACGCCGGCGAGGCTGAATCTGCCTGGCCGAGGCTGAAAGTGGCCGGCGCATCCGGAAAGTCAGCGGTTGGCGCAGCCGGGAGAGGGGTCCGGGCGGAGCCCGGGAAACGGAGAAAGGGCGGGGCGGGGAGAGAACCACCCCGCCCCGGGGGCGGCGTCACGCCAGGTGGGCGCGGACCTCCGCCGCGGCCTCGTCGCCGTAGGCCTTGGTGAAGCGCTCCATGAAGTGCGCGCGGGCCAGCGTGTACTCCTGGGTGCCCAGCGTCTCGATGACAAGGGTCGCGAGCATGCAGCCGAGCTGAGCCGCGCGCTCCAGGCCGACGCCCCAGCCCAGGCCCGTCAGGAACCCGGCGCGGAAGGCGTCGCCGACGCCGGTCGGGTCGACCTTCGCGTTCTCCTCGGGGCAGCCGACGACGATCGCGGCCTCGCCCGCCCGCTCGATCCTGACGCCGTTGGAGCCCAGCGTGGTCACGCGGGTGCCGACCTTGGAGAGGATCTCCTCGTCGGTCCAGCCGGACTTCGACTCGATGAGGCCCTTCTCGTACTCGTTCGAGAAGAGGAAGGTCGCGCCCTCCATCAGGGTGCGGATGTTGTCGCCGTCCATGCGGGCGATCTGCTGCGAGAAGTCGGCGGCGAAGGGGATCCCCCGCGTCCGGCACTCCTCCGTGTGGCGCAGCATCGCCTCGGGGTCGTCCGCGCCGATGAGGACGAGGTCGAGCCCGCCCACGCGGTCGGCCACGGACTTCAGCTCGATCAGGCGGGCCTCGCTCATCGCGCCCGTGTAGAAGGAGCCGATCTGGTTGTGGTCGGAGTCCGTGGTGCACACGAAGCGCGCGGTGTGCAGCACCTCGGAGATGCGGACGGACTCGGTGTCGACGCCGTGCCGGTCGAGCCAGGCGCGGTACTCGTCGAAGTCGGAGCCGGCGGCTCCGACCAGGATCGGGCGGCTGCCGAGCTGCCCCATGCCGAAGCAGATGTTCGGGCCCACACCGCCCCGCCGCACGTCGAGGTTGTCGACGAGGAAGGAGAGGGAGACCGTGTGCAGCTGGTCCGCGACGAACTGGTCGGCGAAACGGCCGGGGAAGGTCATGAGGTGGTCGGTGGCGATGGAGCCGGTGACTGCGATGCGCACGGCGTGGACGCTCCTGCTGAGGACGGCGAGGGACAGTCAAAACTACCCGGTAAGTGTCCCCGGGCCGAACCCCCGGACGAACCCCAGAAACTACCCCTTAGTAGGTCTTTCTTCGCGAGAGCTCCGGTGCCTACGGTGCCTGCATGACCTATACCGACGGTTACGGCTACTGCGAGTACACCGCTGAGAGGCGCGGAGCGGAAGGCCCGGGACGGCCCGGCTTCGCCCGTCTGCTGGGGGACTGCGCCCGGATGGCCCCGCACTGGGGTGTCGAGGCGGGCCCCCGGCCGGTCCGGGTGGGGCCCTCGCAGATCCACGGGGTCAGGGTGCCGGCGTCCTCGGCCCGGCTGATCGCCTCCACCGCCGCGTACGGGGACCAGTAGGAGGCAGGAGGGGAACCGGTTGCGCCCCTGTTCCGTCACACCCGCATCAGACACTGCGGGACAAGTGAAGGAGCGATGCAGTGACCAGCGAAGAACCCGGCACTTCAAGCGGCACACGACGACGGCCCGCCTGGGTCGTCGGCTCGATCGCGGCCGCCGTCCTGCTCGCGGGCGGCGGTACCGCCTACTGGGCGTCCGCGGCCCAGAGCGACGGCGCGTCCCGTCGTACGGGTGACAGCGCGGCGTCCGCGCCCCGTGACGCGGGAGACCCCTCGGGGCCGGGCATCGCACCGGGGGAACCGGATCCGTCGGGCGGGGGCGTGGTCTACCGGGCCGACGTGAAGCTGCCGGAGGCCCCGGCGACGGCGCCCGCCTACAGCGTGTCCGGGGAGGTCGCGGAGGCCGAGGTGGCCCGGCTCGCGGCGGCCCTGGGCATGACGGGCGCGCCGCGGCTGGAGGGGGACGTCTGGCTGGCCGGGGAGGCCGCCGACGGCTCCGGGCCGCGGCTGACGGTGGCCCGTACGGCCCCGGGCACCTGGAACTTCAACCGCTTCCAGGCGGGCGGCGACGGCGCGGGCAACGGTGCCGGGGACGACTGTGTGCGCGGCAAGGACACCTGCGGCCCCGCCACGCTCCCCCGGGACGGCGGGAGCGCGGACGGGAACGGCAAGCCGGTGTCCGAGGAGGCGGCCAAGGCCGCCGCGGCCCCGGTGCTGAAGGCCCTGGGCCAGGACGGGGCCACGCTGGACGCCCGGCTCACGCAGGGCGCGGTGCGGGTGGTGACGGCGGATCCGGTGGTCGGCGGGCTGCCCACGCAGGGCTGGTCGACCAAGGTGAGCGTCGGCGCGGACGGCTCGGTGGTGGGCGGCAACGGTGAGCTGAAGGCGCCGGTGCGGGCGGCCGAGCAGTCGGTGGTCGGGGCCGTGGAGGCGCTGGCCCGGCTGAACGCGAGGTCGAACGGTTCCGCCGGCGGCGCGCCGGAACCCGGCGGCTGCGCGAGCGCGGTGCCGCTGACGGCGGACACCGCGGCGGGGGCCGCGGAGACGGTGCCGTGCAATCCGGAGCCGCGGCCGATGAAGCCGCCGCGCACCGAGACGGTGAAGGGTGCGGTGCTCGGGCTGGCTCCGGGCACGGTCGACGGGGCGCGGGGGCTGGTCCCGGCCTGGCTGTTCGAGGTGGCGGGCCAGGGCGGCGCGCCGGGTCACACGGTGACCGAGCCGGCGTCCGCGAAGGAGAACACCCCGGGTCCGGGCAGCCGTACCGTGCCCGGGTTCTCGTACAAGGAGGCCGACCGGAAGCTGACGGTGAACTTCTGGGGCAGCCCGTGCAGCACCTACGCCGTGGAGGCGCGGGAGCAGACCGGGTCGGTCATGGTGAAGATCACTGACACGCCGAACAAGCCGGGTCAGGCCTGCATCATGCTGGCCGAGGAGAAGTCCCAGTCGGTGACCTTGAAGGAGCCGCTGGGCGACCGGAAGGTGCTGGACGCCACGACGGGCAAGGAGCTCCCCCGGCAGTAGCGCGGCAGCCGCCCCCCGGGCATGCGCGAGGGCCCGCCCCGGTCGGATGCGACCGGGGCGGGCCCTCGTCGTTCGGGCGGTTCAGGCTTAGCTGAACGAGTCGCCGCAGGCGCAGGAGCCCGTGGCGTTGGGGTTGTCGATCGTGAAGCCCTGCTTCTCGATGGTGTCGACGAAGTCGATGGACGCGCCGTGGAGGTACGGGGAGCTCATGCGGTCCGTGACGACCTTCACACCGTCGAAGTCCTTCACGACGTCGCCGTCGAGGGAACGCTCGTCGAAGAAGAGCTGGTAGCGCAGGCCGGAGCAGCCGCCGGGCTGGACGGCGACGCGGAGCGCCAGGTCATCGCGGCCTTCCTGCTCCAGCAGGGTCCTGACCTTCTCGGCGGCGGCGTCGGACAGGAGGATGCCGTCGCTCACAGTGGTCTTGTCGTCCTGTACGGACATCTGCATTCACTCCCGAAGTGGGCGGCTCCCCGCGGGGTGCGGGGAAACGTCGGACTCTTGCCGTCGGTGGCAACGAGCGGGACCGCGGATTCATTCCGGGACCCGACGCTTGTTTCAGATATTCATGCTCGCACACCGGGCGCGGGCGCGGGCCCGGCGAATCGAGGGCTGATGCGTCACATTGACACTATCGGCATCGTCAAACTGACGTGAAGCGGTTATGATAGATAGCGTCAAGTAGACGAGAAGTCGAAGCGATGATCCTGAAATCCCTCGTCGCAGAACAGAAAGGGTGCGTGTCGTGACCACCGCCCAGCCGTTGGACGTCCAGCCGACGCCCCTTGCCCTGCTGCTGCTCGGCCGTGAGGCCGACCCCAAGAGCGAGCGCGGGGTGGAGTGCCCCGGCGACCTGCCCTCGCCGTCCGACCCGGACCTCGTGGAGCGCGCCCGCGCGGCCAAGGAGAAGCTCGGGGACAAGGTCTTCATCCTCGGCCACCACTACCAGCGTGACGAGGTCATCGAGTTCGCCGACGTCACCGGTGACTCCTTCAAGCTGGCCAAGGACGCGGCCGCCAAGCCGGAGGCCGAGTACATCGTCTTCTGCGGCGTCCACTTCATGGCCGAGTCCGCGGACATCCTGACCTCGGACGACCAGAAGGTGGTCCTGCCGGACCTGGCCGCCGGCTGCTCGATGGCCGACATGGCCACCGCCGAGCAGGTCGCGGAGTGCTGGGACGCGCTGACCGACGCCGGCATCGCCGGTGTGACGGTCCCCGTCTCGTACATGAACTCCTCTGCCGACATCAAGGCCTTCACCGGCAAGCACGGCGGCACGATCTGCACCTCGTCCAACGCGAAGAAGGCCCTGGAGTGGGCGTTCGAGCAGGGCGAGAAGGTGCTCTTCCTCCCGGACCAGCACCTGGGCCGCAACACGGCCGTCCGCGACATGGGCATGTCCCTGGACGACTGCGTGCTCTACAACCCGCACAAGCCGAACGGCGGCCTGACCCCCGAGCAGCTGCGCGACGCCAAGATGATCCTGTGGCGCGGGCACTGCTCGGTCCACGGCCGGTTCTCGGTCGACTCGGTCAACGACGTCCGCGCCCGCATCCCCGGCGTGAACGTCCTGGTCCACCCCGAGTGCAAGCACGAGGTCGTGGCGGCCGCGGACTACGTCGGCTCGACGGAGTACATCATCAAGGCGCTGGAGGCGGCCCCGGCCGGCTCCAAGTGGGCCATCGGCACCGAGCTGAACCTGGTCCGCCGTCTGGCGAATCGATTCGCTGCCGAGGACAAGGAAGTCGTCTTCCTCGACAAGACGGTCTGCTTCTGCTCGACGATGAACCGCATCGACCTCCCGCACCTGGTGTGGACGCTGGAGTCCCTGGCCGAGGGCACCCTCGTCAACCAGATCCAGGTCGACAAGGAGACGGAGAGCTTCGCGAAGCTCGCGCTGGAGCGCATGCTCGCCCTCCCGTAGCCGGTACGGAGCGAACACACGCAGAAGGGGCGCCCCCGGTCGGGGGCGCCCCTTCTGCGTGCTCCGGCCGCCGGACGGCGCGGGCCCCTGGGGCCCGCGCCACCGGTCAGACCTTGGCCGGGGTCTCCTCCGGCCGGTCCTGCGGCGGGACCGCCGTCAGGCGGGCCGTCTTCTTCGCGCGGCGGCGCTCCTTGCGGAGCTCGACCATCGTGTAGAGGGTCGGCACCAGGAGCAGCGTCAGCAGGGTCGAGCTGACCAGGCCGCCGATCACGACGACCGCGAGCGGCTGCGAGATGAAGCCGCCCTCGCCGGTGACGCCGAGCGCCATCGGGAGCAGCGCGAAGATCGTCGCCAGGGCCGTCATGAGGATCGGGCGCAGACGGTGCCGGCCGCCCTCGACGACCGCCTCGACGACGCCGAGGCCCTGGGCGCGGTACTGGTTGACCAGGTCGATCAGGACGATCGCGTTGGTCACGACGATGCCGATGAGCATCAGCATGCCGATCATCGCCGGGACGCCCATGGGGGTGCCGGTGACGAGGAGCAGGCCGAGCGCGCCGGTTGCCGCGAACGGGATGGACACCAGCAGGATCAGCGGCTGGACGAGCGAGCGGAAGGTCGCCACCAGCAGCATGAACACGATGGCGATGGCCGCGAGCATGGCGAGGCCGAGGGAGCCGAACGCCTCGTCCTGGTCCTCGGAGACGCCGCCGATGGAGGCCGTGGCACCGTCGGGCAGGTCCAGGGCCTTGAGCTTCGTCTGCAGCTCGGTGCTGACCGCGCCCGTGTTGTCGCCCTGCGGGCGCGCGGTGATGGTCGCGGCGCGGGCGCCGTCGATCCGGGTCATCGCGACCGGGCCGGGGACCTCCTTGACCTCGGCGATGTCGCCGAGCCTGACCGGGCCGACCGGCAGCGCCTGCAGTTCGGCCAGGGTGGTGGCCGGCTGCGCGGACCTGATGACGATGTCCCGCTCGGTGTCGTCCAGTACGGCCTTGCCGGCCGGGTTGCCGCGGACGGCCTGGGCGACGATCGCGCCGAGCGCGGCCTGGTTCAGGCCCGCGTCCGCCGCCTTGGGCGTGGCGGTCACCGAGATCCGGGGCACGGACTGGGACAGGTCGCTCTGCACGTCGGTGACGTTGTCCAGCTTGGCCACCTCGGCGCGGACCTGCTCGGCGGCCTTGGCGAGGACCTCGCCGTCGCCGGCCTTGACGACCACGCTGAGGTTCTGGCTGCCGAAGGCGTCGCCGGCCGCGATGCGGGTCTCGCCGATGCCGTCGAGGGCGGCCAGCTGGTCCTCGATCCGCTTCTTCACGGCCTCGGCGTCACCGGCGTTCTTCAGGGTGACCTGGTAGGAGGCCTGGTTGGAGCCGGTGCCGCCGCCGAAGGCCGCGAGGAAGCCGGAGGAGCCGACGGTGACCTGGTAGCTCTTGACGCCGTCGACCGAGCCCAGCACCTTCTCGACCTTGCGGCTCGCCTCGTCGGAGGCGGCCAGCGAGGTGCCCGGGGCCAGCTCCTGCTTGACCGTCAGGAGGTCCTGCTCGCCCTGGTCGAAGAAGTTGGTCTTCAGCAGGGGGGTCATGCCGAAGGTGCCGAGGAGGACGACCACCGCGATGGCCACACTGGTCAGGCGGCGCCGGGTGGCGAAGCCCAGGACCCGTACGTAGAAGCGCTGGAGGCGGCTGCGCGCCTCCTTCTCCTCGGCTTCGCGCCGGGCCTGCGCCGCGCTCTCGGCGTCCCCGCGCGTGACGCCCTTGGGTGCGCTGAGGAACCAGTACGAGAGCACCGGAACGACCGTCAGCGAGACGAGCAGCGACGCCAGCAGGGCCGCGGTGACGGTGAGCGAGAAGGAGCCGAAGAGCTCGCCGATCATGCCGCCGACGAGGCCGATGGGCAGGAACACGGCGACGGTGGTGAGCGTGGAGGAGGTGACCGCGCCGGCGACCTCCTTGACCGCGGTGATGATCGCGGCCTCGCGCTCCTCGCCGTAGCCGAGGTGGCGCTTGATGTTCTCCAGGACCACGATCGAGTCGTCGACGACCCGGCCGATGGCGATGGTCAGCGCGCCGAGGGTCAGCATGTTGAGCGACAGGTCGCGGGTCCACAGCACGATGAGCGCGAGGACCACGGACAGCGGGATGGAGACCGCCGTGACCAGCGTCGAGCGCAGCGACGCCAGGAAGACCAGGATCACGATCACCGCGAAGAGCAGGCCGAGCATGCCCTCGGTGGTGAGGCTGGAGATGGACTTGGCGACGGCCGGTCCCTGGTCGCTGACGACGGTCAGCTCGGCGCCGGCGCCGAGCGTGGAACGCAGCTCGGGCAGCTTGTCCTTGACGGCGTCGGAGATGGCGACGGCGCTGCCGTCCTTGTCCATGGTCAGGACGAGGGCGAGGCTGGGCTTGCCGTTGGTGCGGGTGATGGAGACGGCCTTGGCCGGCTCCTGCTTGACGACGGCGACGTCGCCGAGGCGGACCGCGGGCCTGCCCGGGCCGGGGCTCAGCCGCAGGTCCTCGACCTGGGCGAGGGAGGTGAAGCCGTTGCCCACGCGGACGGTGCGGTTCTTGCCCGCCTCGTCGAAGGAGCCGGCGGGGAGGGCGGCGCCGCCCGCCTGGAGGCCCTGGGCGAGGGCGGAGCCGTCGAGGCCGGCGGCGGCGAGCTTGGCCTCGTCGGGGGTGACGGTGACCTGGAGGTCCTGGACGCCGTCGACGCTGACCTGGCCGACGCCCTCGATGTCCGAGAGGACGGGCACGACGGACTTCTCCAGCTGGTCGGCGAGGGCCTGCTGGTCCTTGTCGGAGGTGACGGCGAGGATCACGGTCGGGATGTCGTCGGTGGAACCGGCCACCACCTGCGGGTCCACGTCGGCGGGCAGCCGGACGCGGGCCCGGTTGACGGCCTGCTGGACGTCGGCGACGAGCTGCTTGGTGCCGCTGTCGCCGTAGTCGAAGGTGGCCATGATGAGGGCGTTGCCCTCGCTGGCGGTGGAGGTGATGCCGGTGATGCCGTCGACGCCCTTGAGCATGGCTTCGATCGGTTCGACGACCTGCTTCTCCACCACGTCGGGCGAGGCGCCCTGGTACGGCGCGAGCACGGACACCATCGGGAGTTCGATGGAGGGCAGCAGCTGCTGCTTGAGCTGCGGAATGGCTATGGCGCCGAAGAGGAGCGCGACGATCGACACGAGGCCGACCAACGCCCTTTGGGCAAGGCTGAAGCGGGACAGCCAGGACATGGGTATGGGATCTCTCTGCAGTGACGAACGCGAGGGCACTCCCACCCTGTCCCATGGAGCGGGCCGGTTTCGTCGCTCGCAGGTGCCGTCCTTATGTGCGGCATACCGCGTCCGTAGTACATGGCACTACTCCACCGCTACTCCGGCGCTACTCCACGCGGGGCCGGACGAGTCCCGATTCGTAGGCAATGACGACCAATTGGGCCCTGTCGCGGGCGCCGAGCTTGGCCATGGCCCGGTTCACGTGCGTCTTGACGGTGAGGGGACTGACCTCCAGCCGTCCGGCGATGCCGTCGTTGGACAGGCCCGCGGCGACGTGTACGAGTACCTCGCGCTCCCGGACGGTCAGCGCGGCGAGCCGCTCCGCGTGGATCCCGGCCGAGGTGCCGGCGGCGGCCGGGTCGGCGCCGCCGCCCTGGGCGAGGAAGGTGGCGATGAGGCCCTTGGTGGCGGCCGGGGAGAGCAGTGCCTCACCGGCGGCGGCGACGCGGATGGCGTTGAGCAGTTCATCGGGCTCGGCGCCCTTGCCGAGGAAGCCTGAGGCGCCCGCGCGCAGCGCGGAGACCACGTACTCGTCCACCTCGAAGGTCGTCAGCATCACCACGCGCACGGCGGCGAGTTCCGGGTCGGCGCTGATCATGCGGGTGGCGGCGAGCCCGTCGGTGCCGGGCATCCGGATGTCCATCAGCACGACGTCGGGGCGTTCCCGCCGGGCGAGTTCGAAGGCCTGCGCCCCGTCGGAGGCCTCCCCCACGACCTCCATGTCGGGCTCGGAGTCGACGAGCACCTTGAAGGCGCTGCGCAGCAGGGCCTGGTCGTCGGCGAGCAGCACCCTGATCGGTGCGGCGGAGGGCAGGTCCGTCGGAGTGTGATCCACGGGGGTGAGCGTACGCGGGGAGGTCTCAGCCGAGGGCGAGGACGATGAGCGCGGTGGTCGCCGCCACCTCGGCCAGGGCCCCGAACACGTCGCCGGTGACCCCGTCGAAGCGGCGCACGCAGCGGCGGAGCAGCAGCTCCGCGGCGAGCAGGGCGGCCAGGACCGCCGCCGCGGACCGGGCCGCGGCGGGCAGGCCGATCGGGAGGGCGGCCGCGGCGGCCGCGGCGGTGACGAGGACCGCGAGGCCGGCGGCGGCCGGGCGCGGGACGACCCCGGCGACCGCGGCGCCGAGCCCCCCGGGCCGGGCGGGCGGGACGCCTTCGCGGGAGGCGAGGGTCATGGCGAGGCGGGCCGCGACGGCGGCGATGACGGCGGCGAGGGCGCCGCGGACCCAGCTCTCGGCGTACAGCTCGAACAGGGCGGCCGTCTGCACGAGGAGGACGACGACCAGCGCGATCACGCCGAAGGGTCCGATGTCGGACTGCTTCATGATGCGCAGTGCCTCGTCGGCCGGCTTGGCGCTGCCGAGTCCGTCCGCCGTGTCGGCCAGGCCGTCCAGGTGCAGCCCCCGGGTCAGCGCGGCCGGTACGGCGGCGGTGACGGCCGCCGCGAGCAGCGGTCCGGCTCCGAGCAGCAGCAGGAGCACTCCGGGAACGGCCGCGAGCGCGCCGACGACCAGTCCGGCGAGCGGGGCGCAGGCCATTCCGGTGCGGGCCGCGGGGCGGTCCCAGCGGGTGATGCGGGCGGGCAGCACGGTGAGGGTGCCGAAGGCGAAGCGGACGCCGTCGCGCAGCGAGGCGCGTTCCGGGGGCGGCGTACGGGGCGGACCGTCGAACGAATCTGTCATCGGCGCGAACGCTACCCGCTCGGAGCGGACGGTAAATTACCCATTACGTTCCAAATAGGGAGTCAGTGGTATGGGTCACTGGTGGTATCGGAACATCATGGAGCCAGGAAAGCTGCCCATGCTGCTCGCCCTGGTGTCCTTCGTGACGTCGTTCCTGGTCACCCGCGTGATCACCCGCATGATCCGGGCCGGCCGCGGCCCCTTCAAGAACGTCACCCCGGGCGGCCTGCACATCCACCACGTGGTGCCGGGCGTGATCCTCGTGATCATCGGCGGGTTCGGTGCGATCGGCAGCGCCCGCAACAGCTTCGGCGCGGCCCTCTCGGCCGTGATCTTCGGGCTGGGTGCGGGGCTGGTCCTGGACGAGTTCGCGCTGATCCTGCACCTGGACGACGTCTACTGGAGCGAGCAGGGCCGCAAGAGCGTGGAGATCGTGGTCGTGACGGCCGCGGTGGTGGCCCTGGTCCTGGGCGGGTTCGTGCCCTTCGGGGTGAACGACCTGACCCCCGAGGAGCGCCAGAGCCGCGGGCTGGTCGTCATGAACGCGGCCGGGAACTTCTGCCTCGCGCTGATCGCCCTGTGGAAGGGCAAGGCGCGGACCGCGCTGTTCGGCGTCGTCATCCCCTTCGTGGCGCTGGTCGGCGCGATCCGGCTGGCCCGGCCCGGTTCCCCGTACGCGAAGCGGTTCTACGTGAACCGGCCGCGCGCCCGGGCCAGGGCCGGACTGCGGGCCTTCCACCACGACCGGCGCTGGACGCGGCGGCGGCGCAGGTTCGAGGACTTCATCGGCGGTGCCCCGGACCCGCGGCCGGTGCCCCTGGAGAAGCCGCCGGCACCGCCGGACTGAGCGGTGCAGGGCCGGGACACGCGAAGCGACACGACGACGGGCCCTCCCCCGGCAGGGGAGGGCCCGTCGTCGTGTCGGTGCGTCCGGTCTCAGCCCGGGATCAGGCCGTCGTCGCGGAGCATGTCCCTGACCTCGTCGAGGCCCGCGTCGGGCCCCGGCAGGATCAGCTCGGAAGGTTCCAGGGCGTCGTCCGGAAGCGGCGCGCCCAGCCGCCGGACGGCTTCGAGCAATGCCCCCAGGGTGCGCCGGAAGCCCTCCTCGTCGCCGCCCTCCATCTCCGCGAGCAGCTCGTCGTCCAGCTTGTTGAGCTCGGCGAAGTGGCTGTCGGCCACGTCCAGCTGGCCTTCCCCCATGATGCGGACGATCATGACGGCCCCGTCCTACTGCTTGTCGAACCGGTGCTGGGTCTGCGGCTGCTGGGCGTTGCCCTGGGCGCCGCCCTCGATCGCCTGCTGCTGCGCGGACGGGCCGCCGGCCAGCTCCGCCTTCATCCGCTGGAGCTCCAGCTCGACGTCCGTGCCGCCCGAGAGGCGGTCCAGCTCGGCCTGGATGTCGTCCTTGGAGCCGAGGCCGCTCTGGTCGTCGAGCGCGCCGGAGGCCAGCAGCTCGTCGATCGCGCCGGCCCGGGCCTGCAGCTGGGCGGTCTTGTCCTCGGCGCGCTGGATGGCCAGGCCGACGTCGCTCATCTCCTCGGAGATGCCGGAGAAGGACTCCGCGATCCGGGTCTGTGCCTGGGCCGCGGTGTAGGTGGCCTTGATGGTCTCCTTCTTCGTGCGGAAGGCGTCCACCTTCGCCTGGAGCCGCTGCGCGGCCAGCGTCAGCTTCTCCTCCTCGCCCTGGAGGGTCTGGTGCTGCACCTCCAGGTCGCTGACCTGCTGCTGGAGCGAGGCGCGGCGGGACAGGGCCTCACGGGCCAGGTCCTCCCGGCCCAGGGCGAGGGCCTTGCGGCCCTGGTCCTCCAGCTTCGCGGACTGCCCCTGCAGCTGGTTCAGCTGCAGTTCGAGGCGCTTGCGGGACGTCGCCACGTCGGCGACGCCGCGGCGTACCTTCTGCAGCAGTTCAAGCTGCTTCTGGTACGAGTAGTCGAGGGTTTCGCGCGGGTCCTCGGCCCGGTCAAGGGCCTTGTTCGCCTTCGCGCGGAAGATCATCCCCATACGCTTCATGACACCGCTCATGGGCTTCGCGCGCCCCCTTCTAGACGGACTGTGCTCCAGGTCACCGACAGAACCCACAGTACGGGCCCTGTCTCCATTACCGCACTGTTCGAGGACGGATGCGCTCCTCCTCCAGGACGACTACGCCTCCGCCGTATCAGGCGAGAGGAGTAGGTGGGTCCCCGACCGTACGGACGGCGGGCCCCGCTGCTCGGACCGTGCACAGGGAAGGACGCCCGCCGTTGCCGGATCGTTCCCCACCGGGGTGGGGCGGGTGCCCGCAACCACGTAGGCTTGGGTTTTGTGTTTGGTAGCCGCTCCTCCAAGGAAGAGAAGGCCGCCGCCACCGACAAGGTGAGCGCCGACCTCTCGCAGCCCCGTGACCCGCAGGCCCCGAAGGGCCGCCCTACGCCGAAGCGCGCCGTGGCACAGTCGCAGCGCAAGGCCGTGGTGGCCTCGACCGGCAATCGCAAGGAGGACGCGAAGCGAGCCCGTGAGCGCCGCCGCGCCGAGATGGCCAAGCAGCGCGAGGCGCTGGCCAGCGGCGACGAGCGTTACCTGCCCACGCGCGACAAGGGCCCCGTCCGCCGGTTCGTCCGCGACTTCGTGGACTCCCGCTTCTCGGTCGCCGAGATGTTCCTGCCGCTGGCCGTGGTCATCCTCGTGCTCAGCATGGTGCGGCAGCCCACGATCCAGAACATCGCGCTGCTGCTGTGGCTCGGTGTGATCGCGCTGATCATCCTGGACTCCATCGGTCTGGTGTTCCGCCTGCGCAAGGCGCTCAATGAGCGCTTCCCGAACGAGCCGCGCCGCGGCGCGGTCGCGTACGGCCTCATGCGCACCCTGCAGATGCGTCGGCTGCGCCTGCCGAAGCCGCAGGTCAAGCGCGGGGAACGGCCCTGACCGGAGGGACGCCCGGCGCGTCGGGGGACGGTTTCGCCGAGGGGGCACGCCTGTGGCTCGAGGGCCTGGGCGGACTGCGCAACGCGGTCCGTCAGGAGCTCGTGGGCCGACAGGTCGACGAACAGATCGCGCAGCGCTTCCCCGTGGGGCAGCGCTTGCGCGTTCTCGACGTCGGCATGGGACAGGGCACCCAGGCGCTGCGCCTCGCCCGCGCCGGGCACAAGGTGACGGGCCTGGAGCAGGATCCGGGCATGCTGGCCGTCGCACGCGAGGCACTGGCCGTGGAGCCCGCCGGGATCCGCGACCGGGTCGAGCTGCTGGAGGGGGACGGGCGCGAGACCGGCGCCCATTTCCTTCCGGGCAGCTTCGACGTGGTGCTGTGCCACGGGGTGCTGATGTACGTGCCCGAGCCGGACGCCATGCTCGCCGGGCTGGCCCGGATGCTGGCTCCGGGCGGACTGCTGTCCCTGCTGGTGCGCAACGGCGACGCGCTCGCCATGCGGCACGGGCTGGACGGTGACTGGAAGGGCGCCCTGGCCGCCTTCGACAGCACCGACTACACGAACCGGCTGGGCCTGGACGTACGCGCCGACCGGCTGGCCGGGCTCACCGCGACCCTGTCGGGGATCGGTGCGCCGCTGCAGGCCTGGTACGGCGTACGCGTCTTCACGGACGGCACCGAGGCCGGCGAGGTGCTGCCGCCCGACGAGGAGCTGGAGCGGCTGCTGGCCGCCGAGGACCGGGCCGGCCGCACCGACCCCTACCGGGGTGTCGCCGCACTGCTGCACCTCTGCGGCGTCCGGGGCTGACTCCGGCCGTACGGCCCGCCGCGGATGCGGCGGGCCGTACGACTCGGAGGGGTCAGGCCTCCAGCGCGGAGCGCAGGCTCATCGTGTAGAGCTCCGTGCCGCTGTCGTCGGACAGCTTCACCTGTTCGGTACCGCCTTCCAGCAGGTCCTTCCAGTACTCCCCGATCCAGGACTCCGCGTCGCCCTGCGTGGTGAACTCCTCGGGTACCACCGACGGGCTCGTCTCGGTGCCCTCGGCCGTCTCGAACCGCCACGTCCACGCCATGTCCGCCTCCGTTGCTCGTCCGCTGCTCACACGCTTCTCGCCTTGAGTCTGCCCGCAGAGTAACCGGGCGCGCAGCAGTCTCCGCGACGCGGGAGGATCATCCTGTGGAACTCACTCTGCTCGGCACCGGTACCCCCGAGGGGCTGCCCCGCCCCGGCTGCCCCTGCGCGGCCTGCGCCGTCTGCGTCGGGCCGCGCTCCCGCGCCGCCACGGCGGTCCTCGTCGACGGGGCGCTGCTGCTCGACCTGACCCCCGGTGCGGTGCTGGCCGGCGCCCGGGCCGGGCATTCGCTGGCCGGGGTGCGGCAGGTCCTGCTCACCCACCCGCACGACGGGCCCGCGGTGGAGCTGCCGCCGGGGCTGCCGACCGCCGGGCGGGTCCCGGACGGGCAGGAGCTCTCGGTGATCTCCGGGCACCGGGTGCGGGCGGTGCCGATGGACGCGCCGGGCACGGGGTACGAGGTGACCGGCCCGGACGGCGGCCGGCTGCTGTACCTGCCGCCGGGCGGGGCGCCGGCCGGGACCGCCGGGCGGGCCGGGCAGCGCGCGTACGACATGGTGCTCGCCGACGTGCTGGGCCGCCCCGAGGCGCTGGCCCGGCTGCGGGCGAACGGGGCCGTCGGCCCGGCCACGGACGTGATCGCCGTCCACCTCGACCACGACGTGCCGCCGGGCCGGGAGCTGGAGCGCCGACTGGCGGCCGCGGGGGCGCGGGCGGTACCGGACGGGACCACCGTGCTCGTCGGCGACTACCGCGCGGTGCCGGACCTGCCGCGCCGCACGCTGGTGCTGGGCGGGGCCCGCTCGGGCAAGTCGGTCGAGGCGGAGCGGCGGCTGGAGTCCTTCCCCGAGGTGGTCTACGTCGCCACCGGGGGCACCCGGAACGGGGACGCGGAATGGGCGCAGCGGGTCGGCCTGCACCGGGAGCGCCGGCCGGCGAGCTGGCGGACGGTGGAGACGTGCGAGCTGGTCGCGCTGCTCGCCGAGGAAGGGCCTCCGCTGCTGATCGACTGCCTGGCGCTGTGGCTGACCGACGCCATGGACCGGGCCGGGGCCTGGGACGACGAGGTCTGGGCCGAGCACGGGCGCCAGGAGCTGGGCGAGCGGACCGCCGCTCTGGTGGCGGCCGTCCGCGCGACCCGCCGCCAGGTGGTGCTGGTGAGCAACGAGGTCGGTTCGGGCGTCGTTCCGGCCACCGCCTCGGGCCGTCGCTTCCGTGACGAGCTGGGCCGGCTGAACGCCCGGGTGGCGGGCGAGTGCGAGCACGTCCTGCTGGTCGTCGCGGGGCAGGCGACCGTACTGAAGGAGTAGACCCCGCCGGGGTGTTCGGCCTCCCTGGGCGACCCGGGAGGGGCCGGCGCCGGCCGGGCCCGCCAAGGCCTGAGGGAGGGCTTCACCGGCTGTACTCTCTGGCAGATGAGCACGCTGAATCTCGACGACTTCTCCGATCTGATCGAGCGCCCCGACGGGGGCGTCCGGCGTGATGCCGAGGAACGCCGTGAGCGCCTCGCCGTACCGCCCGGCGCGCTGGGGCGGCTCGACGAACTCGCCGAGTGGCTCGCCGCCGCGCAGGGGCAGGTTCCGGTCAAGGCCATCGAGCGGCCCCGCGTGGTGCTGTTCGCCGCCGACCACGGGATCGCCGCGCAGGGGGTGTCCGCCCGGGCCGCGTCCACCGGCCACGAGCTGGTGCGGGACGTGCTCGACGGGTCCAGCCCCGTGGCCGTCCTGGCCCGCCGGTTCGGCGCCACGATACGGATCGTCGACGCCGGTCTCGACTGCGATCCCGGGCTGCTCCCCGAGGACGTGGTGGCGCACCGCGTCCGGCGCGGCAGCGGCCGGATCGACGTCGAGGACGCGCTGACGGTCGAGGAGGCGCAGGCCGCGCTGCGGCTCGGCATGCGCATCGCCGACGAGGAGGCCGACTCGGGGACCGACCTGGTGGTCCTCGGCGACCTCAGCGTCGGCGGGACGACCGTCGCCGCGACCCTCGTCGCCGCCCTGTGCGGAACGGACTCCTCGGTGGTCACGGGGCGTGGCGGCCGGCCCATCGACGACCTGGCCTGGATGCGCAAGTGCGCGGCGATCCGCGACGCGCTGCGCCGGGCCCGCCCGGTCCTGGGCGACCAGGTCGCGCTGCTGGCGGCGGTCGGCGGTGCGGACGTCGCCGCCATCACCGGATTCCTGCTCCAGTGCGCGGTGCGCCGTACGCCCGTCATCCTCGACGGTGTTGTTTCGGCCGCGTGCGGACTGGTGGCCCAGAGGGCCGCATTCCGGGCTCCTGACTGGTGGCTGGCGGGTCAGGCGAGCGGCGAGCCGGGGCAGGCGAAGGCACTTGACCGAATGGCGCTCAACCCCGTGCTCGATCACGGCGTCACAGTAGGTGGAGGAACCGGGGCCTTGCTGGCCCTCCCCCTCGTCCAGGCGGCCGCCGCACTCGCGGCGGAGCTTCCTGAGCGCGCGGCGGAGGAGCCGACGGAATGAGCCGCCGGGGTCCGCGGTCCTGACCAGGCCGCGGCCCCCGGCCGCACCATCACGGACAGCGACGCCCCATATGATCGCTTTTTATGGGAGAGGTCCGTTTGACCAGCGCAGAGACCGACCGCACCGCCGTACCGGCGACCGGTCCGTCATCCGGCAGGAAAGAGACCGGCGGGGACCCCGGCGGCAAGGCGGCGGGGGGCGGCCGGGAGACCGGTCGGGGGAGCGCCCGCTCACAGCGCGGAGCCGCTTTCGCGGTCTGGTACCTGCGCGTCGTCACCTTCATCAACTTCCTCAGCGCGGTGTGGGTCTCGCTCGGGCAGGACCTGCGGCGCCACAACGTCGAGGACTTCTACACCCCCTACATGCTCACCGCGGGCTTCGCCTCCGGTCTGTTCACGCTGCTGCTGGCCGTCACCCTCGGCCGCCGCAAGCGCGCCTCCTGGATCCTGAACCTCGTCCTGAGCGGCCTCCTCGCCCTGCTCCTCGCCTACGCGCTCTTCGCGTACGAGGAGATCCGCGAACACCCGCAGAACTGGGTCTCGCTGGCCCTGACCGCGCTCTTCACCGGCGCGCTGCTGCTGGGCCGCCGCGAGTTCTACGCCAAGGGCGACCGCTCCAACCCGGCGTTCGCCGCCGCCGTCGCCGCCGTCGGCCTGCTCGTCACCTCGCTCGTCGCGGCCCTGCTCGTGGGCGCCGCCAACACCTCCCCGGACAGCGCCGGCGTCTCCTTCCCGGAGCGCTGGAAGTACGGCGTGATGCGGCTGATCACCCTGGCCCCCGACGACCGGGCCTCCGCGGCGATCACCCCGCCCGGCTGGGTGGACGTGTTCATCAACGTCATGTCCATGCTGCTGCTGCTCGCCGTGCTGTTCGCCGCGTTCCGTTCGCGCCGCGCCGTCGACCCGATCAGCGAGGAGGACGAGGAGCGGCTGCGGGCGCTGCTGGCCCGGCAGGGCGACCGCGACTCGCTCGGCTACTTCGCGCTGCGCCGCGAGAAGTCCGTGATCTGGTCCCCCACCGGCAAGGCCGCCGTGACCTACCGCGTCGTCGGCGGGGTCTCGCTCGCCTCCGGCGACCCGATCGGCGACCCGGAGGCCTGGCCCGGCGCCATCGACCCGTGGCTGGCCGAGGCCCGCGAGCACGGCTGGGTGCCGGCCGTGATGGGGGCGAGCGAGGAGGCCGGGCAGATCTACGCCCGGCACGGCCTGGACGCGCTGGAGCTCGGCGACGAGGCGATCGTGGAGACCGCCGAGTTCACCCTGGAGGGCCGTGCCATGCGCACCGTCCGGCAGGCCTACAACCGCGTCAAGCGGGCCGGGTACACGGTCCGCATCCGCCGCCACGCCGACATCCCGGCCGAGGAGATGGCCGAACTCGTGCGCCGCGCCGACGCCTGGCGCGACGGAGCCACCGAACGCGGCTTCTCCATGGCGCTGGGCCGGCTGGGCGACCCCGCCGACGGCCAGTGCGTGATGCTGGAGTGCACCGACGGCAACGGCGATCTGCGGGCCGTGCTGTCCTTCGTGCCGTGGGGCCCCAAGGGCCTGTCGCTGGACCTGATGCGCCGTGACCGGGACTCCGAGAACGGCCTGATGGAGTTCATGGTCATCGAACTCCTCGAACGCTCCAAGGAGATCGGGGTCACCCAGGTCTCGTTGAACTTCGCGATGTTCCGGTCGGTCTTCGAGCGCGGGTCCCGGCTCGGAGCGGGTCCGGTGCTGCGGATGTGGCGCTCACTGCTGAGCTTCTTCTCCCGCTGGTGGCAGATCGAGTCCCTCTACCGGGCCAACGCCAAATACCGGCCTATCTGGGAACCGCGGTTCATGCTCTTCGAGAAGAGTTCGGACCTGCTGCGGATCGGTGTCGCGGCCGGACGGGCCGAGGGCTTCCTGGAGGCCCCCGGCCTTCCGAAGTGGCTGCACCGCAGACACCTGGAGACCCGCCGTTGACAGCGCGGAACAGCAGCACGCCACTGCGGCGGTTCGCCCGCCGCGAGTGGGGCCCCATGTTCTGGACCGTCCGGGACGCCCTCGTCCGCGACAAGTGGCGGGCGATCCCGATGACCCTGGGGGCGGTCTGCCTGACCTCGGTCTTCCAGATCGTGCAGAACACCTCGTGGGGCTTCCAGCCGGTGCAGGGCCTCGGGTCGGTCAAGGCCGTCGACCCGTTCTGGCTGGCCCTGCTGCGCACTCCCCTGTCGCTGTTCGTCCCGGCCCTCGACCTGCCGGTGTGGGGGGCGCTCGCACAGATGCTGCTGGTGTTCGGCATCGCGGAGATCTGCATCGGCTGGTGGCGCACGCTGGTGATCGGCTACGTCGCCACCCTCGCCGGGACCACGTACGCGCGGATCGGCGTCGCACTCGGCCCGGAGCACCCCTTCGGCCTGCCGGTGTCCGACCGCATCGTCAACGACACCGGGCCGTCGGCGGCCGTGGTCGGCCTCGCCATCTACCTCTGCTGGCGCTACCGGGCCTACCTGACCGGCGCCCTGGTGATCCTCGCGATGATCGGGGAGGTGCTGATCAAGAACAATCTCGCGGGCAAGGAGCACCTGGCGGCCATTGCCGCCGTCATGGCCGTCTGCGTGGTCCGGGCCCAGTGGGGCCCGGTGCGCTCCCGCGTCCCGGTGGGCCAGGGCCCTCCGCCCTGAGCGGCCTCGCGGCAGGCCGTACCGTATCGGGGTGACGACAGACCTCGGGCGGTTCGCCCCCACCCGGCAGTGGATGCGGGCCCATCCGCTGGCCACCGATGCCGTGCTGGCGTTCGGCGCGCTCGTCGCCATGGTCGTCGGCTCCTTCGCCGATCCGCACGGACCGCACGGGCCCACCTTCGGGACGCGCACCCCCGAGCCGTTCTCCCTGCTGCTGATGCTGCTCGGCTCGGCCGCGCTCGTGTTCCGGCGCCGGCAGCCGATCGCCGTGCTCGCGGTGACCTGCGGGCTCTCGCTGCTGGAGCTGACCACCGGGGAGCCGCGGGCGCCCGTCGCCATGTGCACGGTGATCGCCCTGTACACGGTGGCGGCCCTCACCGACCGGCCGACGACCTGGCGGATCGGGCTGCTCACGATGGCGGGCCTGACCGGTGTGGCGATGCTCGCCGGGCCGCTGCCCTGGTACGCGCAGGAGAACCTCGGGATCTTCGCCTGGACGGGCATGGCCGCGGCCGCCGGGGACGCCGTGCGCAGCCGGCGGGCCTTCGTCGACGCCATCCGGGAGCGGGCCGAACGGGCCGAACGCACCCGCGACGAGGAGGCCCGGCGGCGGGTCGCGGAGGAGCGGCTGCGGATCGCCCGGGACCTCCACGACGTGGTGGCCCACCACATCGCCCTCGTCAACGTGCAGGCCGGGGTGGCCGCGCACGTCATGGACAGGCGCCCGGACCAGGCCAAGGAGGCGCTGGCGCACGTACGGGACGCCAGTCGGTCGGCGCTGAACGAGCTGCGGGCGACCGTCGGCCTGCTGAGGCAGTCCGGTGATCCGGAGGCGCCGACGGAGCCGGCGCCGGGGCTGGGCGTCCTCGACGAGCTGGTGGACACCTTCCGGCACGCCGGGCTGCCGGTGGAGGTGATCGTCCAGCTGGACTGCGGGACGGGGCCGCTGCCGGCCGCGGTGGACCTTGCGGCGTACCGGGTCATCCAGGAGGCGCTGACCAACGTGCGCAAGCACGCGGGGCCGGGCGCGCGGGCCGAGGTGAGCGTGGTCCGGGTCGGGCCGTCGGTGGAGGTGACGGTGCTCGACGACGGTGGCACGGAGCCCGTCGACACCGAGCCGGGCGGCGGCCACGGCCTCCTCGGCATGCGGGAGCGGGCCACGGCCCTGGGCGGCTCCTGCTCCACGGGCCCCCGCTTCGGCGGCGGCTACCGCGTCCACGCCGTATTGCCGTGGGCCTGACCGCCGAGTGTCCTGTCCCCGCCCCGGCCGGGCACATCCGGCGAGGCTGGAAATGCCCCGGCGCAGCCGGAGGGTCACGGGGCGGACGGATCCGTCGGGCGAGCCCGCAGGGCTAGGGGCAGGTTTTGCGCCACGCGTCGAGGTCGTAGCGCTTCTGGATCGAGCTGAGTTTCAGCGTCCTCGACCCTCGGCAGAAGCTCGACGTCGACCGTTCGTACTCCGCGTGGAAGACCGCCTTGCCCGCGGCAATGAACGGGGTCAGCCTCTCGCACTCGTCGTACTGCGCGCACTGCTCGTTGACCGCGAAGTCGAAGTCCCCGACGAGCTGGGGGATCTGGTCGAGGTCGTTCTTCAGGCCGACCGACATGCCCCGGTCGTGGGCCAGCTTCGCGATCAGCCGGTTGTAGCGCAGCTGGTCGTCGGCGGTGAGCGGGAAGCCGGTGGTGTTCTTGTAGCCGTCCATGTTGTCCGGCTCGACCGCGTCGAAGCCCTTCTCCCGGCACATGTCGAACCGCTTGGCCATCAGCGGTTCCAGTTCCGCCACGCGCCGGATGTCCAGCCAGCGCTCCCCCTCCCAGCCGTTGCCCTTGCCGAGGAGGTTCTGCGGGAACGCTTCTGCGTCCGGCCGGAAGTCCTCCCACGCCCCGGTGGAGAGGTAGCAGATGGTCTTGCGGCCGGCCTTCTTCAGCGCGGCGACCTGCGCCTTGGTGGTGTCGAACCCGTCGACGTCGTAGACGGGCGCCTTCACCGAGGTGTCGAGCCTGCCGGTGAGCTGCCACTGCCAGTCGGTGCCCGGCGGGGGCTGCCAGCGTTGTCCGGGGGCGAGTTCCGGCCAGTGGTGCGGTTCGTCGTCACCCTCGTCGTCGGGTCCGGCCGTGCACGCGGCGAGCAGCAGCAGGGGCAGGACCAGCAGGAGCCGGAGCGGCCGCAACGCCTTCATCCCGCCGTCTCCAGGGCGTACGGGAGGGTCCCCCACGGGTGCGGGCCGTTTCCCGGGACGGCGCAGTGCACTCCCGCACCGCGTTCCGCGGCCAGTTCCCCGGCGAGCCGGGCGGCGAGTTCGCCGGGCGGGACGCCGTAGACGAGGTGGCAGAACCGCTGGGCGGGGTGGTCGGCCGTCCAGGGCGGCGGCGCGGCCGCGTCCCGGTAGGCGTCCCAGGGGCCCTCGAAGGTGACGAGCAGGTCGGCGAGTTCCGCGTACCCGGGGTGCGGGTGGGCGCCGTGGTTGAGGACGAGGGTGTGGGCGCCCGCACTACGGGCGGCCACGGTGAGCCGCCCGTAGTGCGGGAGGAGCTCGGGGTCGGACGAGGCCTGGTCGAGGAAGGCCCCGTCGGTGGCGTACCAGTCGCGGTGGCGCAGCAGGTCCTGCACCACTGCGGCGTGCGGGCGCCGCCCGTAGTCGGTGTCGACGTATCCGAGTACGGGTACGCCGGCCTCCCGGAGCCGCTCGGCGACGAGGGCGAACCGCTCGTCGCGGGCGGCGCCGGGCCCGTTCTCGGGGTTGAGCACCACCGAGTGGAGCCGGTCCGCGCAGCGGATCAGCCGATCCCAGGCCTCGGGCCGGTCGGCGGGATGCTCGTAGAGGGGCACCAGCAGCATGGGGTCCTTCTTCTCGTCCGTCTCGTCCATCTTGTGCGACTCGTGCGTCTCGTGCGTCTCGTGCGTCATCGGTGGGCGGTCGCGCGGCCGAGGAGCAGGCAGACCAGGGTGGCCAGTGCGGCCGCGGCCGTGCCCGCCACGGCCAGCTGGACGACCCGGGGCTGGCCCAGTCCTGTGAGCAGTGCCAGGCTCTGGGCCACGGCGGCCGAGGCGCAGACCACGGCCGCGGGCCGGACGGCTCCGAAGGACTGCAGGAGCAGCCCGCTCCACATCACCGCCCCGAGGAGCAGCAGGGTGGCGACGCGGACCACGGTGAGTCCGGGGGCTCCGGGCCACAGCAGGGTTCCGGTCATTCCGAGGGCCAGCAGCACCGCCAGGTAGGTGCTCAGGCAGCGGGTCAGGGTGCTGAGCATCCGGGCCCGGAACTGGCGGGGCGAGCGGGCCCCCTGGAGTCCGGAGAGGGTGCCGCTGCGGAAGCGGTGCAGCAGCCACTCGGCGGGGCCCATGCTGAGGGTGAGGGCCACCGCCGACGGGGCGGCGACGGCCTCGGCGGGGCCTCCGGCGAGCACCTCGCCCAGGGCGGCGTAGAGCACGAGCAGGCCGGTGCCCAGGCCGAAGACGCCGAAGGGCACCGAGTCGCCGAGCCGGGGCCCGCGAGGTGTGTACTCCTCCTCGGCCCCGCGCAGCATCTGCCAGCGCACGGGGCCCACCCGGGCGGGCCGGCGGACCGCCCGGCCCCGGATCCGGTGCGCGGCGGCCCGTAGCCCGTCGGCCAGCGGGAGTTCCCGTGCGGCCAGGGTGCAGGCGGCCAGGAGGGACACCACGAGGAGGGCCACCCGGACCGGCACGGGCAGGTCGACGAAGAGCACGGCCGCGGCGCCGGCGGCCATCGGGGCGAGGGCCGCGAGGAGCACCCGCTCCCGGCCGAGGACCAGCAGGCAGGTGGCCGCCCCGACGTACAGGGCCTGGCCGGCGGCGAAGGCGTAGGAGAACGGCGGCCCGCCGGGCACGGCCAGCGCCGCGGCGGTGCCCAGCAGGGATCCGACGGGGGCGCCGACGAGCAGGGTCCGCCCGGCGGCGGCCCGGTCGCCGAGGCCGAGCCAGGAGTAGGCGCGGTGGGACAGGGCCTGGTCCCAGACCCAGCCGATGAGCGCACCGGCGAGCAGGGTCAGCGTCCCCGCGGGCAGGCCGAGGCGGTCCGGCGGGCCTTCGAGGAGGGGCGCCCCCAGGAGGTAGGCGAGGCCCGGCAGGGCGAAGATGACCCCGCGCAGCAGGCAGGCGGTGAGGGAGACCTTCCAGGGGTCGGGGGCGGGCCCCGTCTCCGGGAAGGAGCGGGGCACGCGGGCGTAGAGCTCCTCGGCGAGGGCGAAGGAGTCGTGGCGGCCGTAGGTGAGCCGGATGTACTCGTCCGTCATGCCGTCGGATTCGAGGACGGCGGCGATCTCGTCGGGGTGGACGGCGGAGGCGATGAACACGTCGAGGCGTTCGGCCAGTTCGTCCATCGGGTCGGCGGCGGGCCCCGGGTCCCCGGGGCGCGGCCGGGGGATCGCCGGGAGCGTGCCGGAGCCCGAGCCCGGGCCGGAGCCCGGGCCGGGGGGCTTGAGCCAGAGGGATCCGCTCACCACAGGCTCCCGTCGGCCGCGAGTTCCCGGTACCAGGGGTCGGCGAGCCGCTGGGTCCAGGCGTCGCCCGCGTGGACGGGCAGGACGGGCTGGCCGGCGAGTTCCCGGTAGATGTGCCGGAAGCCGTCGACGGACTGGTGGAGGGTGAACTTCTCCACGACCCGCCTGCGGGACATGCGGCCGAGTTCGGCGCGGCGTTCGTCGTCGCGGAGCAGGGCGAGGGTGGCGCGGGCCATGGTCTCGGGCTCGCGCGGCGGGACGACCAGGCCCGTGTCGCCGACGGCCTCGCGGACCCCGCCGACGTCGGTGGAGACGGTGGTGCGGCCGCAGGACATGGCTTCGATGATGCTGAAGGGGAAGCCCTCGCTGATGGAGGAGAGCATCACGACGGAGCCGGCCGCGTAGGCCTGGGCCACCTGCTCGATGCGGCCCTCGTAGGTGATCCCGTCGGTCACGCCGAGCTCGGCGGCGAGCTTCTCCAGGCGCAGCCTGTACTCCTCGCAGCCCGCCGGGACGGGGCCGAAGAGGCGCAGCCGCAGGGCGGGCATTTCCTCACGCATGAAGGCGTAGGCCCGGATCAGGGTTTCGAGGTCCTTGATCGGGTCGATGCGGCCGCACCAGCTGAGGGTGGGCACGTCCGGTTCGGGGCCGGCCTCGGGGAAGGCGTGCGGGTCGACGCCGTTGTAGACGGTGCGGATCCGCTCGGAATCGGCGCCTCCGCGCTCCTCCCAGCGGCGGTTGTACTGGTTGCAGGGGGTGATCAGGTCGGCTTGGCGGTAGCCCTCGGTGTTGAGCTCGCGGTAGAAGCCGAGCATGAGCGCCTTGACGGGCCAGCGCTGCTCGGCGGTGCGGTAGCCGAGGTAGCGCTCGCGCAGGTAGATGCCGTGCTCGGTGAGGAGGAAGGGCACCCCGTCGAGGTGTTTGGCGGCGAGGGCGGGAAGGGTGGCGAGGCCGCTGCTGACGGCGTGGGCGACGCTGTCGGGCGGGATGCGGACGGAGAGCGGCCGCAGCGCGTGTTCCAGCAGGTCGGTCGCGGTGAGCGCGTCGTGGATGGTGGGCGCCGCTTCGGCGGTGGAGAGCCCGGGCCGGGTCCAGACGTTCATCAGGAGGCGCAGAACCGATTCGGAGCGCAGGGCCGGGGCGAGTTTCCCGGCCCGGGCCAGGACGGCCAGTTCGCGCAGGGCCTCGGAGAAGGTGCGGTCGGCGGGGTCGGCCGCCGGGTCGAGCAGGGAGAGCAGGAGGCTCTCGTAGACCTGGGTGAAGCGGCGGTGGGCCCTGCCGCGCAGGGTGGACCGGCGGCCGCGAAGGGCCTTCGACGGGGGTGGACCCCAGAGCGGGACGGCTGTGTGCCGGTAGACGTTGCGGGGCAGTTCCCAGGTGACCGGCTCGCGTCCGGAGCCGGTCAGGGCTATGACGTTGAAGTCGACCTCCGGCATGCCGCGGACCAGTTGGTCGCACCAGGTGCTGACGCCCCCGTGGACGTGTGGATAGGTGCCTTCGGTGAGCATGGTGACGTGACGCCCATGACTCATGCGGTGTGTCCCCCCAGGACGGAAAAGGGGCCGGCGCCCGTTGGGTTCGCGGAGCGCCGGCGCTGGGTGCTACTCGGGTGGTGTTGTGCGGACGGTCAGCTGGGCAGCTTGAGCGTGACGGCGCTCTGCAGCAGCTCGGGGCCGGTCCAGGCGGAGCGGTTGCCGGCGTAGGCGGTGCCGAAGTCCGACGTGCCGAGCAGCATCTGCTTCTTGGTGCCGTTGGGGGCGGTGACCGGGGCGACGATCCCCGAGGGCGCCTTGATGGTGACGTCCTTGCCGATGCGGTAGGCGGTGACCTTGCCGTCCGCGATCGCCTTGTCCCAGGCCGCGCGGCGCTGGAGCTCGACACCGGTGTCCTTCATGGACTGGTTGACGATCGGCGCGCTGGGAGCGTAGAGGGCGCGGTAGGTGTCGAGGACCTGGTTGAGCACCGGGTAGAGGGTCCGGTCCTCGGCGAGGTTGGACTGGTGGACGTAGTGCGGCCGCGGGTCGTTGGCCAGGACGTGCCGCAGGGCGGTACGGGCTTCGGCCGGGACGATGTAGTTCAGGTAGCCGGTGTTGACGTCGAGCGGGGCCGGTAGGCAGGTGGACGTGGCCGGGTTGTCCTCGCAGACGCCGCTTCCGCCGTGGGCCCGGCTTGTGTAGATCCAGTTGTACTCGTCGGCCATCTCGGCGTTGGTGCCCGTGTTGTAGTACACGTTCATCGGGTGCCGGGGGACGGTGAGGGCGGAGCCGACCGCTCGCTGGGCGGGCTCGCGGGAGTTGTCGCTGCCGGCCCACTTGACCCCGTTGTCGGCGAGGGCGCCGGCCAGGTTGGGGTTGTCCACGGGCTGCTGCGGAGCGGTCTTGAGGCCGGAGTGCTCGCCGGTGACGAGTTCGGTGCGGTCGAGGGTGATGCCCTTGGAGGCGGCCCAGTTGTTGTTGTCCCGGATCTGGGCGGAGATCTCGGCGCGGCTCATGTACTGGATCGCGCCCTGGGCGTTCTTCGTACAGGTCCACGGGGTGACGGCGGTGTTCTGGACGCAGCCGAGGAACGGGTGCGTGTAGGTGTGGTTCATCCAGCGGTACTTGGCGCGGTCGGCGACGAGCTGGGCGGTCAGCGCGTCGACGCCGCCGTTCTCGGCCTTCCACTCCTCGCCGGCGCCGCCGTTGAAGAGCATGTCCAGCTTGAAGTTCTTCGAGGTCTGCCACTGCGCCGCGTACACGGCGTCGGCGGCGCTCATCCGGATGGTGCTCTCCATGCCCTCGCCGCCCGCGCAGGCGTAGTCGCCCGGCGTGCAGTTCAGCTCCTTGTTCCAGCGGGCGTCGGGGGCGAAGACGTCGTCGACGTGGACCGCGAAGTAGTTGCGGCTCTGGCCGAGGTGCACCCCTTGCGTCAGCCAGTCGACGATGCCGCGGGCGAGCAGCCGGAACTGCTGCTGGTACTGGTTGTAGCCGAAGGTGACGACCAGTTCGCTGCGTCCGTCGTGCGTGTACTCGCCGACCAGGGAGGCCCGGCCGGAGCCGACGGGCGCGTCGACGTAGCTGGTGTAGCCGGGGCGCGGCTTGCCCATGTACCCGTAGCTCTCGGGGACGAGGGCGGAGTTGTCCTCGAAGGTGACCTGCCCGCCGAGGTAGGCGAAGGGTCCGGCCTTGCCGGCGGTGGTGACGGCGGCCTGGGTGCCGTCGAGCTGCCCGCTGAAGCCGCCGTTGTCGGTGTACTCCAGCCCGACGCCCGGGTGGGCCCAGGTGTAGGCGTCGACCTGGCGGATCCCGTACGCCGTCTCGTACGCGGCGAGCGCGGCCATCTCGGCGGAGCCCTCGCCGAAGGGGTTCTCGTTGGGCAGGACCACGCCCTGGTACTTGGCGCGCGGCCGGCCGTCGACGGTGTCACTGAGGAACGCCGCGTTGATGACCGGGCGGCCCGCGCTGCCCAGCTGGACCCGGGTGTAGGGCACTCCGGTGTCCCGGAGTTCCGCGGTGATCGCCTCGACCGAGCTGCCGCCGTCGTCGACGACGAGCACCTTGAGGTCGATCCGCGGTGGTGTCACGGCCGCCTGGGCGGTCGCGGCGGGTACTGCAACGGACACCAGGGCAGCCGCAGCCATGACGGCGGCCAGCCTGTTCATCCGGTTCTTGTTGACCATTTCGGCCTTTCCCCCCGCAGGCATCCCTCGGAACGGCCCTTGGCGGTCGGCCGGGCCGGGGAGGCTCTGTGGAAATCATGCAAAGGAACCCCGCGTCCCCTTGCGAGAGTGGACCGAGTCTTTCGGACCTCGTCAGGTCTACGAGGCAAACCTGGAGCAGAGTCCACGGATGGGTGAACCTGATGGCTTCTTGATCGAACAACTTGCCAAACCTTCGAGTGACGTACGGGCGAGTCCGTGCGCGTAGGCTCCTTTCAGGCGGCCGTCGGGCCCCGAATACGATCGCTACGGATGGCCGTCCACCCACTCGGCCCACACACACAAACGGAAGCGAGACTTCACCACCGTGACTGCTCTGACTCTCAGCACTGCCGGCGCGGCGACGCTGCGCGCCGACGCCCTCGTCGTCGGTGTCGCCAAGGGCCCCAAGGGCGCGATCGTCGCCGCGGGCGCCGAGGCCGTGGACAAGGCGTTCGACGGCAAGCTCGCCGGTGTCCTCGACGCACTCGGCGCCTCGGGTGCCGAAGGCGAGGTCACCAAGCTGCCGGCCCCGGCAGGCCTCAAGGTCCCGGTCGTGCTGGCGGTGGGGCTCGGCTCCGTCCCGGAGAAGGACGAGTCGTTCGACGAGGAGGTGCTGCGCCGCGCCGCCGGCGCCGCCGCCCGCGCGCTCCACGGCAGCAAGAAGGCCGGCTTCGCCCTCCCCCTGGAGGACGCCTCCGCCGTCACCGCCGTCGCCGAGGGCGCGCTGCTGGGCGCGTACGCCTTCACCGCCTACCAGGGCGGCGAGAAGAAGGCCGGCAACGGCAAGGACTCCGGTCCGAAGCAGCCGCTCGCCGAGGTGGCCCTGCTGGGCGCCAAGCCGCGCGACAAGGAGCACAAGGCCGCCGCCGAGCGCGCCGCCGTCATCGCGGCCGAGGTCAACGTGGCCCGCGACCTGGTGAACACCCCGCCGAACGACCTGACCCCCGAGGCCTTCGCCGCGGTCGCCTCCGCGGCCGCGAAGGAGAACGGCGTCAAGGTCCAGGTGCTGGACGAGAAGGCCCTGGTCAAGGGCGGCTACGGCGGCATCATGGGCGTCGGCAAGGGCTCCGAGAACCCGCCGCGCCTGGTGAAGCTCACCTACACGCACCCCAAGGCGGAGAAGACCCTGGCCTTCGTCGGCAAGGGCATCACCTACGACTCGGGCGGCATCTCCCTGAAGCCGGCCGGCCACAACGAGACGATGAAGTGCGACATGGCCGGCGCCGCCGCCGTGTTCGCCTCCGTCGTCGCGGCCGCGAAGCTGGGCCTGCGGGTCAACGTCACCGGCTGGCTCGCGCTCGCCGAGAACATGCCGTCCGGTTCCGCCACCAAGCCCGGCGACGTCCTGCGCATGTACAGCGGCAAGACCGTCGAGGTCCTCAACACGGACGCCGAGGGCCGCCTGGTCCTCGGTGACGCGCTGACCAAGGCCTCCGAGGACAACCCGGACGCGATCGTCGACGTCGCCACCCTGACCGGCGCGATGGTGCTGGCCCTCGGCGACCGCACCTTCGGGATCATGTCGAACGACGACGCCTTCCGCACCTCGATCCACGAGATCGCGGAGGAGGTCGGCGAGTCCTCCTGGCCGATGCCGCTCCCCGCCGAGCTGCGCAAGACCATGGACTCCCCCACCGCCGACATCGCGAACATGGGTGTCCGCATGGGCGGCGGCCTGGTCGCCGGCCTCTTCCTGCAGGAGTTCGTCGGCGAGGGCATCACCTGGGCCCACCTCGACATCGCCGGCCCGGCCTTCCACGAGGGCGCGCCGCACGGCTACACCCCCAAGGGCGGCACCGGCTCGGCCGTGCGCACCCTGGTGCGGCTGGCCGAGCGCACGGCCACGGGCGACCTGGGCTGACGCACCCGGTGTGACGCATACCGCACCCCGGGGCCCGGTCGGGTCCCGGGGTGCGTTCTGCCGACAACGAAATCCGTAGGTTTCTACGCAGCGGTAACCCCGGCTTCGGAGAGAACGCCCTCTCACAACGTGGGCCCGGCGTCCCGCGTTCCCCCGACAAATGCGAAGATGGGTTCTCGGCAGGACAGGGCCCCCACCACAGGGCCGAAGAAACAGCGGCCGATTACCAGCCGCCGCCCGGTCACAGAGGACCGGTGCCCGGCGCACATGCATGGAGGACGTGACGTGGCGAACGACGCCAGCACCGTTTTCGACCTAGTGATCCTCGGCGGTGGCAGTGGCGGTTACGCCGCGGCGCTGCGCGCATCCCAGCTGGGTCTGGACGTTGCCCTGATCGAGAAGAACAAGCTCGGCGGCACCTGCCTGCACAACGGCTGCATCCCCACGAAGGCTCTGCTGCACGCGGGCGAGATCGCGGACCAGGCGCGCGAAGCCGCCCAGTTCGGCGTGAAGGCCACCTTCGAGGGCATCGACGTCGCGGGTGTGCAGAAGTACAAGGACGAGGTCATCTCGGGCCTGTACAAGGGCCTGCAGGGCCTGGTCGCCTCCCGCAAGGTGACGTACATCGAGGGTGAGGGCCGCCTTTCCTCGCCGACCTCCGTCGACGTGAACGGCCAGCGCATCCAGGGCCGCCACATCCTGCTGGCGACCGGCTCCGTGCCGAAGTCCCTGCCGGGCCTGGAGATCGACGGCAACCGCATCATCTCCTCGGACCACGCGCTGGTCCTGGACCGCGTGCCCGAGTCCGCGATCGTCCTGGGCGGCGGCGTCATCGGCGTCGAGTTCGCCTCGGCGTGGAAGTCCTTCGGCTCCGACATCACCGTCATCGAGGGTCTCAAGCACCTCGTGCCGGTCGAGGACGAGAACAGCTCCAAGCTGCTGGAGCGCGCCTTCCGCAAGCGCGGCATCAAGTTCAACCTCGGCACCTTCTTCGACAAGGCCGAGTACACGGAGAACGGCGTCCGCGTGACGCTGGCCGACGGCAAGACCTTCGAGGCCGAGGTGCTGCTCGTCGCCGTCGGCCGCGGCCCGGTCTCGCAGGGCCTGGGCTACGAGGAGCAGGGCGTCGCGATGGACCGCGGCTACGTCCTGGTCGACGAGTACATGCAGACCAACGTGCCGACGATCTCGGCCGTGGGCGACCTCGTCCCGACCCTCCAGCTCGCGCACGTCGGCTTCGCCGAGGGCATCCTGGTCGCGGAGCGTCTGGCCGGTCTCAAGACCGTCCCGATCGACTACGACGGTGTCCCGCGCGTCACCTACTGCCACCCCGAGGTCGCTTCCGTCGGCATCACCGAGGCCAAGGCCAAGGAGATCTACGGCGCGGACAAGGTCGTGGCCCTCAAGTACAACCTGGCGGGCAACGGCAAGAGCAAGATCCTGAAGACCGCGGGCGAGATCAAGCTCGTCCAGGTCAAGGACGGTGCCGTGGTCGGCGTCCACATGGTCGGTGACCGGATGGGCGAGCAGGTCGGCGAGGCCCAGCTGATCTACAACTGGGAAGCCCTGCCGGCCGAGGTCGCGCAGCTCATCCACGCGCACCCGACCCAGAACGAGGCGCTCGGCGAGGCCCACCTGGCCCTGGCCGGCAAGCCGCTTCACTCCCACGACTAGTTCGTCCCGGGCGCGACGACCACTTCCGCACTTTCGTAAGGAGCAACAGAAACCATGTCGGTTTCCGTAACCCTTCCGGCGCTCGGCGAGAGCGTCACTGAGGGCACTGTCACCCGCTGGCTGAAGGCCGAGGGCGAGCGCGTCGAGGCCGACGAGCCGCTGCTCGAGGTCTCGACCGACAAGGTCGACACCGAGATCCCGTCGCCCGTCGCCGGCATCCTGGCCTCCATCAAGGTCGCCGAGGACGAGACCGTCGAGGTCGGCGCCGAGCTGGCCGTCATCGACGACGGTTCCGGCGCCGAGGCTCCGGCCGCCGAGCCGGCCGCCGCTGCGGCTCCGGCCGCTGCCGAGGCCGCCCCCGCCGAGGCCCCCGCCCCGGCCGCCGAGGCTCCGGCCGCTCCGGCGCCGGCCGCCGAGGCCCCTGCTGCCGAGGCCCCCGCCGCGGGCGCCGCCTCCGGCACGGACGTGGTGCTCCCCGCCCTGGGCGAGTCCGTCACCGAGGGCACCGTCACCCGCTGGCTGAAGGCCGTCGGCGAGTCGGTCGAGGCCGACGAGCCGCTGCTGGAGGTCTCGACGGACAAGGTCGACACCGAGATCCCCGCGCCGGTCTCCGGCACCCTGCTGGAGATCCTGGTCGGCGAGGACGAGACCGCCGAGGTCGGCGCGCGTCTGGCCGTCATCGGCGTCGCCGGTGCCGCCCCGGCCGCTCCGGCTCCGGCTGCCGCCCCGGCTCCGGCGGAGGCCGCTCCGGCCCCCGCCGCCGCTCCGGCCGCTGCCCCGGCCGCTCCGGCTCCGGTCCAGCCCGCCCCGGCCGCCGCTCCGGCGCCGGTCCAGGCTGCCGCCCCGGCCGCCGCTCCGGCTCCGGTGACCCCGGCTCCGGCCGCTGCCCCGGCCGCTCCGGCCGCCGCCCCGGCGTTCGCCGGTGACGAGGGCGCGTACGTGACCCCGCTGGTGCGCAAGCTCGCCTCGGAGTCCGGCGTGGACCTGTCCGCGGTCTCGGGTACCGGTGTCGGTGGCCGCATCCGCAAGCAGGACGTCCTGGCCGCCGCCGAGGCCGCCAAGGCCGCTGCCGCCGCTCCGGCGCCGGCCGCTGCCGCTCCCGCCGCCAAGGCTCCGGCCGCCGCGGTCTCCGAGCTGCGCGGTCAGACGGTCAAGATGACCCGCATGCGCAAGGTCATCGGCGACAACATGATGAAGGCCCTGCACTCGCAGGCGCAGCTCAGCTCCGTGGTCGAGGTGGACATCACCAAGATCATGAAGCTGCGCGAGAAGGCCAAGGCCGGCTTCCTCGCCCGCGAGGGCGTCAAGCTGTCCCCGATGCCGTTCTTCGTCAAGGCCGCTGCCCAGGCACTGAAGGCGCACGCCGTCGTCAACGCCCGGATCAACGAGGACGAGGGCACCATCACCTACTTCGACTCGGAGAACATCGGCATCGCCGTGGACTCCGAGAAGGGCCTGATGACCCCGGTCATCAAGGGTGCCGGCGACCTCAACCTGGCGGGCATCTCCAAGGCGACCGCCGACCTGGCCGCCAAGGTCCGCGGCAACAAGATCACGCCTGACGAGCTGTCGGGCGCGACCTTCACCATCAGCAACACCGGTTCGCGCGGTGCGCTGTTCGACACGGTCATCGTGCCCCCGAACCAGGTCGCCATCCTGGGCATCGGTGCCACGGTGAAGCGCCCGGTGGTCATCGAGACCGCCGAGGGCACCAACATCGGCATCCGCGACATGACGTACCTGACCCTGTCCTACGACCACCGTCTGGTGGACGGCGCGGACGCGGCCCGGTACCTCACCGCGGTCAAGGCGATCCTCGAGGCCGGCGAGTTCGAGGTCGAGCTCGGCCTCTGAGCCGAACGGCTTGTAACCAGCCTCACTGTCGGCGCCCCCGTCCGGGATACTCCCGGGCGGGGGCGCCGCCGTATTGTCTACGCATCAGGCCCCGTCGTGTCCCTGCACACCCACCAGGAGATGAAGCCCCGATGATCACCCCACCCGTCGTGCACTCGCTGCGCGAGCAGATCCGCGAGCACATCGTGGAGGGGATCGTCAGCGGGCGCTGGAAGCCCGGTGAGCGGATCGTGGAGCGGCGCATCGCCGTGGAGCTGGAGGTCAGCCAGACCCCGGTACGGGAGGCGCTGCGCGAGCTGGAGACGCTGCGGCTGATCGAGTCGGCGCCGAACAAGGGCGTGCGCGTACGGAACCTCTCCGCCGCCGACCTGGAGGAGATCTACCCGGTCCGGGCGGGTCTGGAGCAGATCGCGGCCGAGCTGGCGGCGCCGCGGCTCGCGGCCGACTGCTCGGCCCTGGAGCCGCACGTGGCGGCCCTGTGGGAGGCCGACCGCAGCTCGGACGGCACGGCGCAGGTGCGGCACACGGTGGGCTTCCACCGGGAGATGGTGCGGGCCGCCGGGAACAGCGTGCTGCTCCACACCTGGGAGAGCCTGGGCATCGAGGTGTTCACGGCCCTGTCCATCCGCTGGCTGGGGACCGTCCAGAAGTCCTACGCGGAGGAGCACGAGGCCCTCGTCGAGGCCTTCCGCAGTCGGGATCCGGACATCGGCGTGCTGGTGAAGCGGCACGTGTTGGGGTGCGCACCCCGGGCCTGAGCGACCGTTTCGCCCTGGTTTGACCGGCACCGCGTGCCCGTTTCGCTGGCACGCGGTGCCGACTTTCGTCAGATCGACGTTTCTTTGTCACTTTTATTTGATCGATCATCGATCAGGGATTTACAGTCGTGGCGGACCTCAACCAGGTCCACCGACCCTGTCCTGCCCGTCAGGGATTTTCTTCACCACCTCTCCTTTGTCCGGAAGGCGGCGCACAGCGATGTCCGACCCCGTAGGAAAGCTTCCGAGCGAGCTCGACCAGCTCCCGGACCGCGACACCGAGGAGACCGCCGAATGGGCGGCCTCCCTCGACGCCGTCGCACAGGCCGCCGGTACGCGCCGCGCCGAATACCTGCTCCGCCGCACGCTCCAGCACGCCGAGGCCGCCGGCCTCGCCCTGCCGAAGCTGCTGGAGACGGACTACGTCAACACCATCCCCACCTCCGCGGAGCCCGAGTTCCCGGGTGACGAGGCGATGGAAGCCCGGATCACCGCCTGGAACCGCTGGAACGCGGCCGCCATGGTGACCCGCGGCTCCAAGTACGGCGTCGGCGGCCACATCGCCACCTTCGCCTCCGCCGCGTGGCTGTACGAGACCGGCTTCCAGCACTTCTTCCGCGGGAAGGAGGCCGACGGATCGGGCGACCAGCTCTACATCCAGGGCCACGCCTCCCCCGGCATCTACGCCCGCGCCTTCCTCGACGGCCGGGTCTCCGAGCAGCAGCTCGACAACTTCCGCCAGGAGTCCGGCGGCAACGGCCTGCCGTCCTACCCGCACCCGCGGCGCCTGCCGTGGCTGTGGGAGTTCCCCACGGTGTCCATGGGCCTCGGCCCGCTCTCCGCGATCTACCAGGCGCGCTTCAACCGCTACCTGCAGAACCGCAGCATCAAGGACACCGCGAACTCGCACGTCTGGGCCTTCCTCGGCGACGGCGAGATGGACGAGCCCGAGTCGACCGCCGCCCTGGCCCTCGCCTCCCGCGAGCAGCTCGACAACCTGACCTTCGTCATCAACTGCAACCTGCAGCGCCTCGACGGTCCGGTCCGCGCCAACTTCCGCGTGGTCCAGGAGCTGGAGGCGCAGTTCCGCGGCGCCGGCTGGAACGTCATCAAGTCGCTGTGGGGCTCCGCCTGGGACGAGCTGTTCCAGCTCGACACCACGGGCGCCCTCGTACGCCGCCTGCGCGAGGTACCGGACGCGCAGTTCCAGACGTACGCGACCCGCGACGTGGCCTACATCCGCCAGCACTTCTTCGGTGCCAACGCCGAGCTCGTCGCCCTCGGCGCCCTGCTCACCGACGCGAAGATCGCCGAGTGCTTCCACAGCTCCCGCGGCGGCCACGAGCCCCGCAAGGTCTACGCCGCGTACAAGGCCGCCCTGGAGCACAAGGGCGCGCCGACGGTCATCCTGGCGCAGACCGTCAAGGGCTACACGCTGGGTGCCGGGTTCGAGTCGAAGAACGCGAACCACCAGATGAAGAAGCTGACGATCGACGAGTTCAAGAGCATGCGCGACAAGCTCGACCTCCCGATCCCGGACAGCGCCTTCGCCGACGGCCAGGTCCCCTACGGCCACCCGGGCGCCAACAGCCCCGAGGTCCGGTACCTGAACGAGCGCCGCGCGGCGCTCGGCGGCCCGGCTCCGGCCCGCAAGGTCAAGCACGTGGCCCTGCCGGCCCCGGCCGACCGTTCCTTCGCCCCGCTGCTCAAGGGCTCCGGCAAGCAGGAGATGGCCACCACCATGGCCTTCGTCCGGCTCGTCAAGGACCTGATGCGGGACAAGGAGACCGGCAAGCGCTGGGTGCCGATCGTCCCCGACGAGGCCCGCACCTTCGGTATGGAGTCCCTCTTCCCGTCGGCCGGCATCTACTCGCCGCTGGGCCAGACGTACGAGCCGGTCGACCGCGACCAGCTGATGTACTACAAGGAGGCCAAGGACGGCCAGATCCTCAACGAGGGGATCACCGAGGCCGGCGCCATGGCCGACTTCATCGCCGCCTGCACGTCGTACGCGACGCACGGCGAGCCGATGATCCCGTTCTACATCTTCTACTCGATGTTCGGCTGGCAGCGCACCGCCGACCAGATGTGGCAGCTCGCCGACCAGCTCGGCAAGGGCTTCATCGTCGGCGCCACGGCCGGTCGCACGACCCTGACCGGTGAGGGCCTGCAGCACGCGGACGGCCACTCGCACCTGATCGCGTCCACGAACCCGGCGTCGCTCAACTACGACCCGGCGTTCGCGTACGAGATCGCGGTGATCGTCAAGGACGGTCTGCGCCGGATGTACGGCGAGAGCCCCGAGGACGTCTTCTACTACCTCACGGTCTACAACGAGCCGAAGGTCCAGCCGGCCATGCCGGAGGGCGTGGAAGAGGGCATCCTCAAGGGCCTCTACCGCTTCAACCAGGCCTCCGACCTGGAGAACGCGCCGGCCGCCGACGCCGCGAAGATCCAGCTGATGGCCTCGGGCACCGCGATCCACTGGATCCTGGAGGCCCAGAAGCTGCTCGCCGCCGACTGGAACGTGGCCGCCGACGTCTGGTCCGCCACCTCGTGGGGCGAGCTGCGCCGCGACGCGCTGGAGTGCGACGAGGCGCTGCTGCGCGGCGAGGTGCGCACCCCGTACGTCACCCGCGCGCTGGAGGGTGCGGCCGGGCCGGTCCTCGCCGTGTCCGACTGGATGCGCCAGGTCCCGGACCAGATCAGCCAGTGGGTGGAGCAGGACTACACCTCGCTGGGCACGGACGGCTTCGGTCTGTCCGACACCCGCGAGGGTGCCCGCCGCCACTTCGGCGTCGACGCCCAGTCGATCGTCGTGGCCGCGCTGGCGCAGCTCGCCCGCCGTGGCGAGGTTCCGGCCTCCGCCGTCAAGGAGGCCCGGGAGCGCTACGGCCTCTGAGCCGTGTGAATCCGGACGAGTAGGGCCGGTGCCCGCCCCGCAGGGGGCGGGCACCGGCCTTTCGCCGTATGAGCGGTGGCGGCGCGGGGACACAGCCGTGATGCTGGAGCCGTGATGGACGAGACGGAGTTCTGGGAGATCGTCGACCGTACCCGCGAGGCCGCCGAAGGCGACCCCGAGGAACATGCCGAGCTGCTCGTGGAGCGGCTGGCACAGCTCGATCCGGACTCCGTCCTGGACTTCGCCCGGCACTTCGAGTCCCGGTACAACCGGGCGTACACCTGGGACCTGTGGGGCGCGGCCTGGGTGCTGCTCGACGGGGCGAGCGACGACGCCTTCGACTACTTCCGGTGCTGGCTGATCGGCCAGGGCCGGGAGGTCTTCGAGGGCGGGGTGCACGACCCGGACCATCTGGCGGAGCTGCTGGGCGACTTCGACGAGGAGATCGACGGCGACGGCGAGGAGCTCGGGTACGCGGCCGACGAGGCGTACGAGCAGCTGACCGGGGCGGTGGCCCCGGACCTGGGCATTCCGTTGCAGGCGGCGGAGCCGGAGGGCACCCCGCTGGACTTCGAGAACGAAGCCGTGCTCGCGGAGCGCTTCCCCCGGCTGTGGGACCGCTTCAGAGGCTGACGCCCCGGTTCAGCAGTGCGTGCCGCCGTCGATGCGGATCTCGGTGCCGGTGATGAAGGCGCCGTCCTCGGAGCCGAGCATGGCGACGACGCCGGCGACGGTCTCGGGGCCGGCGAAGCCCTGGCCGATGGCCGGGGCGAGCTTGGTGAAGAGGGACCAGTCGGTGTCCTCGGGCAGGCCGGGGCCGTTGCCGGTGGTCATACCGCTCTCGATGGAGCCGGGCGCGACGCTGACGAAGCGCAGGCCCTGCTTGCTGTACTCGGCGGCCAGGGCGTGGGTCATGGACTGGATGCCGCCCTTGCTGGCCGCGTAGGCGGACATGTAGGGGTGGGCGAAGGACGCCGAGGTGGAGCTGAAGTTCACGACGACCGGCCGGTCCGCGGCCAGCAGGGCCGGCAGGGACTCGCGGATCATCAGGAAGGTGCCGGTCAGGTTGACGGCGATGACCTGGTTCCAGAGGTCCAGGGTGGTGTGGTGGGTGTGCGCGGAGCGCAGGATGCCGGCCGCGTTGACGAGTACGTCGATGCCGCCGAGGGAGCCGGTCGCGGCGGCGACGCCCTCCCTGACGGCGTTCTCGTCGGATATGTCGAGGAGCGCGGTGGTGAGCCGGTCCCCGTGGCCCGCCGCTGCGGCGTATTCGGCGGTGGCCTTCAGGCCGGCCTCGCTGACGTCCACCGCGTGGACCCGGCCGCCCTCGGCGAGAAGGCGGTGGACGGTGGCGCGGCCGATGCCGGAGCCGCCGCCGGTGATGAGGACGCGACGTCCTTCGTAACGGTTCATGGCGCGAGCGTACCGAAGGAGTGACACGTTTTGTCATGCTGACAAGAGATGTCTTTCACGGGGCGGGCGAACGGTAGGCTGCACCCCGTGAGATCCCCTCGTCCGTACACCCCCCAGGCCGGCTCCGGTGCGCAGTCGCTGACCGAGCGCCGCAAGGCCGCCACCCAGCTCGACATCGCCCGCGCCGCCTGCGAGCTGTTCGCCGAGCACGGCCCCGACGGCACCACCGCCGAGGACATCGCCCATCGCGCGGGCGTGGCGCTGCGCACCTTCTACCGCTACTTCCGCAACAAGCAGGAGGCCGTGGCACCGCTGCTGGCGGGCGGCGGTGACGCCTGGCGCGCACTGCTCGCGGAGGAGGACCCGGGCAGCCCGCTCGCCGAGGCCCTGGAACGCGCCGTCACCCGGTCGCTGAGCGGCCCGCAGGCGGTCGAGGAGGGCCTGGAGGTGACCCGCGGCCTGCTGCGCGCGGCGGCGGACGACGAGGCCCTGCGCGCCGTCTGGTACCGCGTGAACCAGGACTCCGAGGAGCGCCTGGTCCCGGTGATCGGCAGGCTGGCGGGGGCGGACGCCGAGCTGCGGGAGGTACGGCTCCTGGCCGCCGCGGCCACGGACGCGATCCGGGTGGCGCTGGAGCTGTGGTCGGAGACGGACGCCCCGGTATCGGGGCCCGGCTCCCCCGCCGAGCTCGCGGTCCTGTGCCTGCGCGACCTCACGGGCGCGATGCCCCTGCTGCGCTGAGCCAGCGCGGCAGGGGCATCGCCCCGGTCCGGGTCCCACGGCCCTCCGTGGTCCGATCGGCCTCAGCGGCCACCGCCCCAGCCGCCGCCACCGCCACCGCCACCGTTGCCGCCGCCATTGCCGCCGCCCCAGTCGCCGCCACCGTTGCCGCCGCCGCCCCAGTCGCCGCCACCGTTGCCGCCGCCGTTGCCACCGCCGCCCCAGTCGCCATTGCCACCGCGGCCGTTGCCCCAGTCACCGTTGCCGTTGCCACCGCGGCCGTTGCCCCAGTCGCCGTTGCCGTTGCCACCGCGGCCGTTGCCCCAGTCACCGTTGCCGCCGCGACCGTTGCCCCAGTCGTTCCAGTTGCCGTTGCCGCCGCGACCGGAGTTGTTCCAGTGCGCGTCGTCGTTCCAGTTGCCCCGGCGCCAGTCGGAGTCGTTCCAGTTGCTGTCGCGCCAGTAGCCGCGGTCGCCGCCGACGCCCGCGTTGTCCCAGCACCAGCTGGGCCGGTCACGCCAGTCGCGGTTGCAGCAGTAGTCCCACCGGGCGTCCGAGCGGTTCGAGGGGTACCGGTAGCAGTCGTAGCCGCCATTCCCTCCGCCGCCGCTGCCGGCGACGACCGAGGCCGAAGCGCTGGCTACGGGCAGCAGACCGATGGCGATTCCCGCGGCTCCGGCCATCGTTGCCGCAACGATCCTACGGCGCATTCTCATGCACCTCCGAACATGTCTCGCTTATGAGGCCTTTAGGTCATTTCCACCCTTACTCCACCTGGTCGACCTGTCAAAGCGGAAAGGCCCCCCGCCTCGCTCCGTGGAGCGTGGCGGGGGGCCTCCCATCAGGCATTTTTAGAGGTCGAAGTACAGCTCGAACTCGTGCGGGTGCGGACGCTGCGCGATCGGGGCGATCTCGTGCGTGCGCTTGTAGTCGATCCAGGTCTCGATCAGGTCGGGGGTGAAGACACCGCCGGCCAGGAGGTACTCGTGGTCCTCCTCCAGGGCCTTGAGGACGTCCTCGAGGCTGGTCGGGACCTGCGGGACGCTCGCGTGCTCGTCCGGGGAGAGCTCGTAGAGGTCCTTGTCGATCGGCTCCATCGGCTCGATCTTGTTCTTGATGCCGTCGAGGCCCGCGAGGAGCAGGGCCGAGAAGGCCAGGTACGGGTTCGAGGACGGGTCCGGCGCGCGGAACTCGACGCGCTTGGCCTTCGGGTTCGAGCCCGTGATCGGGATGCGCATGGCGGCGGAGCGGTTGCGCTGCGAGTACACCATGTTGACCGGCGCCTCGAAGCCCGGCACCAGGCGGTGGTAGGAGTTCACCGTCGGGTTGGTGAAGGCGAGCAGCGACGGGGCGTGCTTGAGGATGCCGCCGATGTAGTAGCGGGCGGTGTCCGACAGGCCCGCGTAGCCGGCCTCGTCGTAGAACAGCGGGTCGCCGTTGGCCCACAGCGACTGGTGCACGTGCATGCCCGAGCCGTTGTCGCCGAAGATCGGCTTCGGCATGAAGGTCGCCGTCTTGCCGTTCTTCCAGGCGACGTTCTTCACGATGTACTTGAAGAGCATCAGGTCGTCGGCCGCGGCCAGCAGCGTGTTGAACTTGTAGTTGATCTCGGCCTGGCCACCGGTGCCGACCTCGTGGTGCTGGCGCTCGACCTGGAGGCCCTGGGCGTCCAGCTCCAGGGAGATCTCGGCGCGCAGGTCCGCGAAGTGGTCGACCGGGGCGACCGGGAAGTAGCCGCCCTTGTAGCGGACCTTGTAGCCGCGGTTGTTCTCCTCGGAACCGGTGTTCCAGGCGCCGGCCTCGGAGTCGATGTGGTAGAAGCCCTCGTTCGCGGTGGTCGCGAAGCGCACGCTGTCGAAGATGTAGAACTCGGCCTCGGGCCCGAAGAACGCGGTGTCGGCGATGCCGGTGGAGGCGAGGTACGCCTCGGCCTTCTTCGCGATGTTGCGCGGGTCGCGGCTGTAGGCCTCACCCGTGATCGGGTCGTGGATGAAGAAGTTGATGTTCAGCGTCTTGTCGCGACGGAAGGGGTCCAGGCGCGCGGTGGTGATGTCGGCGCGCAGGGCCATGTCGGACTCGTGGATCGCCTGGAAGCCGCGGATCGAGGATCCGTCGAAGGCGAGCTCCTCCGCCGGGTCGAATGCCCGCGCCGGGATCGTGAAGTGCTGCATCACACCAGGCAGGTCGCAGAAGCGGACGTCGACGAACTTGACGTCGTTCTCCTCGATGTACTGCTTGACTTCGTCGGCGTTCTGGAACATCCAACTCCTCCTACTCCCGACCCCGGGGGAGGGACGGGCTTTATAGCTCGTGGTGCGTCAGTGCGGTGCCGCACGCTGACCCGACCATAAGCAGACGGGATTTCCCAAGCATGACCCATTTGTTTCGCACAAGTTAACCAGGGTCCGGCCGGAGCGCCGTGAGGCGCCACCGGTACCGTGGTCGGGTGGACAACAGACAGGCAATCGGATCCTGGCTCTCCGGCCCCAAGGCGGCCGCCGAGGAGATGGGTGTCGACTTCGGCTATCCGGGGCAGCGGCTCGGTCTGCCCCAGCAGGGACCCGGCTCGGTGGCGCGCTTCGGGCGCCGGATCGGGGCCGTGGCCCTCGACTGGATCGGCTGCCAGCTCATCGCGTACGGGCTGATCACCGGCGGGAACCTGGGCGCCGCGGGCAACTGGACCCTCGGGCTCTTCGTGGCCCTGACCGTCCTGACGGTCGGCACCGTGGGCTTCACACCCGGCAAGCGGGTCCTGGGCCTGCGCGTGGTCGCGGAGGACGGCGGCCGCCTCGGCTTCGTCCGCGTGGTCGTGCGCACGCTGCTGCTGGCCCTGGTCATCCCGGCGCTGATCTGGGACCGCGACGGCCGCGGCCTCCACGACCGCCTCGCGCGCGCCGTCCAGGTCCGCATCTAGCACGTGCAAGCAGACACAGGGGCGCCCCCCGAGCCGGCCGGCTCGGGGGGCGCCCCTGTCTCGTATACGAAAATCCGCTGAGCGGGTCAGCGCATCTTTCCGCCGCGCGGCATCTTCATGCCCTTGGGCATGGGGCCCTTCGGCAGCGGCATGTTGCTCATGAGGTCACCCATGGCACGCAGCTTGTCGTTGACCGCGGTGATCTGCGGGCCGGTCAGGACGCGCGGCAGCTTGAGCAGGGTGGTGCGCACCTTCTTGAGCGGCACCTCGCCCTCGCCCGTACCCACGATGAAGTCGTGGACCGGCACGTCCGGCATGATCCGGGCCATCTTCTTCTTCTCGTTCGCGAGCAGCGGCTTCACCCGGTTCGGGTTGCCCTCGGCGATCAGCACGACGCCGGCCTTGCCCACGGCACGGTGGACGATGTCCTGCTGCCGGGTCATCGCGATGGCCGGGGTGGTCGTCCAGCCCCGTCCCACGTTGTCCAGTACGGCCGCGGCCGCTCCCGGCTGCCCTTCCATCTGCCCGAAGGCAGCCCGCTCGGCCCGTCGCCCGAAGACGATCGCCATCGCGAGGAAAGCCACCAGGAAGCCCAGGATGCCCAGGTAGACCGGGTGGTCGATCAGGAAGCCGATCGCAAGAAAGACACCGAAGGTGACGATTCCCACGCCCGCGACGATCAGACCGACCTTCGGGTCGGCCTTGCGCGTCATCTTGTACGTCAGGGCGATCTGCTTCAGTCGCCCGGGGTTCGCAGCAGTCTCTGCGTTTGACTTCCTCGCCATAAAGCGAAGTTTACGTGGCCTGCGGGGTTCGGGTAGCCGCGGCCTCAAGTACGTGTTCGGTTTCGACCCGGTCCTTGGCCCGCTGGCGGTCCTCCAGGACCGCCGTCCAGGCGTTGCGGCGGGCCCCGCTCATCAGGAGGGATTCGAGGCCCCGGAAGGCGTCGGAGAGCGTCGGGATGGCGATGGCGCGTACGGGCGCGGCCTGCATGATGTCGATCCCTTTCACGATGCTCACGTCTTCGCGAGGTGGGCGGGCGTCTACGGTGCGTGGACCAAGCGTCACTGACTGGTGTTACCAGGGCGTGACCGGTCGGTCAAATGTGATGGACACGTTGTATACGCCGACGCGGCCCGCCGGGTTCTTCCGTCATGAAAGAGCCTAGGGGCCGCGCCGATGCGGTATTACTCGTTGGTAGCACTTTGTGCGCGACTTCACACGGACGGTCGCGCCGCGCGTCAGACGGACGCGCGCTTCTCCATGGCCTGCGCGTACAGACGACCGGCCCGGTACGACGAGCGGACGAGCGGCCCGGACATCACGCCCGAGTAGCCGATCTCCTCGGCCTCCTTCGCCAGCTCGACGAACTCGGCCGGCTTCACCCAGCGCTCGACGGGGTGGTGCCGCGGCGAGGGCCGCAGGTACTGGGTGATGGTGATGAGCTCGCAGCCGGCCTCGTGCAGGTCCTTCAGGGCCTGCGAGACCTCCTCGCGCTCCTCGCCCATGCCGAGGATCAGGTTCGACTTGGTGACCAGGCCGTACTCGCGCGCCTTGGTGATCACGTCGAGCGAGCGCTCGTAGCGGAAGCCCGGGCGGATCCGCTTGAAGATCCGCGGCACCGTCTCGACATTGTGCGCGAAGACCTCGGGGCGGGAGGCGAAGACCTCCTCCAGCAGCTCCGGCACCGCGTTGAAGTCGGGGGCCAGCAGTTCGACCTTGGTGTGGCCGGCCTCGCGGCCCGCCGTCTGCTGGTGGATCTGGCGCACGGTCTCGGCGTACAGCCAGGCACCGCCGTCGGCCAGGTCGTCGCGGGCGACGCCGGTGATGGTGGCGTAGTTCAGGTCCATCGTGACGACGGACTCGCCGACGCGGCGCGGTTCGTCGCGGTCCAGCGCCTCGGGCTTGCCCGTGTCGATCTGGCAGAAGTCGCAGCGCCGGGTGCACTGGTCACCGCCGATGAGGAAGGTGGCCTCGCGGTCCTCCCAGCATTCGTAGATGTTGGGACAGCCGGCCTCCTGGCACACCGTGTGCAGTCCTTCGCCCTTCACCAGGGCCTGCATCTTGGTGTACTCGGGGCCCATCTTCGCCCGGGTCTTGATCCACTCGGGCTTGCGCTCGATGGGGGTCTGGGCATTCCGGACCTCGAGGCGCAGCATCTTGCGTCCGTCGGGTGCGACTGCGGACACGACCGGCTCCCTGTGACTTCGATTGTTCGGGCGCCCACCAGGGTACGCCCGTAATTTCGTACGCTCTTACGTCGCCCAACCTGCGAGCGGCCGGACTCATTCCCGCAGCGGGGAGGTCTCTATGCGGTCTCGATCTCGCGGGGCCGCAACTCGGCTTGCTCCAGTACGTCCTTCAGGTGGCGCTCGACGACCGGGAGCACCTCGGCGATGGTGACCTCACGGCCCAGTTCGTACGAGAGCGAGGTCACACCGGCGTCCCGGATCCCGCAGGGGATGATCCGGTCGAACCAGGTGCTGTCCGGGTTCACGTTGAGCGCGAAGCCGTGCATCGTGACGCCCTTGGCGACCCGGATCCCGATGGCGGCGAGCTTGCGGTCCTCGCGCCGCTGGCCGGCGTTGGACGGGGCGTACTCGGGCCCGTTGAGCCGGGGGTCGAACTCCTCGTCGGCGAGCCGCGGGTCGAAGTCGAGGGAGAGGCCGCCGATCTTCGGGCGCTCCTCGACCGGGTCGCCGAGCACCCAGACACCGGAGCGGCCCTCGACCCGCGTGGTCTCCAGGCCGAAGTCGGCGGCGGTGCGGATCAGCGCCTCCTCCAGGCGTCGGACGTGGGCCACGACGTCCACCGGCCGGGGCAGCTTCATGATCGGATAGCCGACGAGCTGGCCGGGGCCGTGCCAGGTGATCTTTCCGCCGCGGTCCACGTCGATGACGGGCGTGCCGTCGAGCGGGCGCTCGCTGGGGTCGGTGCGCCGGCCCGCGGTGTAGACCGGCAGGTGCTCCAGCAGCAGGCAGGTGTCCTCCACCTCGTCCGCGAAGCGGGCCGCGTGCACCCTGCGCTGCTCTTCCCAGGCCTGGGTGTACTCGACGGATTCCGCGCCGAAGCCCAGACGTACAAACCCAAGCTCAGCCACCGCAGCGCCTCCTCATTGAACCTGCTGTGTGCACGTACTTCACTGAGCAAGGGTACGGCTGCCCGTGCGGGCCCCCTCAGGGCCCCGCTTCCGGTGCCGCGCCGGGCTCCGGCAGGCGCGAGGGCAGCTGCTTGGGCCGTCGGCGGCCCTTCGGCGGGCGGTCCGGGTCCTCGTCCGCGCGCGGCAGCCGCCGGTGGCCCTCCGAGTGGTCGTTCACCCAGCCGCACACCCCGCAGGCGTACCGCCCGTCGAGCCCCGCGATATAGGTGCCGCAGCGCCGGCACTCGGCCTCGGTCAGCTCGGGCGGAGGCAGCGGAGCGGTCGATTCGGGCCGCTCCTCGGGCAGGTGTGACGGGTGGTGCCGGCGGGTCATGGCCCGCAGCGTACGCGGGCGGAGGGGGCGAGTCCGTAAAGAGCCCTACCGATTCTGCACACGATCGGATGAATGTGGGGCAGAGAGGGCGGCATGGGCGAAGTTCGCCGCTACATTCACGCCGTTCAAGGGCCGGGCCTCCGGTCCGTCACGTCAGGAAACCGTGGAGCCGATGACGGAACGACCTGCCCAGCGCGTCCCCAACCGCCAGCTGGCGGCGCTGATCGCGGAAGCCGGGTTCTCCAACGCCGGGCTCGCCCGCCGCGTCGACCAGCTCGGTCTGGAACACGGTCTCGACCTGCGGTACGACAAGACCTCGGTGACCCGCTGGCTGCGCGGCCAGCAGCCGCGCGGAACCACGCCGGCGCTGATCGCCGAGGTGTTCACCCGGCGCCTCGGACGCCGGCTCTCCGCGCAGGACCTGGGCCTCGACGCCTGCGCCCCGGTCTACGCGGGCCTGGAGTTCGCGGCCACCCCGGAGGAGGCCGTGGACATCGCGAGCGGCCTGTGGCGCAAGGACTCCGGCTCGCACGCCGAGCTCCGGAAGATCGCCTTCACCCCGGCCGGGCTGGTCGTCCCCAGCCGGGACTGGCTGATCGGGCGGCCCGACGAGCGCGTGGCCCGGGGCGCGGAACCGGCCGCGGCCCGCGTCCCCCTCCAGGGCCGGGCCTCGGTGCCGAGGCAGCGGCAGATCGACCGGGGGCCCGGGCAGCGCGTGACGGCGGGCGACATCGCCGCGCTGAGATCGGTCGGCGAGCTCTTCCGGACCCTGGACCACACCTACGGCGGCGGGCACGCCCGCCAGGCCCTCGTGCGGTACCTGGAGCACGAGGCCGAGCCGATGCTCCGGGGCACCTACGGCGAGACCACGGGGCGCCGGCTGTTCGCCGCCGCCGCGGACCTGACCCGGCTCGCGGGCTGGACCTCGTACGACATCGCCGCGCACGGGCTCGCCCAGCGGTACTTCGTGCAGGCCCTGCGGCTCGCGCAGGCCGCCGGGGACCGCCCCTACGGCTCGTACGTGCTGGTCACCATGAGCCGGCAGGCGGTGTACCTCGGGCACGGCCGGGAGGCGGTGCAGCTGGCCCGGGTGGCCCAGCAGGGCGTCGGCTCCGGCCCGCCGCCGGTGGTGCAGGCGCTGCTGCACGCGGCGGAGGCGCGCGGGCACGCGGTCCTCGGCGAGGTCCGGGCGGCGACGGCCTCCCTGGTGCGGGCCGAGCGCGCCCTGGGCGCGGCCAGGCCGGGCGACGACGTACCGCACTGGGCGCGCCTCTACGACGAGGCGCAGCTGGCGGACGAGTTCGGGCACTGCCACCGGGACCTCCAGCAGTACCGGGCCTCGGCGCAGCACGCGGAGCGGTCGCTGCAGCTGAGGGCGCCGGGGTTCGCGCGGTCGCGGCTGTTCTGCCGGGTGGTGCTGGCCACGGCCCGGCTGGGGCTGGGCGAGCTGGACCAGGCGTGCGCGCTGGGCGCGGAGGCGGCGCAGCAGGCGATGGAGATGCGGTCGGTGCGGGCGGTGGAGTACGTACGGGACTTCGAGCGGCGGCTGGAGCCCTACCGGGACGCGTCGGCCGTGCGGACCTACCGCGACCGGGTGGCGGCGCTGTCCTGATCGCGGCGGGATGCGCGCGTCCGGGCCGCCCGGGGGTACGGCAGGGGCCCGGTCCCGAGGCGGGAGGACCGGGCCCCTGTGTCGTGGGTGGTTCTCAGGCCGCCACCGGGAGTGCGGGCTCCGGGGCGACCGGGAGCGGGATGCCGAAGTCGCGCAGGATGGCGCCGCCGGCGCGGCGGGCCGAGTGCAGGGCACCCTGGACGGTGTTGGTGTCGCGGTGGTCGCCGCACACGTAGAGCCCGGCCAGGACCCGCACGGGGCGGCTCCGGTCGTGCGGCGGGGGCATGGCGGGGACGGCCTCCGGGGTGTGGTGGACGGCCAGCAGCTCCCAGTCGCGGGTGGTGGTGTCGTAGAGGCGGGCGAGGCGCGAGGCGACGGTGCGCGTCGGCGGCGGCGGGCCGAGCACGGTCGTGGTGACCAGGCTGCGCCCGGCCGGGGCCCGCGTGGGGTCGACCGCGCTCATGACGGCGGTGTGGGAGACGGGCCAGTTGGGGTCCCCGTCCAGGATCAGCGAGCCGTCCCGGGGCAGTGGGTCGGCGGTGGCGTGGTGCAGGACGGTGACCTCGTGGAACGCGGGCACGCGCAGGCCGGGCAGGAGCTCGGCGGCGGCGCGGGCGCCGGTGGCGAGCAGGACGGAGCGGCAGCGGAAGTCGCCGTGCTCCTCGGTGGTGACCAGGTTGGTGGCGACCGACCGGACCCTGGTGCCGGTCCGTACGGTGCCGGGCGGCAGTCCCGCGGCGAGCAGGTCGGGCAGGGCGGCCGCGCCGCCTTCGGGCACGGCGAGACGGCCTCGGGCGAAGGTGCGCAGGGCCAGGTCGGCGACCCGGCTGGAGGTGGTGAGCTCCGGGTCCCGCAGCAGGGCGGCGAGCAGTGGCCGGAGCACGCCGTTCAGGGTGCGCGACGGCAGGCCGCGGGTGCGCAGGGCCGCGGACGCGGTGCGTTCGGGCCGGGCGAGCAGCTTGTCCTCGGGCAGCGCGGCGAGCCTGCCGAGGGCGGCGCTGAGCCGGGCCTGGTCGAGGGATCCGCTGGCCAGGGCCCGGGCGGGGGTGAGGGACCCGGCCCGCAGCTGTTTGCCGTCGGTGTGGACCAGGACCCCGGGCGGGAAGGGGCGCAGGACCAGGGCCCGCAGGGCATGGGTGCGCTCCAGCTCGCTGTACGTGGTGTTGAGCAACTGGGCGGTCCGGTCGAGCCGGAACCCGGCGGCCGATTCGGTGGCCATCCGCCCGCCGGGATCGTCCGCGGCCTCCAGGACGGTGACCGTGACCCCGGCTGCGATCAGGTGGTGCGCGGCCGCGAGTCCTGAGACTCCGGCTCCTACGATGACGACGTCCGCATGGTGTGCGGCATTGGGTGCGCTGCTGAGCACGTGCCCCTCCCCGAGGTCGGCGCGGCTGTGTGGGGATCCTCCTTCCCCCAACCGGTCGAACGGGAACCCGAGTTCGACCGGGTATTGCGGACAACTCCGGTCGCACGACGGTCGCATCCGGGTCACGAACGGTCGCACACGGTCGCACGCCGTTTATCGGAGCGCGGCGCGGATGGCCTGTTCGATGTCTGGGTCGCGGAAGGCGAACCCGGACCCCAGGAGCCGCGTGGGGCGGGCACGCTGACCGCCCAGCACGTCCTGGGAGAACTCCCCGAGCACGACGCGCAGGGCCACGGCCGGTACGGGCAGCACCGCCGGCCGGTGCAGCACCCGGGCCATGGCGGCGGTGACCTGGCGGTTGGTCAGCGGTTCGGGGGCGGTGAGGTTGACCGGGCCGCTCAGCGCCGGGGTGTCGATGATGTGGCGCAGGGCCGCGACCTCGTCGTGGAGGGAGATGAAGGGCCAGTACTGGCGGCCGTCGCCGAGCCGGCCGCCGACGCCCGCGCGGAAGAGGGGGAACATCCGCCCCCAGGCCCCGCCCTCCTTGGCGACGACCAGTCCGGTACGGGCGAACGCGGTGCGGATCCCGGCCTCCTGGGCGGGGGCGGCGGCGGCCTCCCACTCCACGCAGACCGAGGGCAGGAATCCGTGCCCGGCGGGGCTGTCCTCGTCCACGGGGCGGTCGCCGGTGTCCCCGTAGTAGCCGACGGCGGAGCCGCTGACCAGGACGGCGGGCGGTTCGTCGAGGCCGGCGAGGGCGTTCGCGAGCGCGGCGGTGCCGAGCACCCGGCTGTCGCGGATCTTCCGCTTGTACGCGGCGGTCCACCGGTGGTCCCCGATCCCGGCCCCGGCCAGGTGCACGACGGCGCCGCAGCCGGCCAGGCCTGCCGGGTCCACGTGGCCGCGCTGCGGATCCCACCGCGCCTCGTCCGCCCGGGCCGGTTCCCGCCGCACGAACCGCACCACCTCGTGGCCGTCGGCCCGCAGGGACCGCACGAGTGCACTGCCGATGAGGCCGGTCGAGCCGGTGAGTGCGATACGCATGGGCCCATCCTGCCGGGTCGCTGCGCTGTGCTCGGCGGATTCGGGTGTGGCGCCGCGCCGCGGTCGGACACGGGCCGGGGCTCCACGACACGGCGCTCCGCGCCCGCGGGCAGAGCCCCGGGGGCCGGCCCCGTCAGGCGGTCGCCGTGCCGAGCCAGGTGCCGACCGCATAGGTGGCGGCCATGGCCAGGGCGCCGCCGGCCACGTTGCGGGCGACCGCGCGCGGGACCGGGGCCCCGCCGAGCCGTGCGCTGAGCACCCCGCACAGCGTGAGCGCCGCCAGCACCGCCAGCACCGTCACCGGCACCCGCGCCGACGGACCCGGCAGCATGATCGCCAGCAGCGGCAGCAGCGCCCCCACGGTGAAGGCGACGAGGCTGGCGAAGGCCGCGTGCCACGGGTTGGCCAGCTCGTCCGGGTTGATCCCGAGCTCCACGCGGGCGTGGGCCCGCAGGGCGTCCCGTTCCGTGAGCTGTTCGGCGGCCTCGCGGGCGACATCCCGGCTCAGGCCGCGCTCCGCCAGCAGATCGGTGAGCTCGTCGAGCTCCGCCTCCGGCTCCTCGGCCAGCTCCCGGCGTTCCATCGCGAGCGCGGCCCGTTCGGAGTCCCGCTGGGAGCTGACGGACACGTACTCCCCCGCCGCCATGGACAGAGAGCCCGCCAGCAGTCCCGCGACGCCCGCCGCCAGGATCGACGGGCGGGAGGTGGTGGCCCCGGCCACGCCGACCACCAGGCCCGCGGTGGAGATGATCCCGTCGTTGGCGCCGAGCACGCCGGCGCGCAGCCAGTTGAGCCGTGTGCTCATCTCCGCGCCGGCCGAGCCGTCACCGGCGCCGTGCGCCTCGACGTGGGCCCGGCCGGGCGCCCCACCCGCGGCTTCGTTTCCCGTCACGCCACCACTGTCGCGGCCCGGAGCGGGCGGAGCCACCCGGCAGGGCGGTCCGGGGTGCGCGGGCCCCGCCCCCATACGAGGGTGGAGGGGTGAGACGCGGACGCGCTGAGCCGGGCGGGCTGCGCGGCGAGCCACCGCCGCGCTGGGCCCGGATCGCGCCCGCGGCGGCCCTGGTCGCGCTCGTCCTCGCGCAGGCGCTCACGACCGACGTGGAGCTGGGCTTCTTCCTGGCGGGCCTGCCCCCGGTGGCGGCGTTCGCGTACGGGGCGGCCGGAACCGCGATCTTCGCAGCCGTCGTCCTGCTGCTGCTGGGGGTGCACGACATCGGCGTGGCCCAGGCCCGGGGGACGGACCTGGCCACGGTGGCCGTCGTCGGGCTGCTGAGCGTGGTCATCGCCTGGGTCCGCCAGCGCCGGGACGAGCAGCTGGTCAGCGTACGTACGGTCGCGGAGGCGGCCCAGCTGGCGGTGCTGCCGCCGGTGCCGGAACGGGTGGGCGAGGTGCGCTGCTCGGGCCTCTACCGGGCGGCGCAGCGCGGCACGCTCGTGGGCGGCGACCTGTACGACGTGAGGGTGGGGCCCTTCGGGGTCCGGGCGCTGGTCGCGGACGTGCAGGGGCACGGCCTGGCGGCGGTGGCCACGGTGGCGGCGCTGCTCGGTGCCTTCCGCGAGGCCGTGCTCGACGACGCAGAGCTGGCGGCGGTGGCGGTCCGGCTGGACCGGCGGCTGCTGGCGGACGCGGCGGACGCCCATGTGGACCATCCGGAGCTGTTCGCGACGGCGGTGCTGGTGGAGTTCCCGCACGGGCTGGACCTCGTACGGTTCGTGTCGTGCGGGCATCCGCCGGCGCTGCGCCTGCGGGGGGCCGAGGTCGACGAGGTAACCGTGGAGCCGGGGCCTCCGCTGGGCCTGGGGCTCGCGGGACCGGATCCACCGAAGGTGGTGGAGGTGCCGGTGCGGCCCGGGGACCAGTTCCTGCTGCACACCGACGGGGCGACGGAGGCCCGGGACGCCGCCGGGCACTTCTACCCCCTGGCGACCCGGGTGCCCGTCCTGGCGCGGGACCCGGCGGGCCTGGTCGGGGCGGTGTGGAAGGACCTGGCGGCCTTCACGAACGGCGGGCCGGGCGACGACGTGGCCCTGCTGCTGCTCTCCCCCGACGGCCGTCCGCCGTGACCGGTTGGCCCCGGGTCGTACCGTGCCGTGCCAGGCCGTGCCGTGCCAGGCCGTGCCGGAAGGCCCGCCCTCCGCCCCGACGCTCCGCCCGGGGCCCCGCCCGCCGCCCGCGGACGGTCGGCCGGGGTCCCGGCATGCGGTGGGGCGCCGTCACGGCCCCTTCGCCGTCACGACTCCTTGATGAACGCGCGCACCATCTTGCAGGTGACGTTGGACGGCCGGTGGATCCCCGTCCGGACGGCCATCGTCCGGATCTTCCGGTTGGTGGCGCGCTTGGCGTCGTACGTCCCCGAGTCGAGCAGGGATATCGCCAGCCGCATCGCCTTCAGACGGCGGTTGTGGCTCTCGTACCACTCGCGGGGCAGGCCCGCCGGCAGCGGCTTCTTCTGGACGGACCGGACGGTGCTGGCAGTGGCCATCTACAGCCTCCCAAACGGTAGTTGGCTTCCTGTCGTTCTCCCTCGATTTTACCGGCGACCACTGACAGAAGCCCCTGGCCAGACGGGCCCTGGGTAGGGTTGGGGCCATGGAGATCTGGATCAACCCCGCGTGTTCCAAGTGCCGCAGCGCGCTCACCCTGCTGGACGCGGAGGGCGCCGAGTACACCGTGCGCCGCTACCTGGAGGACGTGCCGTCCGAGGACGAGATCCGCGAGGTGCTGGGCCGTCTCGGGCTGGAGCCGTGGGACATCACCCGTACGTCGGACCCGCTGGCCCGGGAGACCGGCGTACGCGAGCTGCCGCGCGAGGAGACGGACGCGGCGCGGGCCCGGTGGATCACCCACCTGGCCGCGCACCCGAAGCTCATCCAGCGCCCGATCATCACCGCCGAGGACGGCACGGCCGTGGTCGCCCGCACCGAGGACGCCGTCCGCGACGCGCTGTCCCGTACCTCCTAGACGCGGCGGGCGATGACCTCCATGCAGGCTCGGTAGCGCTCGCTGACCGAGTACTGGAGCGGCTCGAAGCCGTGCTCCTCCATCAGCTCGTAGAGGCGTCGGCGGCTGAAGTTGTGGAAGTGCTCCAGCTCCCCCCAGTAGGGGTTGGCGTCGCCGGCGTCGAGCAGGCGCCAGACCGAGCAGTCGTAGTTCGGCATCGACGCGAAGACCACGCCGCCGTCCCGGAGCAGACGGTGCGCGGCGGCCAGCCCCTCACCCGGGTACGGCATGTGCTCCAGCACGTCGGCCAGGCTGATCACGGAGTACCGGCCGGGGGCGTCGAGCTCCGTGAGGTCGGCGCAGTGCGCCTCGATGCCGAGTCGGCGCAGGCCCTCCGCCGTCGACGGCCGCAGATCGAGCCCGTGGGGCTCGAAGCCCCACTCCTCGGCGGTGAACAGCAGCGATCCGTTGCCGAAACCGACGTCGAGCCAGCGGCCGTCGGGGACGTGGCGCGCGACGCGTTCGACGATGCGCGCCGAGGTGTAGCGGTTCTGCTCGAAGCCGGCGCCGGGCTGCTGGTTCGGGTTGGTCGCGGAGAAGATCTCGGCCGAGACCTCGTCCGAGAAGTAGCCGTCGGTGAAGACGTGCCCGCAGCCGGCGCACCGCATCCAGGTCATGACCGGTGCGACCACGGGCTTGTAGAGCGGATGGCGAGAGCAGTCCCCGGTCCTCAGGACGGAGATCTCGGCGTCGGAGCAGAGCGGGCAGGCGTCGTACAGCAGACGCGGCTGCGGGGACGCGAGCGGGACGGTGGCGGGAGTGGCCGCGAGGGCCGGACCGGCGGACATGTCAGGAAAATAGCGACTCCCGCGGTCGAAGCGCCGCTGCCGCGCGGGCCCTGCCGCCGAAGGCGGGCGGGGCCGCCGCCCCGGCTGCCCTACCGGCCCAGGGCGCCGCGCAGGGTGATCCCGTACCGGGTGCGCAGCCGGCGCAGCTCCCAGAAGGTCAGGGCGGTCACCGACAGGGGTGCTCCGGCGAGGAAGAGGAACCACACGCCCTGCGGCGCGTTGACCGGCGGCCCGTCGATGGCCTGGAGTACCGCCATCGCCACGACGACGACCGGGGACAGCAGGGGCGGCAGCACCTCGTGGACGTCGGCGGTCCGGAAGGAGTGGTGGACGCACAGCACCGAGGACGTCAGGACGAAGGGCACCAGGAAGAGGGAGGTCAGCCCGATGAGCAGGCTCAGGATGAGGCCGACGTCGCCGACTCCCCCGAACAGCCGGTCGTGCAGGTCGCGCCGGAAGGAGAAGGCCAGCAGGGCCGCCGCCCCGAAGAGGACGCCGAACGCCGTCAGCGGGCCGGGCAGCCTCCGGCGGTACCGGTCGCGCAGCGGCGGCCGGGCCGCGACCACGAAGGCGCCGACCGCCAGCGGTCCCACGACCATCAGCACGGCGGCGGCGATGAGCATCTCCGTGAGCTTGTCGTCGACCACGTCCTTGGCGCCCTGGCGCAGCGAGTACGCGTAGAACAGCCAGACCGTGGCACCCAGGCCGATGCAGGTACGGGCCACCCGGGCCCCGGACATGGCGGAGTCGGCCAGCCGGTCCTCTCGCCCCGGCCGCTGGAAGCGGGCGGCCGCGACGAAGGGGGCCATCAGCACCGTCACACAACCGTGGCGCGGCGCCTGCTCCCGGCCCGGCGGAGGCGGCGTCCCGTACGGCCCGGTGCCGGCCCGCCCCGCCGCGGACCAGCCGTCCGGCTGTCGCCCGTACCCGTTGCGCCGCGCCATACAGCGCCCCCGTCCCCCGAGTTGATCAAGATCGAAAGAGGACTGTACCGGCCGATCCGCCGGACGCGGCCTAGTGCTCGGCGAGCAGGCGGGCGATCTCGGGGGCGGCCGTCAGGGGCAGGGCGTGGTGCGAGATCCCGGGCAGTACGTCGACCCGCGCGCCCGGCAGGGCCTCGCGCGCGGCGCGGGCCGCCCGGCCGGCATCGTGGCAGCGGGCCCGCCCGGCGAACAGGACGTCCACCCGGACGTCCTGCTCCGCGAGGCGGGCGAGGTCCGGGCGCGGGCCGGTGACCGGCCGGGTGGTGGGGAAGCGGGCGGTCTCGTCCTGGAGCCGGAGCCAGGCCGGGTCGAGGGCGGCCCCGCGGGTCTCCCAGGCGAGGAAGGACCGGATCCGCTCCGGGGTGGGCCGCACGAGCACGGGCAGGGCGCGCAGGACGTAGCCGGGCCGGAGTCCTGCGAAGACCCGGGTCGGGTCGAGGAGGACGAGGCGGCCGAGGCGGGCGGGCCGCCGGGCGGCGTGGTGGGCGGCGTGGTGGGCGGCGATCCAGGCACCGTACGAGTGCCCGGCGAGGGTCACTGGTCCGCGCGGGGCGAGCCCGTCGAGCACCGCGCCGAGCCAGTCGGCCAGGTCCTCGGGGGTTCGCGGGGCCCGCCCGGGCGCCGGGACGCTGAACCCCGGCTCGCCCACGAGGTCCACGGCGTGCACGCGGCGGGTGCGGGCCGCCCCGGCGGCGGCACAGGCTCCCCACACCGCGGAGGTGGCGCCGCCGCCCGGCAGCAGCACCAGCGGCGGGGCGCCGTCCGGGCCGCAGCTGTTGACGCGGGTGAGCCCGTAGGGGGTCGGCAGCTCGGCGGCCTCGACCGGCCCGGGCCACCCGGCGAGCGCCTCGTCGTAGGCGGACCGGAAGGCGGAGCCGGCAGAGGGAGAGGAACGGGGGTACGGCGTCCGGGACACGGGCTGCTCCAATGTCTCGCCAGGCGATAATCTCGCTGAACGAGATAGTAGGCAGGAGGCGATGTGCACGACAACCACGAGCCCGGCCATCTGCAACTGGTGCACCTGCTCCGGGCGGTGACCGTCGATTTCGGCCTGCGCCAGGCGGAGTTCGCCGCCCGCAACGGCATGCACCCCACCGACGTACGCGCCCTGATCTGCCTGCTGGACGCGGCGCGCGCCGCCGAGCCGGCCACGGCCGGCCTGCTCGGCGCCCGGCTCGGCCTCAACTCGGCGGGCACCACCGCCGTGATCGACCGGCTGGAGCGGCTCGGCCACGTGGCCCGGATCCGCGACGAGCACGACCGGCGCCGGATCCTGCTGCGGGTGGAGCCGACCGCGATCCGCCTCGGCCGGGAGTTCTTCGGGCCCCTGATCGACGGGGTGCTGCGGGTGCTGGACTCCTTCGACCCCGCCGAACGGGACACCGTCCGCCGCTTCCTGACGGCCACCCACACCGTCTTCACGGCGGAGCCGCACCCGTGACCGCCCCCGGCTCCGGCTCCGGCTCCGACCTGCACCTGGACCTCCCCGCCGAGGGCGCCCGCCGCACCGCCCTCGCCCAGGCCCTGCGCAGCGCGGTGCGCAGCGGGCGGCTGGCCGGCGGGACGCGGCTGCCGCCCTACCGGGCCCTGGCCGCCGACCTCGGGCTGGCCCGCAACGCCGTCGCCGACGCCTACGCCGAGCTGGTCGCCGAGGGCTGGTTCACGGCCCGGCAGGGTTCCGGCACCCGGGTCGCGGAGGGGGTGGCGGAGGGGGTGGCGGCCGCGCCCGTACCGGCCCCCGGGGCCGGGCCCGCGCCCGAACGGCCCCGGCACGACCTGCTCCAGGGCAAGCCCGACCCCGCCTCCTTCCCGCGGGGCCCCTGGGCCGCCAGCGCCCGCCGGGCCCTGGCCGGGGCGCCCACCGAGGCCTTCGGTCCGGGCGATCCGCAGGGCCGCCCCGAGCTGCGGCGTGCCCTGGCCGGCTACCTGTCCCGGACGCGGGGCGTGCGTACCGGCCCCGAGAACATCGTGGTCTGCTCCGGTTTCGCGGGCGGGCTGCGGCTCCTGGCGTCCCTGCGGCCCCGGGACTGGGCCGTCGAGGCGTACGGACTGCCCTTCCACCACGGCATCCTGGACGCCGCCGGGGTCCGCCCGCATCCCGTCGCGGTCGACGAGGACGGCGCCCGGACCGGGGAAATCCCCTCCCGGGCCCGTACGTTGCTGCTCACCCCGGCGCACCAGTTCCCGACCGGGTGCGCCCTGCTGCCCGCCCGGCGGGCGGCGGCCGTGGAGTGGGCCCGCGGCACCGGCGGCCTGATCGTGGAGGACGACTACGACGGGGAGTTCAGGTACGACCGCAAACCGGTCGGAGCGGTTCAGGGGCTGGCCCCCGAGCACGTGGTCTACGCGGGCTCGCTCAGCAAGAGCCTCTCCCCCGCGCTCCGCCTGGGCTGGCTGGTCCTCCCGGACCCCCTGGTCGGGCAGGTCCTGGCGGCGAAGGGGCAGCGGGAGTCCTGGGCGAGCGCGCTGGACCAGCTGACACTCGCCGACTTCATCGACTGCGGGGCGTACGACCGGCACGTGCGGCGGATGCGCCTGCGCTACCGGCGCCGCCGCGACCAGCTGGTCTCCGTACTGGCCGCACGCGCCCCGGAGGTCCGGGTCACGGGCATCTCGGCCGGACTGCACGCCGTGGTGGAACTCCCGCCCGGCCGCGAGGCCCGGGCGCTCTCGGCGTCCCGCGCCGCGGGGCTGGCCCTGGACGGCCTCTCCTCCTACCGGCACCCCGCCGACAGGACACCACCCCGCGAGGGGCTGGTCGTCGGCTACGCGGCTCCCCCGGACGCGGCGTTCGCCCAGGCCCTGGACGCCCTGGCGGAGGTGGCCCGCCGGGCGGCGGGCGGGTAGCGGGCTCCTTCACAACGCCCCCACGCGCCGTTCTCGTATGGTGGCCGGAGCGCCGAAAGAGGACATACCGCATCTTAAGGACCAGTCGTGACCGAGCAGCAGCCGCAGGAAGAGAGCCTGACCACCCGCCCGCCCCGCCCGTCCCATCCGTCCCACCGGCACGCCGACTGGATGTTCGGCGGGGTCTACGGGACGGTCCTGGCCAGCGCCCTGATGGCCGCACTGAACCAGGAGGGTGAGGACTTCACCCCCTTCTACGACGCCAGCTGGGTGCTGGTGACGGCGGCCACGGCCGGACTCGCGCACGGCTACTCGCACCACATGGCCTCCCACCGGGAGGAGGCCGGGGGGCACCGCTGGGAGGTCCTGGCCCGGGCCCTGTGGAACGAGTGGCCACTGATCGTGGCCACTCTCCCCACCGTCCTGCTGCTGACCGCCGCCGGGCTCGGCGGCTGGGACGCCTACGACGTGACCGCCGGCGGACTCGGCCTGAACACCGCCCTGCTGTTCGGCTGGGGCTCGCTCACGGCGCTCCGGGTCGGCCACCGGCTCGGCCGGGCCCTGCTGATCGGCCTGGCCGATGCCACCATCGGCCTCGCCATCATCGTGGCCAACGCCCTCATCAAGTAGGCAGCTGCGCCTCCGCCTGCGCCAGGATCTCCGTCAGCCGGGCCCCGAACTCCGCGCCGCGCGGATCGGGCACGCCCGTCCGGGCCGCGGTGAGCAGTGCGTCGAGGGCTCGCCCGTAGGCGCCCGGCACGTCGCTCCAGCCGGGCAGTTCGTGCACGCCCTCGCTGCCGCGCAGTTCGAGGCCCACCCCGGCGGCCGCCTGCGGGGCGCCCAGACTGAGCACGGCGGTGCTGGCCGCACCGGAGGAATGCCGCAGCGCCAGCTGGACGACGTCGGAGGGGCCGCGGGTGGCGCTGACCCCGGTGACGTCACCGAGGATCGGGATCAGGACCGACAGTGCGTGCGGCCCGACGTCCCACAGTCCGCCCTTGGCCTTGCGCCAGGGCGAGTCGGCGTAGGCGCTGGGCGTGCCGTCGGGCGGGAAGACGGCGCCCAGCCAGTGCGCGGCGGCCGTGAACCAGCCGGTGCGGGCGGCCTGCTCGTCGACCCAGCCCGCGGTGGGCTCGGCGAAGCGCAGGGTGAGGAAGACGACGGAGGCGACCTGGTGGCGGGCGACGGCCTCGGCGACGGCCCGGGCATCCTGCGGCGTCGTCGCGACGGGCTTGTCGAGCAGCACGTGGCAGCCGGCGGCGGCCGCGCGCACGGCGAGCGGGGCCTGTACGTCGGGCGGCAGGGCGAAGGCGGCGACGTCACAGTCGGCGAACAGCTCGTCGGGGTCTTCGTACACCTTCACGCCGTACTTCCGCGCCAGCTCGGCCGCGGCTTCGGGCCGGCGGCCCCACACACCGGCGAACTCGGAGCCGGCGTGCGCGGCGAGCGCGGGGGCGTGCGTACGGGTCGCCCAGGGGCCGGTGCCGAGCAGCCCGACCCGGGGGCGGGGGTCTGCGGGGGCCTGACCGGCGGCAGTTGGGGCGGTGGTCTCGGCGGGAACTCCGGCGGAAACTCCGGCGCGGTCTCCGGCGGGGCTCAAATCAGACGAAATGCTCACGCGGCCAGTCTGCCCCACCCGGACGGGTGCTCGACCGCCAACCCGCACAAGCCGCCCGACCAGCGGCGTAAACCTCGGTAACACGGGGTTCACACACGGGCAACGGAAGAGAAATCGCGGGCGGGCACGCTGCGGTCAACACCGCAGCGATGAAGCAGCGTCCAGCAGCACCCGCAGAGTCTGAGGATGGGGCCCGTGAGCTACAAGGCTGAGTACATCTGGATCGACGGCACCGAGCCGACGGCGAAGCTTCGCTCCAAGACGAAGATCCTGGCCGACGGCGCCGAGCTGCCGATCTGGGGCTTCGACGGATCGAGCACCAACCAGGCCGAGGGCCACGCCTCCGACCGCGTGCTCAACCCGGTGTTCTCCTGCCCGGACCCGATCCGCGGCGGGGACCACGTCCTCGTCCTGTGCGAGGTCCTGAACATCGACATGACCCCGCACGAGTCGAACACCCGCGCGCTGCTGCGTCCGGTCGCCGAGAAGTTCGCCGGCCAGGAGCCGATCTTCGGCATCGAGCAGGAGTACACCTTCTTCGACGGCGTCCGTCCGCTCGGCTTCCCGGTGGGCGGCTTCCCGGCCGCGCAGGGCGGCTACTACTGCGGCGTCGGCTCGGACGAGATCTTCGGCCGCGAGATCGTCGAGAAGCACCTGGACCACTGCCTGGCGGCGGGCCTGGAGATCTCCGGCATCAACGCCGAGGTCATGCCCGGCCAGTGGGAGTTCCAGGTCGGCCCGCTGAGCCCGCTGGAGGTCTCCGACCAGCTGTGGATCGCGCGCTGGCTGCTCTACCGCACCGCCGAGGACTTCAACGTCTCCGCGACGCTGAACCCGAAGCCGGTCAAGGGCGACTGGAACGGCGCGGGCGCGCACACCAACTTCTCCACGAAGTCCATGCGCGAGGACTACCGCGCGATCATCTCGGCGTGCGAGGCCCTGGGCGAGGGCAGCAAGCCGCTCGACCACGTGAAGAACTACGGCGCCGGCATCGACGAGCGCCTGACGGGTCTGCACGAGACGGCCCCGTGGAACGAGTTCAGCTACGGCGTCTCCGACCGCGGCGCCTCCGTCCGCATCCCGTGGCAGGTGGAGAAGGACGGCAAGGGCTACATCGAGGACCGCCGCCCGAACGCGAACGTGGACCCGTACGTGGTGACCCGCCTCATCACGGACACCTGCTGCTCCGGCCTGGAGAAGGACGGCCTGGTCTGACGGCCCCGCCTCCCCGGACACCGACGCCCGCCGCGCCCCCCGGGGCCCGGCGGGCGCTGTCGGTGCCGGGTGGCACGCTGTCCCCCATGTTGGCGATCAGGATCCACACGGAGCGCGGCGAGTCCTACGACCGGCCCGCGCTCGGCACACTGTCCGAACTGGTGGGGCGCATCGGCGCGGACGGGGACCACTTCGTCATCGTCGAGCCGCTGACGGCGGATCCGGATGTCTACATTCAGGTGTGGCACGACGAGGGCGAGGCCTACCAGCTGGAGCACCGGGCCGGCTCCGCCGACCGGCATTTCCAGGCGCACCTGCGCACGGCGGCCGAGGTGACGGCCGTCATGGCGCGGTGGGCCCGCCAGGAGAAGGACTGGGACACCGGGCCGGACTGGGAGCGCCTCGACTTCCCGCCGGAGCAGGCCGCCGAGGACGTGCCGCCGCTCGATCCCGAGGTGGAGCGGGAGTTGGCGGAGGCGGTCCGCGGGTGGCTGCGGTGCGGCTACGACGGGCGGGACGCGCTGACCGAGTCGGCCGAGGAGCACCTCGTCCGGGGCGACGTCCGGCCGGTCTCGCACGAGCAGGCCGCGCGGCTCGTGGACCGGCTGTGGCGGGAGCGGCTGGCCGAACAGGCCGACTGGACGGGCACGACGGACCCGGAGCGCATCACCCGCGCCTTCGCCGCGCTGGAGGCGTCGGGCATCACGGCGCGGGAGAACTTCACCTGCTGCCGCGGCTGCGGCCTCCAAGAGATCCGGGGGGACGGCGCGGAGGATGCGCGCGGGTTCGTCTTCTTCCACAGGCAGGCCGCCGAGGGCGCGGCCGCGGGCCAGGACCTGTTCCTGATGTACGGCGGGTTCGAGCCCGACGAGGCCCTGACGGTCTCGGTCGGCCGGGAGGTCGTCGCGGCGCTCGACACCGAGGGGCTCGGCCGGACGTGGGGCGGAGCTGCCCACGATGCGATACGCGTGACGGGACTGGACTGGCGCAAGCGGCTGGCCGGTTGATGGGATGCCCCGGTATGCCCGACACCCTGCCCGGATTCCGAGACGCTGATCCAGGATGCGAGACGCAGCCTGCCCCGGGGGCGGCTCTTCTGCTTGAATGGGGCCATGGCCAGCCACTCGCACACCTCGTCAGGTCGCAGCGACCTCGAGCCGTTCTGGCCGTCCCGTCAGGACCACGACTTCGATCGTGAGTGTTGCCGCGCGAAGAACGCGCCGGCCCTCTAAAGCCTCCGGGACCTCTCCTCCGGGTTTCCCCGAGGCCTTCGGTCTGCGCGGTACGACATCGATGACGCACGTACGTCTCCTGCCGACCACTCCGCGTGAAAGAGCTGACCACTCATGGCGAACACCCGCTCCCTGACCTCCGCTGCGACCTCTCCTCTCGCCTATCCGCCCAGTCCCCGCCACCGGCTGCGCGCCGTGGACCGGGACGAGGTGGCCCGGGTCGTGGACTTCCTCCCGCCCGGCGCCACCTGGCTGCCCGCACCCCAGCACACCCTTCCGGCGCTGCCGGGCCAGCCGCCGATGGTCGGCTACCTGGTCCTCGTGCCCGCCGACCAGCAGCCTCCGCTCTCCTTCGCCCCGCAGGCCGTGGCCGCCCCGGTCCAGCCGGTCCCCGGCGCCCGCACCGAGCCCGCGGCCACCGCCCCGGCCACGGCCCCCGGCCAGGGCGACGCCCTGATCCGCATCGACGCGGCGCAGCGCACCGCCGAGGTCGACGGCCGCGTACTCGACCTGACGTACCTGGAGTTCGAGCTGCTGGCCCACCTCGTGCAGCACCCGCACCGGGTGCACAGCCGCGACCAGCTGGTCACCACGGTCTGGGGCTACGGCCACGTCGGCGACGGCCGGACCGTGGACGTCCACATCGCCCGGCTGCGGCGCAAGCTGGGCGGGCCCCACCGCGGTGCGATCCAGACGGTGCGCCGGGTGGGCTACAAGTACGCCCCCTGACCCGACCTGACCGACCCGGGAACGACGGTGGGCCCGTACTCCTCCACGGAGTACGGGCCCACCGCCTTCACCGGCGCCGCACTAGGCGGCCGCGGCCGCCGCCCGGCGGCGTGCCACGAAACCGAGCAGCAGGTCCACCGCGAGGAAGACGACCAGGCTGATGCCCAGCAGCGGGACGAACCAGCCCACGAGCGCGGTCACCGCGGCCAGCGGCAGCACCACGGTCACGGGCAGCTTCCGCCAGGCGCCGCGCGGCTGTGCGCGGCCGACCGAGAGCCTGCGGTCCTTCGTCGGCCGGCGCAGCCACCACATGCGGTAGCCCCAGAAGACGAGGAACATCACGCCGACGGCCAGCGCGGCGAGCACGATCTGGTTGACGAGCCCGAAGGTCTGGCCCATGTGCAGGTCGATGCCGAAGCGGGTCATCTTCGCGAGCACGGGGTAGTCGGCGAACCGGAGTTCGTCCATGATCCGGGCGTCGGCGGGGTCCACGGCGACGGTGTCGAAGTGCACCGGGACCTGCTTGTCGTTCTCCTTGATGACGTACCCCTTGCCCTGGGCGGGCAGGGTCACGCGGATCTCCTCGGTGACACCGGCGTCCCGGGCGGCGGCCACAGCACGGTCGAGGCCGACGTCGGCGGTGGGAGCGGGCGGGGGCATCTGCGTGCCCTCGGGCATGGTGTGGCCCGCATGCTCGTCGGCGCCGCCGGCGTCCGCACCCGGGTTCAGCTTCGCGGAGACGGCCGGGGTGGCCCCGCCGAGGCCGTCCTGGAGCTGCCCGATGTTCTCACCGGCGTACTTCGACCAGGTCAGGCCGGTGGCGGAGAGCACGACGAGTCCGACGACGGACCACAGGCCGACGACTCCGTGCCAGGACAGCGTCCGGCGCCGGCCGGTGGCCTCCCGGTCCGGGAGGACGAGCTGCGCCTTGCGCTTGCGGCGGCGGCCGATCCACAGGGCGAGGCCGCCGAGCGCGACCACCCACATCCAGCTGGCGGCCATCTCGCTGTAGTTGCGGCCGAAGTCCCCGAGCTGGAGGTTGGAGTGGAAGGTGCTCAGCCAGGCCCGCAGCGGCAGCGCGTCGCCGACGGTGGTGAGCTGCCCGCGCACCTCGGCGGTGTACGGGTCGACGAACACGGTGAGGGTCTCGCCCTCCGCGAGGCCCGAGCTCTCCATGATCACCCGGGTGGTGGCCTCGGCGTCGGGGCCCGGCCACACGGACACGACCTCGCCCTCGGGGGCGGCGCCCTTGGCCGCCTCGACCTGGGCGCTGAGCGGCAGGGCACCGTCGCCGACGCGGGCGACGGTCAGCTCGTCGGCGTAGACGATCTTCTCCGCCTGCCAGGAGGCGGCGTACAGCAGCCCGGTGGCGGCGGCGAGGAACAGCAGCGGGGCGATGAGCAGGCCCGCGTAGAAGTGCATCCGCAGGAGCAGCGGGCGCACGGCGGCCCAGCCGCCGCCGCGGCTCTTGGAGGGGGCGGGCGGGACGGACTCCGGGGCGGAGTCGGGGGCGGCGTCCGGGGTGCGGACGTCCTGAACCTCTTCAAGGGACATGGGGGTCCTAGGTGTTGGCGAAGGCATGGGGACGGCGGCCCCGGGCTTCGCCTCCCCTCGCACGGGTGCCGTGGAGGTGCGCCGGATCAGGCGCGGGCAGGACGGCCGGGGGCCGTGGAGCGGTGGGCACAGCCGCTCCCGGGCGGCCCTCGGCGCACCACGGCGTGGGCGTGGAGCGCACCGCGCAGCCGGCGCGGCCGCCGGTACGGAGCACGGAAGACGGGCACGGCCGGTACGGCGGCGACCCGGGCCCGCACCAGGTCGAGCGCGCGGGCGAGCGGCCGGGCGGCGTGCAGCGCGGCGGCGCCCAGGACACGGGCCAGCCGGAACACGGCGGCCTCGCCGCGTGCCAGCCAGGCGGCGCAGACCAGCCCGGCGAGCGCGTGTGCGGCGATCATCCCGGCGCCGCCGTGGGAGGCCGTGCCGGCCATGTCCGCCATGGTCGCCATGTCGGCCGCGCCGACGGCCTCGGCGGCGGGCACGTGGTGGTGCCCCCGCATCGCCGCGTGCCCGGAAGCGGACTCGGCCGCCTGGCTGCCGGAGAGGACGAGGTGCAGCACGCCCTGCACGGCGAGCACCGCGGCGGAGATGCCCACGGGTCCGCGCCGTCGTCCGGCGAGGAGCCACGCGAGGACGGCGGTCACCGCGAAAGCGCCCAGAAGGCCGGAAAAGGGAATGTCGGTGCCGGACATGTACGAATGCCCCGCGGCGCCCAGCACGACGCACATCGCCGCGAAGAGTGCGGCTCGCGTGGCGCGCAGTGGCGCGAAGGATTCGAACATGGCCGGGACATGGTCGCACGATGCCCCTTGGCTTCCGCCAGAGGCTTATCCGATCATGAGCAGGTGAATCCAATTCCATGGGGCGCGGTGTACGCCGGCGGCGTCCAGCTCGGGGCGTACGCGCTGGAGCGCACCGGACCGGCCGACCGGGAGCGGCTGCTCCGGGGCTGCTCGACGAACGTCGACAACCTCGCCGCCGGGCGCTGGGAGACCCTGCTGAGCAGCGCTCTCGTCGTCGAGGAGCCGATGCCCCTGCCGTACGCACTGCTGCTGGTCGCGGTGCTCGGCTATGCCGAATACGCGTACGGGGCCTGGTGGACGGCCGCGGTGTTCCTGTTCGGGCACGCCTCGGCGACCCTCCTGGTGTACGGCGCGCTGCGCAGGACGACCGATGCCGCAACCCGCCGCGCCGTGGACGTGGGAACGAGCTACGGGTTCAATGCCGTCCTCGGCACGCTGGCCTCCGCCCTGCCGCGCGGGCCGGTCCGCACGGCCGCCCGGCTCGGCCTGCTGGCGCTCGCGGCGGCGCCCGTACTGAAGCGCGGCCGGACCTTCACCGACGCCGGGCACCTCGCGGCGCTCGGGATCGGCATGGGGGTCTCACTGGCCCTCGATTGCCTTTCCGGTGCAAACCATCAGAAAATTACCTGATCGTCGCATGACACGAGTAACTCGAACACCGCTGGAGCCACCACGATGACCGCCACCCCCTCCACCACCGTCGCCAACCTCCGCGACCTCGGAGGCACCCCGCTCTCCGGCGGCCGCACCGTCCGCCCCGGCCTGGTCCTGCGCTCCGGCCAGCTCGACCGGCTCGACCTCGACGCCGACCCGGTGGTGGCGGCGCTGGGCGTGCGTACCGTCATCGACTTCCGCACCGACGCGGAGCGCGCCGACCACCCCGACCGCATACCGGCCGGGGCCCGGCTGCTGGTCGCCGACGTCCTCGCGGACAAGCTGCGGGAGGCCGGCAAGAAGCCCGCCGCCGCGCAGCTCAAGGACCTGCTCTCCGACCCGGCGGTGGCCGAGGAGCACCTGGGCGGCGGCAAGGCGCAGGCCCTGTTCGCCGACACCTACCGGTCCTTCGTGCACTCCGGCTCCGCGCAGGCCGCGTACCGCATGCTGCTGACCGAGGCCGCCGACCCGGAGGCGGGCCCGCTGCTGTTCCACTGCACGGCGGGGAAGGACCGCACCGGCTGGGGCGCGACCGTCGTCCTGGCGCTGCTCGGCGCGGACGACGACACCCTGATGGCCGAATACCTCTCCGTGAACCCGGCGGTCAAGCAGGCCTTCGCGCCGATGATCGAGGGCTTCACGGCGGCCGGCGGCAACCCGGACATCGCGCTCGCGCTGATCGGGGTCTTCCCCTCCTACCTGGAGGCCGCCCTCGACGAGGTCGAGACGCGCTACGGCTCCATGGAGAAGTACGTGCGCGAGGGCCTCGGCGTCGCGGACGAGACGGTCGAGGCGCTCCGCGCCCGTCTCGTGGGCTGAGTCCCCTCCCGGGGACGGGGCCCGGGACAGAGGCGGGACGGGGGCGGGGAGGGGTGACCATCCGACGATTCGCTCGTTCTGCTGAACGTGACTGCGCCGGATACCGCCACCCGCCCCCAGCCTCCCGTGGCTCCCGTGCCGCCCGACGTCGAGCAGGCCGAGGCCGCCATCGTCGAGCACTACCCGCGGCTGGTGCGGCTCGCCTATCTGGTGCTGCCCCCCACCCTCGGCCGCAACCGGCGGGTGCTCACCGCCCACTCGCTGGTCCAGCGGGCGCTGCCGCGCGGGCGGCGGGACGCGGCGGCGGGCGTCGCCGCCGTGCAGGGCGGGGTTCCGGGGCAGCGGGGCGGCCCGGACGACTCGGGCTACGCGTACGTCCGGCTGCGGGTGCTCCGCGCGGCGCTGGAGGCGGGGCTCCCGCTGACGTTCCGGGCGCTGCCCCGGCGCGCGCAGCTCCCGCCGGCGCTGCCTCAGGTGTGGGGCCTGCGGCTGTTCCCCCGGTCGGGCGGAGCCGAGGAGCTCGCCCTCGACCAGTGGCTGGCCACCCTGGACGGTCCCGGCCGGGCCGCCTGCGTACTGCGCGCCCTGGAGCGGCTGCCCGAGCCGGAGGTGCTCCGGGTCCTCGACGAGGCCGGCGTCCCGGACCCGGCCGCCGCGGTCGCAGAGTCCGGTGATCCGGCGAACGACGCGCTGTTCACCTCCCCCGAGTTCGACCCGTGCGTGCTCCAGGCCCGGCCCACCGACCTGCTGCGGCGGCGGCGCCTGACGCGGGCCGCGCTGGCCGCGGGAGCCGCCCTCGCCGTGTGCGGGGCGCTGCTCGCGCTGCCCGGCGGGGGCTGGGGCTCGGACGGGGCCGCCGCGCCGCCGTACGCGCGCAACGCCGCGGCCGAACAGGCCCTGGATCCGGCCAAGCTGGTCCGGGTCGCGCCCGCGCTCTGGCACACGTCCTCCCGTACGGACTTCTCCACCTGGCCGGCCCGCGGGGACCGTGCGGACGACGCGGCGCTGCTGCGCCGGGCGCTGGCCGTCTGGGCGCGCCCCGGCTCGTCCGTGGTCGTCTCGGCCACCCCGGGGACCCCGTCCGGGCCGCCGATGGGACCGGCGCAGCTGCTGTTCGCGGGCGCGGTCGACCAGGCCGTGGTGGTCCTGCTCTACGACGGCCTGCGCGTGGTCCGCTACGCCGAACCGCGCTCCGGTTCCGCGGGCGCGGCCCTGGACTTCGCCCGGACCGACGGCGCCTCGGCGGACACCGCGACGGCGCTGGTCGTCAGCCGGGTCGACGGCAACGTCCGCTATCTGGCGGCGCCGTGGGTGACGGGGGTGGCCCTGCGGGACCTGCTCAAGCCGGGCGGCCCGCCGGCGGTGCTGAGGACGACGCAGGACGGGGTCACCCCGCCGGTGCCGGGACCGGCTCCGACGGGCGACTGCACCAGCTGGAACGCCCTGTCCCTGTCCGGGGACGGCGCCACCCGGCTGATCACCGACCTGGGCGAGCTGACCCCGGCCCGGCTCACCTCGGGGGCACCGGGGGCCGAGCGGAACGTGACGGAGGCCGCGGAGCTCGCGGACTGGGCGAGGATCGCCTGCCTGCTGCCGTCGGTGCGCTCGCACGGGGTCCGTACGGTCAACTCCTGGACGTACGCCAAGCAGCCGCTGCCGGAGGGCGACGGGACGGCGACCTGGCTGTGCACGCGGGCCGAGACCTGGCAGGGCGCGGCGGACCGCGTGCAGGCCCAGTTCCTGGCGCCGGGCTCGGCCGCGGCCGCCCAGGCGGCGGCCGCGGAAGGGGCCGCGGCGTGCGGACCCCGGGAGCCGCGGGTGCTGGCGGGCGTGCTGTGGAAGTCACGGGCGGGCCAGTGGTACGTCCTGGCCGCGGGCAGCGCGCAGTTCGCCTCGCTGTCGGTCTCGGGCGGCGGCGTGAACGGCTCGGCGAACGGCAACCGGCTGGCGGTCAAGGCCCCGGCCGGCGCCCAGGTCGACCTGTCGGGCCGCCTGACGGACGGCACGAGGGCGGGCGTCCTGCGCTGACGCTTCACGAGGGCACCGGACCGGGTCACGGAGGCGGGTGAATTTTCAACGACCAAGCGCGGTCGAGGAGTTGGCGGGATCCGGACATGACGGCCGTAGTGCGCACATGGCATGATCGGATTCCGGTTACCGATCGGTAATCCCCCACACCCCTCACCCGCTTGAAGGTCACACCACGTGCGCATGCTCGCCCGACGACTCCTGCTCCCCGGCCTGACCGCCCTCAGCCTCGCGGCGGCCACCGGCTGCGGATCGAGCTCCCACACCGGCGCCGCCGAACCGGCCGCCCCCGCCTCCCTCGCGCCGTCCTCCGACGGCGGCTCGCAGCAGCTGGACGTGGCTGCCGCGCCCCAGGGCGAGCCCACCCCGGCGGCCGTCGCCCGGGGCGGCTCGAAGGGCAGGACCGAGAAGTCCACGCTGAAGGTCGCCTCGTACGACGCCGCGACCGGACGGGCCGTCATAGCCAAGGCCCCGCCCAAGGGGCCCTCCCAGGCACCGTCCCCGGACAAGTCCCCCGAGGCCGACAAGCCCGTCGCCGCCGGCGACGTCATCGCCAGCGCCCCGGCCCCCGGCGCCCCCAACGGCCTGCTCGCCAAGGTCACCGAGGTCGTCGGCAAGACCGACCGCGGCACCGAGGTCAAGACCGCCTCCACGACGCTGGCCGCCGTCCTCAACGACGACAAGGCCGACGGCAAGGTCCCCGTCGACCCCTCGACGGTCGTCGTCGAGCCCCTGATGAAGGGCGTCACCTTCTCCTGGGCCAAGGGCGACGGCCTGAAGTTCGGCCCCGAGGGCGCCAAGCTGCCGCTCGGCAACCTCCGGCTCGACGTCAACGCCTCCGTCGACACCGCCCCGGACGCGCCCGCCTCGGCCGGCGCCTCCGTCTCCGGCTTCGTCCAGCTCGCCCCGCAGGTCGAGTTCCAGTACGACGGCACCCAGGGCGGCGGCTCCGGCCCGCGCGGCGCCTTCCTCGGGATGAGCGGCGACTGGGCCTCTCAGTGGAAGCTCCAGGGCCGCGCCGCCGCGAGCACCGGGGCACCCAAGCGGATCCCCTTCGCCAAGCTGCACAGCTCCCCGGTCATCCAGGTCGGCCCGGTTCCGGTCGTCGTCAACCTCGGCCTGACCTGCTACATCCAGGTGGAGGCCGACGGCAAGGTCACCCTTGACGTCCAGCAGGACGTCAAGGGCGACTTCAAGGTCGGCGGCAGCTACGCCGTCGGCAAGGGCTGGACCCCGGTCAGCTCCTCGAACGTGAAGAGCACGCCGGTCCAGGCGACCGTCACCGCCGCCGGGAAGGTCAAGGGCGCGCTCGGCGCCGAAGCCTCCGTGGGCCTCTACGGCGCCGTGGGCGTCACCGGCGACTTCGCCCCGTACCTGCGCGGCGAGGCCGACGTCAAGGCGACCGCGTCCAGCGACGGCAAGGCCTCCGTCAGCGGCGCCTGGGCGCTGTACGGCGGGTTCGACCTGAGCGGGAACCTCCAGCTCCAGCTGTCCCTCTTCGGCACGCCCGTCTTCGAGCGCAAGATCCCGCTCGGCTCCCTGAACCGCGAGTGGGCGCTGGCCAGCAGCAGCACAGGACGCTAGCCACCCCGGACGACGCCACGGCGCGGCAGGCGCGAGAAGTCGGCGCAGGGGTCTTCTCACTCCCTGTACCCATCAGTACATTGACGCCATGTCTAATACGCCGCTCGCGCCCGCCCCCGTGGCGTCGGAACACGTGGACCTCAGGCCCCGGAACGTGTCCTTCGGCTGGGAGGACACCCCGCTCCACTGGCTGCCCGGCGAACCCTTCGCCGGGCACATGATCAACGTGCTGCACCTGCTGCTGCCCGCCGGGGAGCGGTGGTTCGTGCACGTCTACAAGCAGGCGCTCCCGTACATCGAGGACGAGCGGCTGCGGGAGGACGTCGTCGGCTTCATCGGCCAGGAGGCCATGCACGCCGCCGCCCACGACGACGTCCTCCCGCACCTGAAGCGCCTGGGCCTCGACCCGACGCCCTACACCGCCCAGGTGGACTGGCTGTTCGAGAAGCTGCTCGGCGACCGCACCCTGCCGCCGGGCCGCGCCCGGCACTGGTGGCTGATGGAGCGCGTCGCGATGATCGCGGCGATCGAGCACTACACGGCGTTCCTCGGCGACTGGGTACTGAACGCCGACGCCCTCGACCGGCGCGGCGCCGACCCCACCATGCTGGACCTGCTGCGCTGGCACGGCGCGGAGGAGGTCGAGCACCGCTCGGTGGCCTTCGACCTCTTCATGCACGTCGACGGCGGATACCGCCGCCGGGCCCGGACCTGGGCGACGGCCTTCTCCGCCCTGGTCTTCCTCTGGCAGCGCGGGGTCCGCTTCTTCATGGAGAACGACCCCCACCTCGTGGACGGCAAGGCCTCCTTCGGGCAGTTCTTCATGGCCGGACAGCAGGGGGTGCTCCCCTCGACGGGCTCCATGCTGAAGTCCATACCGAAGTACCTCTCCCGTACGTACCACCCCTCGCAGGAGGGCTCGACGGCCCAGGCGGTGGCCTACCTGGCCTCCTCCCCCGGCGCGAACGGCGGGGTACGGGCATGAGGCGCGCCCTCGCCGTCACCACGGCAACGGCGGTCGCGGGTGCGGCCTGGGCGGCCCGCCGGGCCCTGAACCGCCGTATCGGCGACTCCCCGCTGTGGCCGCTGCCGGCCCTGGAGGTACCCGTCTCGGGCCACTCCCCGCGCCGCGCGCTGCGCGCGCTGATCGTCTCCCGGACGCAGCCGGCGCAGGACGTGCTGGAACTGACCCTGGAATCCCCGGAGCTGCCCGCGTGGACGCCCGGCGCGCATGTGGACGTCACCCTGCCCTCGGGCCTGGTCCGCCAGTACTCGCTGTGCGGCGACCCGGCGGACGAGGGCCGCTACCGGATCGCGATCCGGCTGGTCGAGGACGGCCGCGGCGGCTCCCGGGAGGCGCACACCCGGCTCTTCGAGGGCGCGGAGCTGGAACTGCGGCCGCCGCGCAACCGCTTCGAGCTGCTCCCGGCCCCGTCGTACGCGTTCGTCGCGGGCGGCATCGGCATCACACCGATCCTGCCGATGCTCCGCGCCGCCACCGCGGCGGGCGCCGACTGGACCCTCCTGTACGGGGGCCGCTCCCTCGACTCGATGCCCTTCCTGGACGACCTCGCGCCCTACGGGGACCGGGTCACGGTCCACCCCGAGGACGAGGTGGGCCTGCCCGACCTCGCCGCGCTCGCGCACACCGCGCCCGGCACCCTGGTCTACTGCTGCGGCCCGGAGCCCCTGATGCAGGCCGTGACGGCGGCGGCCGAGGACCCGGCGGCCGTGCACCTGGAGCGCTTCGCGCCCTCGTCGGCGCCCGGTCCGGCGCGGGCCTTCACCGTCGAACTGCGCCGCTCGGGACGGGTCGTCGAGGTCGGCCCGCAGGAGAGCACGCTCGCCGCGGTGCGCCGGGAGCTGCCGGACACCCCGTACTCGTGCGAGCAGGGATTCTGCGGGACCTGCCAACACCGGGTCCTCGCGGGCGAGGTGGACCACGGGGACGACCTGCTCACGGACCAGGAGCGCGCGGAGTCAATGCTGCTCTGCGTCTCGCGCGCGAAGGGGGACCGCCTCGCCCTGGACCTGTGAACGCTCCCCAGTAGGGTGTCCGCATGACGACCGGAGTACGGCGCAGGATGGGTGTCGAGGAGCGGCGGCAACAGCTGATCGGGGTTGCCCTGGAGCTGTTCAGCCACCGCTCCCCCGACGATGTGTCGATCGACGAGATCGCGGCGGCCGCGGGGATATCCCGGCCGCTGGTCTACCACTACTTCCCCGGCAAGCTCAGCCTGTACGAGGCGGCGCTGCGGCGGGCCGCCGACGAGTTGGCACAGCGGTTCGTGGAGCCGCACGAAGGGCCGCTCGGGGCGCGCCTGCTGCGGGTGATGGGCCGGTTCTTCGCCTTCGTCGACGACCACGGGCCGGGCTTCTCGGCCCTGATGCGGGGCGGTCCCGCGGCCGGCAGCAGCCGTGCCAACGCGATGATCGACGAGGTCCGGCAGGCGGCGTACGAGCAGATCCTCACGCACCTGCGGATCGGGCTCGACGAGGTGCCGGCCCGGCTGGAGCTGGTGGTGCGCTCCTGGGTCTCGCTCGCCGAGTCCACCGCGCTGATCTGGCTGGACGGGCGCAGGATCCCGCGGGGCGAGCTGGAGCTGCAGCTGGTGCACGACTTCGCGGCGCTGGCCGCGGTGAGCGCCGCGTACGACGCGGAGATGGCGGGGATCCTCGTACGGATCCTGGCCGACGAGCCTGCCGACGGGCCGTTCGGGGAGCTGGTCGGGCGTCTGGTGGGGCTCGTTCCGGGCGACGCGGCCCCCGCTTTGTGACCGGGTGCGCAAACCGCGCCCTCCCATGATCGCAACCGGCTGCGATCACCGATAATGCCCGCGTGATCATTGACGACGGGATCTTGTTCCGGCCGGCCGTGGAGAAGGACGCCGGGACGCTGGTGCGGCTGTACGACGAGGCCGCCCGCTGGATGGTGAAGCACGGGATCGAGCAGTGGAAGCCCGGCGACAAGGACGCCGCGCACTTCCGGTCGAAGATGCACGACGGAGAGGTGTGGCTCGCCGGCGACGCCGACGGCCGGGTCTGCGGGGCCTACGAGTTGTGGTGGTCCGACGAGGAGGCCTGGGGGATCCAGCCGCCCGTGGCGGGCTACGTGCACCGGCTGATGGTGTCGCGCGAGAGCGCCCCCGCCGGCGCCGGCCGCCGCCTGCTCGAACATGCCGAGCGGCGGACGGCCAGGACCGGACGGGAGCGGGCGCGGCTGGACTGCGTCTCCACCAACCCCCGGCTGCTCGCGTACTACGTGGACGCGGGCTACCGGGTGGTCGGGGAGCTCCCCGACAAGCGGGGGAAGGACGGCAGGGTCTACGGAGTGATCCTGCTGGAGAAGCGGCTCGACCGGCTCACCGTCGTGTGAAGACGGAGACGGTGCGGGCGGGGACGGTGAACTCTCCTGTCGTTGCGTCGTAGGCGGACTGCCTGACCGTGGCGTCGGAGCCCGCCGCCTGCACCGGGTGCAGGCGGTAGGCGGTGCCGGCGAGGGCGGTGACGCGCTGGGGCTGCGCGGTGGGGGTGGCGTTGAAGACCACCACCAGGTCGCCCAGGGTCATGGTGATCACGCCCGGGGTCTCCTCCCGGCCCGAGAGCGGGAAGCCCAGCCGGGACTGGACGGCCTCGGCCGTGGCGAGGGCGAACTCCGGCTCGGTGGTGCGGATCTTCAGCAGGTCGCGGTGGGCCGCCGCGGTGGCGGTGATGTCGGTGCAGGTGGGCGCCGGTCCGGTCAGCAGGGGCTTCGCGTAGAGCCACTTCGGGGCGTTGTCGGCGGCCGGGGGCAGGCCGCGGCCGAAGCCGTTGCCTGCGCGGCAGTCCCACTGGATGGCGTTGAACCAGTCGCCGCTGTCGTAGGAGTTGCGGTCCAGGGACTTGGAGCGCAGCAGGTCGGTGCCGGCCTGGGAGAGGGCCGGGCCCTGGGAGAGGGTGGCCGTCGCCATGGCCAGGACCTGCATGCGGGCCTTGTCGCGGTTGGCGGTGGCGGGCGGGAGCTTGAAGGTCAGGGCGTCGGCCAGGGTCTCGTTGTCGTGGGCGTCCGCGTAGGCGAGGGCGTCGCCGGGGGCGGCCGCGTAGCCGGCCGGGGAGCCGTTGTAGTCCACCTCGGAGCCCTTGACGCGGCGCCCGGAGGTGTCGGTGAAGGCGTACGAGGCGAGGTTGCCGGAGAGGCCGACCTTGATCAGGTCCTGGGCGTGCAGGAGGCGGGCCTTCTGCTCGGCCGGGGTGCCGTTGGCGGGTGAGCCGTTGGGCTCGGTGAACAGGCCCGAGGCGAAGCCCTGGACGCGCGGGTCCTCGTCGAAGGGGCCGCCGCCGCGGACGGCGTCGCGCGCCCGGTCGGAGAAGGTGGCGATGCCGGTCCCGGCCATGTTCTTCTGCGTGGCCTGGACGAAGCGGGCGTCGTCGGCGATCTCGCCGAAGTTCCAGCCCTCCCCGTAGAGGACGATCTTCTTGCCGTCCACGCCGTCCTTGGCGGGCGTCAGGGCGTCCAGCGCGGCGCGGACCGCCAGGATGTTGGCCTTCGGGTGGTGGCCCATCAGGTCGAAGCGGAAGCCGTCGACCTTGTACTCCTTCGCCCAGGTGACGACGGAGTCCACGACGAGGCGGCCCATCATGGCGTTCTCGGGTGCGGTGTTGGCGCAGCAGGTGGAGGTGGCGACGCTGCCGTCGGCCAGCAGGCGCTGGTAGTAGCTGGGGACGATGCGGTCGAGGACCGACTTGTCGGACTGCCCGGCGGCGACCGTGTGGTTGTAGACGACGTCCATCACCGTGCGCAGTCCGGACCCGTTCAGGGACTGGACCATCCTGCGGAACTCGACGGTGCGGGCGGTGCCGTTCGGGTCGCTGGCGTAGCTGCCCTCGGGGACGGTGTAGTGCAGCGGGTCGTAGCCCCAGTTGTAGGAGTCCTTCGCGGCGGCCGCCGCGACGCACGCCTGCTGCTCCTGCGAGTCCGGCGCGTACACCGTGAGGTCGCAGGCGGGCTCGGTGCGGTCCGCGGCCTTCTCCGGGATGGTGCCGATGTCGAAGGCGGGCAGGAGGTGGACGTACGAGGTTCCGGCGCCGGCCAGGTCGCGCAGGTGGCGCATGCCCGCCGAGGCGGTGTCGGTGAAGGCCAGGTACTGGCCGGGGTGGCCGCTGGTGCGGTCCGCGACGGAGAAGTCGCGGATGTGCAGCTCCTGGATCTGCGCGGAGGTGAAGGGGACCGCCGCGGGCTTGCGCAGCTGCTTCCAGCCGGGCGGGGCCAGCTTGGGGTCTGCGAGGTCCACGGCGAGGCTGTGGGTGGAGTCGGCGGTCAGGGCCGTGGAGTAGGGGTCGGTGACGAGGTTGCGGACCACCTGGCGGGTACTGGGGGCCCACACGGTCACCGCGAAGCGGTACGGCTTCCCGGTCCAGGAGCGCTCGCCGCGCACCGACCAGACGCCGGTGGCGTCGTCGCGGCGCATGGCGACGGTGCGGCCGTCGAGTTCGAGGGACACCTGCTGGGCGGTGGGGGCCCAGACGGAGAGGGTGGGGCGGCCGTCCTTGAAGACCGGGCCGAGGGCCGCGGTCGTCGCGTACAGGTCGTCGAGGACGCCGGCGAGCTGCACGCCGGTCGCGGCGAGCACGGCCCCGTTCGCGGCGCGGGCGCTCGCGACGAGCTGCCCGCGCAGGGCCTCCCGTACGCGGTCCCGGTCGCGCGGGTCCACGGTGAACGCGGCGTACGCGGCCAGGTGCGGGAACTTCTGCTTCTGGGCGGCGGTCAGCTCGGAGCGGCCGAGGCGCAGCCACTGGGCCGGGCCGGTCAGGGTGCCGTTCTCGGCCTTGACGGCGCCTTCGCGGGAGGCGAGGAGCTGGACGGAGGCTGCGGCCGCGGGGGCGTTCCAGGCGACGGTGTCGCGGTCGATCCACACGGCCTGGGACTTGGTGAGGTCGAGGGCGGCGGAGGAGCCGGCGGGCTGGGGCAGGAGGTACTTCTCCTGGCCGCCGAGCATCCACACCTCGTGGCCGGTGGCCTTCAGGTCGAGGGACTGGTCGGTGGGCAGGTCCTTCTCGTCGCCCTTGTGCAGGATGTAGCTGAGGCTGGTGGCACCGGGGGCGAGCGGGACCTCGTAGACCGCGCCGTAGGAGTCGGTGCGGGAGGGGAGGATCGGCTTGGACCAGTCGGTCGGGTTCGCGGCCCCGGTCCAGACGTGCAGGCCCCAGCCGTCGTAGGCCCCGTCGGGGCGCTGGTGGTGCAGGACGGCCTTGCCCTGGTCCTGCGGCGGGTAGGCGGGGCGGTCGGTGCGGGCGGGCTCCTTGCCCTGCTCCAGCCAGACCTCGCCGGTCTTCGTCACGTCGATGGTGCGGTCGGCGGCGACGTCCTTGTTGCCGTCCTTGTCGATGACGAGGTAGCTCACGGAGGAGGCGCCGGGCTTGAGCTTGACGTACGCGAAGGCGCCGTAGGCGTCGCGGCCGGTGAAGGCGTGGCCGGCCGGCCACGGGGTGGCCTCGCCCTCGGCGATGTCGCCCCAGGCGTACAGCCGCCAGTCGGTGTAGTCGCCGTCGGGGCGGTTGTAGTGGACGACCGCGTAGTCGCGCTGGGTGGCGGTGGGCGCCTCGACGGGCGGGGCCTGGCCGGTGACGGATCCGGCGAGGGCGCTCGCGGTGCGGCCGGCGGAGTCGACGACGACCGCCTTGTAGCGCAGGGCGGTCCCGGCGGGGGTCTTGGCGTCGATGTGCTGGGTGACCTTGTAGGGGGCGTGGTCGGCGGAGCCGAGGACCTGCCACTTCTCGTTGCCGGTCTGGGCGGCGAAGACCACGCGGTTCAGGCCGCCGCCACTGACGTCCGCGGACAGCTCGACGGTGCCGGTGGCGCCGGGGGCCGGGGCCTTCAGGGTCAGGGCGGGCTTGGCGGTGGGCTTGGCGAGCGGGGCGACGGCTCCCAGCACCACCGAGCCGAGGGCGGGGACGACGACCGTCAGCTTGCCCGCGGCGGAGGCGCGGATCAGCGCGGAGCCGCCGTACAGGGTGCGGTACTGGGTACCGGCCGGGGCGTCGATCTCCACGGTGCGGGACTCGGCGGCGTTGTTGGCGGCGACCAGGTACTCGGTGCGGGTGCGGGCGTCGGTGCGGGCGAAGGCGTACACGGAGCCGTCGGAGAATCGTTCGCTCTGGATGCCGTCGCGCAGTGCCGGGTGGGCCTTGGTCAGCTTCGAGAGAGCACTGATCTCCTTGTAGAGAGGGTGCTCCGGATCGTAGGCGTCGCTCGCGTGCGTGCGCGCCGTGCCGAGCTGGTCGTCGTCCAGGTAGTCGGTGGTCTTCGACGCGAACAGCGGCTGGCGCGCGTCCTTGTCGCCGCCCGCGCCGGTGTAGCCCTGCTCGTCACCGGAGTAGACGACCGGGTTGCCGCGGGAGAAGAACATCAGCTCGTTGGCGAGCCGGTAGCGGCCCAGCAGCTCCTGCTCGGTGGCGCCCGGCCGGTCCTGCTTCAGGAAGGTCCCGAAGCGGCCCATGTCGTGGTTGCCGAGGAAGGTCACCTGCTCGTAGGCGTTGGCCTTGCCGGAGGTGTAGCGGTAGTCGTCGGCGAGGACGGAGCCAAGCCGGGAGGCCGCCGCGCCCTGGGAGGCGTACGCGCGGATCGCGTCCTGGAGCGGGAAGTCGAGGGTCGCGTCGAGCTTGCCGCGCGTCACGTAGGGGGAGGTGACGGCGGTGTCGGCGGAGTAGACCTCGCCGAACATGAAGAAGTCGTCGCGTCCGCGCTTGGCCGCGTAGGCGTCGAGGGCCGTCGCCCACTGCGTCCAGAACTCCGTGTTGACGTGCTTGACCGTGTCGATGCGGAAGCCGTCGATCCGGAAGTCCTTGACCCACTTCTCGTAGATCTTCTCCATCCCGCTGACGACCTCGGGACGCTCGGTCCACAGGTCGTCCAGGCCGAAGAAGTCGCCCTGCTCGGAGGACTCGCCGGCGAAGGTGGAGTCACCCCGGTTGTGGTACATCGTCGGGTCGTTGAGCCAACCCGGCACCTTCAGGTTCTTCTTCGCGTCCGGCACGAACGGGGTCCTCGGGAAGGACTCCCCGTCCACCTTCGGGAACTTCCCCTTCCCGTCGGCGTAGTCCTTGTCGTCGAACGGCACCCCGTCCTTCGTCAGATAGGGGAACGCCCCCTTCGACAGGTACGAGTAGGAGGCCTCCCGGTAGTCCACGACATCGGCGGTGTGGTTGGTGATGACGTCGAAGAAGACCTTCATCCCCTTCGCGTGCGCCTTGTCGATCAGCCGCTCCAGGTCCGCGTTCGTGCCGAAGTGCGGGTCGACCTGGGTGAAGTCGGTGATCCAGTAGCCGTGATAGCCGGCGGAGACGTCGTTGCCCTTGCCCTGCACCGGCTGGTTCTTGAAGATCGGCGCCATCCAGATGGCCGTGGTGCCGAGTCCCTTGATGTAGTCGAGCCGGTCGGTGAGCCCCTTGAGGTCGCCGCCCTGGTAGAAGCCCTTGTCGGTGGGGTCCAGGCCGGTCTCCAGGCGGGAGCCGGTCAGCCCGCCCCGGTCGTTGCCCGGATCACCGTTCGCGAACCGGTCCGGGAGCACGAAGTAGAACTGCTCGCGGGTCAGGTCGTTGCGGGCCGGTTCGGCGGCCAGTTTCGCGTCCGAGGGCGGCGCGGGCGCCTTGGCCTCGGCGGCCGCGGCGGGGAGGGCGGGCAGGAGCGTCACGGCCAGCGCGGCGGCGAGCACTCCTGCGGCAGGGCGTATCAAGGCGGGTCTCCTTGTGTACGTGTCGCATGGATGAGGGTCGCCCGGCGGGGGGCGGGGAAGGTGGTGCCGGGCGGCCCTGGTCGGTGGGGCGGGCAGCGGCTCAGCTGCGCCAGGTGTCGCTCAGCGTGACCTTGCCGCTCGCGGGGACGGTGGCCGTACGGTTGGCGCCGCTCTCCCAGGTGACGTTCCCGGAGGCGTCCTTGCGGATGTACTTGTACGCGAAGGACGTGCCGGCCGGGAGGGAGACGTCGAGCTTCCAGACGGGGTAGGCCGCCGGGTCGAGCTTCAGCGCGCCGCCGGTGTTCCAGTTGCCGAGTTCGGCGCGGTCACCGGTGACGTAGATGTTCTGTCCCGGCACGGTGGTGGCGTTCACGGCGAAGGCCGCCCCGCCGGATCCCGCCGGGGTGCCCGAGCAGGTACGGGCGTTCACGTGCAGGGCGAGGGCGGTCCCGGCGCCGAGCGTGGCGGTGAACTGGCCGCCGGAGCCGACACTCACGGTGCGCCCGCTCTGCACGTCGCAGTAGTCACCGGCCGGGAGCGAGGTCTGGAAGGTCCGGGTCAGGGAGGAGCCCTCGTGGTTGATCGCGACGTAGGCCTTGGAGCCGCGCCCGAAGGCGATCCGGTCGCCGCCGTCGTCCCACCAGTTCACGACGCCCTGACCGCGCGCCGCGTTCCGGAAGCCGACCATGGAGGAGATCTCCCGCCAGGCGTGCTGGCACTTCCATCCGTCCGAGTAACAGGCGTTGACCGTGCCGCCGTTCGGCGGGCCGGCGTCCTTGTCGGTCCACTCGTAGCCGGAGTGCACGTCCGGGGACCCGTACGGCCAGGCCAGCGCGAACACACTGGCCAGGGTGTAGGCGGAGCCGTCCTTGTAGGTGAGCGTGTCGCCGACCCGCTCGGTGTCGTGGTTGTCGACGAAGACGCCGCTCTGCGCGGAGGGCATGTAGCCCCACGCCTCACCGAAGTTCTTCAGATGGGCGAGGTTCTCGCTCTGGAAGACGCGCTTGAGGTCGCGGGCGTAGCGGAACTCCTGCACGTCGCCGTTGCCGAGGTACTCGCTCGGCGAGACGGCCTCCCCGGCCCCGTATATCGCCTCCTGCTTCCAGTAGACCGAGGGGTTCGTCAGCCGGGACTTGATGTTGGCGAGGTCGGCGGCGGGCATGTGCTTGGCGGCGTCGATGCGGAAGCCGTCGACGCCCAGCGAGAGCAGGTCGTTGAGGTAGCCGGCGATCCGGCCGCGCACGTAGTCCTCGCCCGTGTCCAGGTCCGCGAGCTGGACGAGCTCGCAGTTCTGGACGTTGCCGCGGTCCTGGTAGTTGGAGATCGTCGCCCGGCAGTCGTCCATGTCGGCGCCCGAATAGACCCCCGGGTAGGTGTACTTCGTGTACGAAGACCCACCCGTTCCCGTCAGAGTCGCACCCGCGTCCGCCGGGCCCGCCATGTGGTTGATGACGGAGTCGACGACGACCTTCACGCCCGCGGCGTGACAGGCGCCGACCATCGCCTGGAAGGCGGCCCGGTCACCGAGCCGACCGGCGATCTTGTAGCTGACGGGCTGGTACGAGGTCCACCACTGGCTGCCCTGCACGTGCTCCTGCGGGGGCGAGACCTGCACGTACCCGTACCCGGCGGGTCCGAGGGAATCGGTGCAGGCCTTGGCGACCGAGGCGAAGCGCCACTCGAAGAGGACGGCGGTCACGTCCTTCTCGCCGGGGGGCGTGGCGGCGGCCTGCGGTGCGATGGCGGTGAGCGTGGCGGCGGCAAGTGCGGTGGCGGTGAAAAGAGTTGCAGCTCTGACAGCTCTGGCAGGCATGCGGGGGCCTCCTGGCGGAAGACGTGGGGATTGGAGCGACCGTAGGTGCCAGGTAGGAGCCCTGCAAGACTTTGCGCAAGAGATTGCAGAATTGTTTCCGAGGCGTGTCCTCGCACCCGCCCCCCTGGACTCGGCCCCGAGCAGGGCGAGTTCACGGGCCGGCAGCAGCGACGCGTGGCCGCGCCGGACGGCGCAAGAGGCGCGGGCGGTGGTGACACGGGGAGCCTGCGCCGGACGGCACAAGAGGCGCGACGGCAGCAGCAACGCGGGGTCCACGCCAGGCGGCACAAGAGGCACAGCCATAGCAGGGGGGCGGGCTTGCGAGCACAACACAGGAGGCGCGGCGGGGGTGGCACGGGAGCGGGGTCCGAGTGGGGCGGCATCAGAGTTGTGCTGGGGGTTTCCCGTCCGTCCTATCGTCTTCCGTGTCGTGCCGGTCCCTCAAGGGCGCTCGTTCCTCGCGTCGCTTCGCGATGTCGCTGCGCTCCACCCTTGACCGCCCGTCCCGCCCCGGAAAATCGAGGACAGCCGGGAAGCCCCCAGAAGAACGGGCCGGGGGACAAGACACCATCGGGGCGTCGGAGAGGCCCGGGCAGAGCCCGCGCGCCCCAGATCGCTACACGGTCCTGCCCGACGGCGTCCGCAGGCCTCTGTGGCTGGGCATAAGCCGCCATCGATCGCTACACGCGTCTCCGAGACGGCGCCTGCAGGCCTCCTGGGCTGGACATAAGCTGCCATCGATCGTCACGTGCTTCTCCGAGACGGCGTCCGCCCCTCGTTCGGGGCTGGGAAAGGCAGATTCGAGGGACGGAGAGCCCATCCATCGGCCCAGCCGATGCCAACCCCCATCAAGACCAAAGCAAGGTCACAACCACACGCCCAAAAAAGGGCAATTGGTGCAAATGGAAGCCCCTTTGGGGTCCCTGCCCTCCCAGACCTGGATGGGCATCGCCTCAGCCGTCATCTGACGCCTTTCCTCCCCCCCAAACTGCCCGCAGACGCCGTCCAAGGCGGGCGCATCAGAGCGTCTGCGGCTTATGACCAGCCCCAGGCGGTCTGCAGTCGCGTGATCGAGAAGCCGGTAGCGATCGATGGCGGTTTATGTCCAGCCCAAGGGGCCCGCGGACGCCGTCCGGCAGGGCCGTGTAGCGATCTGCGGCGTTCCCCCGACCGCCCCGCGCATCGCTGATGTGCCCGTCTCTCCGCCTCTCCCCCGGCCCGTTCTTCTGGGGGCTTCCCGGCTGTCCTCGATTTTCCGGGGCGGGACGGGCGGTCAAGGGTGGAGCGCAGCGACATCGCGAAGCGACGCGACAAAGGAGCGCCCTTGAGGGACCGGCCCGACACGGAAGACGATAGGACGGACGGGAAACCCCCAGCACAACCCTGATACCGCCCCGCTCAGACCCCGCCCCCACACCACCCCGCGCGCTACCGGTCCCGCCCCGCTGAGGCACCGCACCCCCACACCACCCCGCGTGCTGCCCATCCCGCCCCGCCGAGACCCCCGCGACCTCACCGTGCCCGCCGCCTCGCGCTTCCGGTCGAGCGGGCCACGGCCGGCGAGGCGGGTGGGCAACCACCAGCCCGGCGTGGGGGGGCCGAGGGGGCTGGAACCCCGCCCCGCCCCTACGGCACCTGCCCCGTAGACCCCCGCACCACCAGCTCCGGCTGGAAGACGTACTCCGTGCGCTGGACCGGGGTTCCGGACACGGCCTCCAGGAGGGCGCCCACCGCCGCCGTCGCCATCGCCCGTACCGGCTGGCGGACGGTCGTGAGCGGCGGGTCCGTGAACGCGATCAGCGGGGAGTCGTCGAAGCCGACCACCGACACGTCCTGCGGTACCCGCAGGCCCCGCTCGCGCACGGCCCTTATCACCCCGAGCGCCATCGGGTCGCTGCCGCACACGATGCCCGTGCAGCCGCGGTCGAGGAGGGCGCCGCCCGCGGCATGGCCGCCCTCGACCGTGAAAAGGGTGCGCTGGATCCGCCCTTCGGCCTCCGCGTCCGGCACGACGGCCCGGAAGCCCTGCTCCTTGCGGGCCGAGGGCACGTAGCGGGTCGGCCCGATGGCCAGCCCGATCCGTTCGTGCCCGAGGTCCTGCAGGTGCCGTACGGCCATTTCGGCGGCCGCGCGGTCGTCCGGGGAGATGAAGGGGGCGTTCACGTGCTCGTTGAAGCCGTTGATCATCACGAACGGCAGCCCGCGGGAGGCGAGGCGCTGGTAGCGGGCCGGATCGGCGTGGGCGTCGGCGTGCAGCCCGGACAGGAAGACGATGCCGGTGACCCCCCGCTCCTCCAGCTGCTCGACCAGCTCGTCCTCGGTGGCCCCGCCGGGTGTCTGCGTGCACAGCACCGGCGTGTAGCCGTGCCCGGCCAGGGCCTGCTCGATGACCTGCGCGAACGCCGGGAAGATCGGGTTGGTGAGCTCCGGGATCAGCAGGCCGACGAGGCCGTTGCTGCGGCGCTTGAGCCGCACGGGCCGCTCGTAGCCGAGCAGGTCCATCGCGGCCAGCACCTTGTGCCGGGTGCCGGCCGCGACGCCTGCCTTGCCGTTGAGCACACGGCTGACCGTCGCCTCGCTGACCTGGGCCTGCGCGGCGATGTCCGTCAGCCGGAGGGGGGAGGTCACCCCGCCGTCACCTGCCACCACACCGTGGTGTCGGCCGGCAGCAGGCCGCCCGCGACCGTGTCCTCGACCGTCGCACCGCTGGACAGCAGCACCTCGCCGGTGACGGGGAGCCGTACGGCCGCACCCGTGGTGTTGGCGGTGCACAGGAAGTCCCCGCGCCGGAAGACCAGCACGCCCTCCGGTGCCTCCTGCCAGTCCACGGACTCGCCCGCGCCCAGGTCCGGGTGCTCGCGGCGCAGCCGCAGGGCGGCCCGGTACAGCTCCAGGGTGGAGGACGGGTCACCGGACTGCGCCTCCACGCTCAGCTCGGCCCAGGAGTCGGGCTGCGGGAGCCAGCTGCCGCCGGTGCCGAAGCCGTACGGGGCCTCGGTGCCCGACCACGGGATGGGGACCCGGCAGCCGTCGCGGAAGCCGTCCTGCCCCGCCGCGCGGAAGAACGACGGGTCCTGGCGGACCTCGTCCGGCAGGTCGGTGACGTCGGGCAGGCCGAGCTCCTCGCCCTGGTAGACGTACGCCGAACCGGGCAGCGCCAGCATCAGCAGGCTCGCCGCGCGGGCACGCCGCAGACCGAGCTCGCGGTCTCCGGGCTCGCGCAGCTGGGTGCCGAGGCCGGCGGGGTTGGCGAAGCGGGTGGCGTGCCGGGTGACGTCGTGGTTGGACAGCACCCAGGTGGTGGGGGCGCCGACGGGGCGCATCGCGGCGAGCGAGCCGTCGATGACCTCGCGGAGCGCGGTCGCCTCCCAGTCGCTGGTCAGGTACTGGAAGTTGAACGCCTGCTGCATCTCGTCGGGGCGGACGTAGCGGGCGGTGCGCTCGACGGTGGGGGTCCAGGCCTCGGCGACCAGGACGCGGTTGCCCTCGTACTCGTCGAGGATCCGGCGCCAGGAGCGGTATATCTCGTGGACGCCGTCCTGGTCGAAGAAGGGCATGACGTCGTTGCCGAGCAGCTTGAGCTGGTCCCTGGCGCCGAGGTCGGGCAGGCCGGGGGCCTTGACCAGGCCATGGGCGACGTCGACGCGGAAGCCGTCGGCGCCGAGGTCGAGCCAGAAGCGCAGGATGGAGCGGAACTCGTCCTGGACGGCCGGGTGGTCCCAGTTGAAGTCGGGCTGCTCGGGCGCGAAGAGGTGCAGGTACCACTCGCCGTCCGCGACCCGGGTCCAGGCCGGGCCGCCGAAGATCGACTCCCAGTCGTTGGGCGGCAGTTCGCCGTCCTCGCCCTTGCCGGGACGGAAGTGGAAGCGCTCCCGCAGCCGGGAACCGGGGCCTTCGCGCAGCGCCTGCTTGAACCATTCGTGCTGGTCGGAGCAGTGGTTCGGGACGAGGTCGACGATGATGCGCAGGCCGAGTGCGTGGGCTTCGCGGATCACGGCGTCGGCGTCGTGCAGGGTGCCGAACATGGGGTCGATGGCCCGGTAGTCGGCGACGTCGTAGCCGGCGTCGGCCTGCGGGGAGGCGTAGAAGGGGCTGAGCCAGACGGCGTCGACGCCCAGCTCCTTGAGGTAGGGCAGGCGGCTGCGGATGCCTTCGAGGTCCCCCATGCCGTCCCCGTTGGAGTCGGCGAAGCTGCGCGGATAGACCTGGTAGATCACCGCGTCTCTCCACCAGCCGGGCGTGGTGCCGGTGGTGGTGGGAAGTGCGTCGGCGAGGTGCTGGGTCATGTCGTCCTTGGAGAGATCGGGCCGGAAGGGGAACGGCAGGCTCGGGTGGTCAGCCCTTGGTGGCGCCTGCCGTCATCCCGGCGACGAGGTGACGCTGGGCGAAAACGAAGAAGATCGCCGCGGGGATGGCGATGAGGACCGAGGCGGCGCTCATCGCACCCCAGTTGGAGGTGTACTGGGTGACGAAGGTCTGGAGGCCGCCGGCCAGGGTCAGGTTCTCGTCGCCGACCATGAAGGCGGAGGCGTACGCGACCTCGCCCCAGGCGGTGATGAAGGCGTAGAAGCCGGTGACGGCGAGGCCGGGCTTGGCGAGCGGGAGGATCAGCCGCCAGAAGGTGCCGAAGGGGTTGAGTCCGTCGACGCGGCCGGATTCGTCGATCTCGACCGGGATGGTGTCGAAGAAGCCCTTCATCATCCATGCGCAGAACGGCACGGCGATGGTGAGGTAGGTGATGATCAGGCCGACGGGCTGGTTGAGCAGCCCGAGCTGTCCCATCAGGTTGTAGAGCGGGACGATCAGGATGGCCATGGGGAACATCTGCGTGATGAGCAGGGTCCACATGAGCGGCTTCATGCCGGGGAACTTGAACCGGCTGACCGCGTATCCGGTGGTGGCGGCGATGAAGACACCGAGGACGGTGGTGACGCCGGCGACCAGGACGGAGTTGAGGAACCAGTCGAGGAAGTGGCTCGACTCCAGCAGGTACGTGTAGTTGCTGAGCGTGGGTTCCTTGACGAAGTCCGTGGTGATCGCGTGCTGCGCGGGCTTGAGCGAGGTCAGCAGGATCCACAGGACCGGGAAGACGGCGATGACGGACGCGACGACGAGGGTCGCGTGCAGGCCGAAGGAGGCGAAGGGGGTGCGGCTGCCCCGGGTCCGCGTGCGGGTCGTGGTCATGGTCACCACACCTCTCCCTGCTTGCGCAGCGAGCGCCGGTAGACCAGCGCGAAGATCATGAGCAGCAGGAGGATCAGTACGCCCCACGTCGCGGAGACGGCGAAGTCGCGCGGGCTCGTGATGAAGGCCTCCCGGAAGGCCTGGGTCACCAGGATCTCGGTGGAGTCTCCCGGTCCGCCCCGTGTGAGCAGGAAGATCACCGGGAACATGTTGAAGGTCCAGATGGTGGAGAGCAGGATCACCGTCATGCTGACCGTGCGCAGCCCGGGCATCGTGATGTGGCGGAAGCGCTGCCAGGCGCTCGCGCCGTCCATCTCGGCGGCCTCGTAGAGCTCGCCGGGGATGGACTGCAGGCCTCCGAGGAGCGCGACCATCATGAAGGGGATGCCCAGCCAGACGTTGACGGCGATGACCGAGAACTTGGCCCAGGTCGGGTCGTCGAGCCACGGCACGGCGGCGATGCCGCCGCCGTCGAGGACCTTGTTGAGGATGCCGTTGTCGCGGTTGAAGAGGAACCGCCAGGCGAAGACGGAGACGAAGCCGGGCACGGCCCAGGGCAGGATGAGCGCCATCCGGTAGGCGGCGCGGCCCCGGAACTGCCGGTTCAGCATGTTGGCGAGGGTCAGTCCGAGCACGAACGTGATGGACACGCACGCGACGGTCCAGACCACCGTCCACACCAGCCGCTGCAGGAACACCGGGTCGCCGAGCACCGCCGTGTAGTTGTCGAGTCCGATGAACTCGTACGTGGCGTCGATGTGGCGGGCGCCGATGTCGCGGGCGACGTTGCGCTCGTTGGCGTCGGTCAGCGACAGGTAGACGCCGCGCACCAGCGGCCAGCCGATGATCACGCCGAGGACGAGCACCACCGGGGCGACCATGGCCCAGGCGTACCAGTGGGTGGCGAGGGCGCGCCTCAGGCCACCTGCGTTCCGGGTGTTCCGGGTGTTCCCTGTGTTCCCGCTGTCAGTCCAGCGGCTCCGGCCGCGGACGGCGGAGTCGTTCCCGACTCCGTCGTCCGCGGCCTTCACCACAGACTGGCTGGTGTCAGCAGCCATCGTTTCGTTACTTCCAGCCCTTGAGGATCTTGCGGAACTCGATGCCGGCCGCCTTGGCCGCGTCCTCCGGGCTCGACGCCCCGGTGATCGCCTTGGTGTATTCGACCTTGAGCGGCTCGAAGAGGGAGCCGTTCTCCGGGATCCAGGCGCGCTCGACGGCCTTGTCCACGGCCGGCTTGAAGAACGCGACCATCTCGCTGCTCTTGACGTCCGGCTGCTCGTAGGCGGCGGTACGGGTCGGCAGCAGGCTCAGCTCCTTGGCGGACTGGACCTGGACCTCCTGCGAGGTCATGTACTCGACGAAGGCGTGCGCGGCGGCGCGGTTCTTCGAGCCGGCGTAGACGCCGAGGTCGTGGCCGCCCTGCGGGGCACCGGCCTTGGCCGAGCCGGCCGGGACGGCGGCGATGCCGAGGTTGGCCTTGTCCTTGAACTGGTCGCCGGCGTAGGTGTCGGCGACGGCCCACGGACCGTTGATCATCATGGCGGCCTCGCCGGTCTTGAAGGCCGTCTGCATGTTGGCGTAGCCGTCGGTGGCGTTGGTGATCGCCGCACCCGAGGTGACCAGGTCGCGGGCGGTCTTGAAGGCCTTGACGCCCGCCTCGTTGTCGACGGTGACCGTCTTGTTCTTCGCGTCGACGAGGTCGCCGCCCTCGCCGTAGATCAGCGGGAGGAACCAGTAGGAGTCGTCGCCGCGCAGGTAGAGGGCGGCCTTGCCGGTCTTCGCCTTGATCGCCTCGGCGGCGGTCTTCAGCTCGGCCAGCGTCTTGGGGGGCTGGACGCCGGCGTCGGCGAGCATCTTCTTGTTGTAGAAGAGGCCGAGGGTGTCGATGACCTGCGGTACGGCGTAGGTCTTGCCCTCGTACTTGCCGCTGGCCGCGGCCTGCGGCAGGAACTCGCTGTCGACCTTCTTCGCCATGTCCGCCGGGACCTCGTCGAGGTAGCCGAGGGAGGCGAAGTCCGCGACCCAGCCGACGTCGGCACGGATCACGTCAGGAGCGTCGGAACCGCTGCTGAAGGCGTTCTTGACCTTGTTCTGCGCGTCGCCGTACGGAACGTTGACGTACTTGACGGTCACCTTCGGGTGCTTCGCAGTGAACGCCTCGGCGATCTTCTGGAAGCTGGCCTTCTCGGCGTCGTTCGCGGTGTCCCACCACGTGACCGTGCCGGAAAGCTCGCCGCCGGCGTCGGTCCCGCCGTCGCCCTTGTCGTCACCGCCGCAAGCCGTCGCCGCGAGCGCCAGGGCCGCGACCAGCGCGGTGGCCGCTATGCCACGCCGCATATGAACTCCTTCGATGATCCCGGCCGCGCCCTCGCGGTCCCGAGTTGCCAGGAACGTAACAAGACTGAAAGAGGACCGAAAGGCCTTGCGCAAACTTTCTGCAAGCGGAGGCGATCGTTACATCCGTGTGTCCGTACGGTTGCCGCAGCTTGCTGTTAGTTCGAATGCTCTTCGACTGCCCGGGCCCGCAACCAGGGGGCATGTCGCGGCGTTGACCCCGATATGACCCACGAGTCGACGGCCGTCGGCCTTGCAAGCGCTTACAGCAACGCGACGACCGCGAGCGGTGACTGGTGGCGCGATGCCGTCATCTACCAGGTGTACGTACGCTCCTTCGCCGACAGTGACGGCGACGGGATCGGCGATCTGCGCGGCGTCCGCTCCCGCCTCCCCCACCTCGCCCGCCTCGGGGTCGACGCCGTCTGGCTCACCCCCTTCTACGTCTCCCCGCAGGCGGACGGCGGCTACGACGTCGCCGACTACCGGGCCGTCGACCCGCTCTTCGGCGACCTCGCCGACGCCGAAGAGCTCGTCCGGGCCGCCCACGAGCTGGCGCTGCGGGTGATCGTGGACGTGGTGCCGAACCACACCTCCGAGCAGCACCCGTGGTTCCGGGCCGCGCTCGCCGGGGAGCCGGGGGCCCGGGAGCGCTACCTCTTCCGCCGCGGGCGGGGCGCGGACGGGAGCCTGCCGCCGAACGACTGGGAGTCGATCTTCGGCGGCCCGGCCTGGACCCGGGTCGCGGACGGCGAGTGGTACCTGCACCTCTTCGCCCCGGAACAGCCGGACCTCGACTGGACCCACCCGGAGGTCTCGGCGGAGTTCGACTCGGTCCTCCGCTTCTGGCTCGACCTGGGCGTGGACGGCTTCCGCATCGACGTCGCACACGGCATGGTCAAGGCGGACGGCCTGCCGGACATCGGCCGCGGCGCCCAGGCCACGCTCATCGGCACGGAGCCGCTGCCCTTCTTCGACCAGGACGGGGTCCACGAGATCCACCGCGCGTGGCGGCGCCTCCTGGACTCCTACGAGGGCCGGCGCATCGGCGTCGCCGAGGCCTGGGCCCCCTCCTCCGAGCGGCTCGCCCTGTACGTCCGCCCGGACGAGCTCCACCAGGCGTTCAACTTCCGCTTCCTGGTGTGCCCGTGGGATCCGGAGGCGATGCGGAAGGTGATCGACGAGTCCCTGTCCGCCACCACGGGCGTGGGCGCCCCCACCACCTGGGTCCTGTCGAACCACGACGTGGTCCGCCACGTCACCCGCTACGGCGGCGGCGCACAGGGCCTGGCCCGTGCCCGGGCCGCGGCCATGCTGATGCTGTCCCTCCCTGGCTCTGCCTACCTCTACCAGGGCGAGGAACTCGGCCTCCCCGAGGTCACGGACCTCCCCCCGGAATCCCGCCAGGACCCGGCCTTCCGCCGCGGCCCCCGGCCGCAGCCCCCCGCGAACCCCGGCCTGATCTCCCCCCGGCCCGGCGAAGCCGCAGCGCCCATCGCGCCGGAGGCCGTGCCGCCCGTCCCGCCTCAGGCGGACGGGCCCGCCCGGCCGCAGGCCGAAGCCGGGGCCGGACCCGGGGCCGAGCTGCTGACCGCGCCGGAGGCGGAGGGGCAGGACGGGCTGCGCGACGGTTGCCGCGTGCCGATGCCCTGGGGCGGGGCGGAGCCCCCGTACGGGTTCGGGCCGGCCGGCAGCTGGCTCCCGCAGCCCCCGGCCTGGGCCGGGCTCAGCGTCGCCGCCCAGACCGGCGACCCGCACTCCACGCTGGAGCTCTACCGCGCCGCCCTGGAGCTGCGCCGGGCGATGCCCGGCCTCGGTGCGCCCGAGGCCGGCCCGTCCCCCGACCCCCGCGGGATGCGCTGGCTGCCCGCCCCCGACGGCGTCCTCCTCTTCACCCGCCCCGGCTTCGCCTGCACCCTCAACACCCGCCCCGACCCCGTCGAACTCCCCGCGCCCGGCCGCCCCGTACTCTCCAGCGCACCGGTGGAGACCGACGGCCGTACGGTCCGCCTCCCCGCGGACTCGTGCACGTGGTGGGCCCTGTGACGGCACCGGGGACGGCACGGGGGACGGCACCGGGGCCCGCACGGGGAACCGCACGCAAACCCGGACGTCCCACTCCGCGCACTCAGGTTCCTACGTGAACCGGCGACCGGTAGAGTCCAATCCCGTGACCGCACGGCTAGCCGACATCGCAGCCCAGGCGGGGGTCAGCGAAGCCACAGTCAGCCGCGTGCTCAACGGCAAGCCCGGTGTGGCCGCGGGCACCCGCGAATCCGTGCTGGCCGCGCTCGACGTCCTCGGCTACGAGCGCCCCGTACGGCTGCGCCAGCGCAGCGCCGGCCTCGTCGGACTGATCACGCCCGAGCTGGACAACCCCATCTTCCCGGCGCTCGCCCAGGTCATCGGCCAAGCCCTGACGCGCCAGGGGTACACGCCGGTGCTGGCCACGCAGACCCCCGGCGGTTCCACCGAGGACGAGCTGACCGAGATGCTCGTCGACCGCGGGGTCTCCGGGATCATCTTCGTCTCCGGCCTGCATGCCGACACCACGGCCGATATGGGCCGGTATGACCAACTCCGCGGCCAGGGCGTCCCCTACGTCCTCATCAACGGCTTCTCCGACAAGGTCCAGGCCCCCTTCGTCTCCCCCGACGACCGCGCCGCGATGCAGCTCGCCGTCACCCACCTCACCGCCCTCGGGCACACCCGCATCGGCCTCGCGGTCGGACCGAAGCGGTTCGTACCGGTCCTGCGCAAGATCGAGGGTTTCCGGATCGGGATGAAGGAACGGCTCGGACTCGGCGACGCCGAGATCGAGGAACTGATCCAGCACTCCCTCTACTCCCTGGAGGGCGGCCAGGCCGCCGCGTCCGCACTGATCTCACGCGGCTGCACGGCCGTGGTGTGCGCGAGCGACATGATGGCGCTCGGTGCGATCCGGGCTGCCCGCCAGCAGGGCCTGCGGGTGCCGCAGGACGTCTCGGTCGTCGGCTTCGACGACTCCCCGCTCATAGCCTTCACCGACCCGCCGCTGACCACGATCCGCCAGCCCGTGCAGGCGATGGGGCAGGCGGCGGTGCGGACCCTGCTGGAGGAGATCGGCGGTACGCCGGCCCCCCACAGCGAATTCGTCTTCCTGCCGGAACTGGTCGTGCGCGGTTCCACGGCCTCGGGACCCGGACAGCGGCGCACCCCGAGTCGTACTTGAGGCGGAGCGGCTGCGCCGAAGACCGTCCCGAGGGATGATCGGAGGCGAGAGCTCATCTGGCAGACTCTCTCCCCATGGGTGAATCGAGCGTGAAGACACTGGAAACCCGGACGGACGTCTCCTCACCCGTAGTGGTCGAGACCGAGACCCGCCCGGGTTCCGACCGCACCCTGCTGTCCCGGCTGCGCGCCCCGCGCCGGCCGCGGATCTGGTTCGAGATCCTGCTGATCGCGGTCAGCTACTGGACCTACTCGCTGATCCGCAACGCCGTGCCCGAGCAGAAGTCGATCGCCCTCGCGAACGCCGACTGGATCTGGGAGGTCGAGCAGACCCTCGGCATCGCCGTCGAGCAGTCGGTCAACCACGCGGTCAACTCCGTGACGTGGCTGATCGTGGGCATGAACTATTACTACGCCACGCTGCATTTCGTCGTGACGATCGGCGTGCTGGTGTGGATCTACCGGTTCCATCCCGGCCGGTACGCCGCCACGCGCCTGGTCCTCTTCGCGACCACCGGCGTGGCCCTCGTCGGCTACTACTTCTACCCGCTCGCGCCGCCCCGGCTGATGAACGGGCAGGACTTCATCGACACCGTGCTGGTCCACCACACCTGGGGCTCCATGGCCTCGGGGAACCTCAAGCAGATGTCGAACCAGTACGCCGCGATGCCGTCCATGCACATAGGGTGGTCGCTCTGGTGCGGGCTGACGATCTTCGCGGTCGCCTCGGCCCCCTGGGCCCGGATCCTGGGCCTGCTCTACCCGACGGCGACCCTCGTCGTCATCGTGGCCACCGCCAACCACTTCTGGCTCGACGCCGTGGGCGGCATGATCTGCCTGGCCTTCGGCTACACGGTCTCGCGCACCTGGTACGGCTCCATGCCGCACCGGCTGCCCCGCCACCCCGAGCCCACGGGCCCGCACCCGGCGTCGGAACTCCTGAACCGGGTCCGCACCCGCCGCTAGGAGTTGTCGTCAAAGTGTCACGCCCACATCAGGAGCGACGCGAGGGTGACGGCTGCTTGGTAGGACTGGGCGGTCTTGTCGTACCTGGTCGCGATGCCGCGCCACTGCTTGAGCCGGTTGAA